>JBMOJJ010000065.1:0-14754 GCA_049315845.1 Rhodoferax sp.
CAACAAAAAAACCGACCTCGACCGATGGCCGACAGCTTCCCATTCAGCGCAGGCCGTCCTGGCCCACGATCTCGCCGACCTGCAGGCCCCCGATACGCGCCAGCGGCCGCCCGCTGGCCGTGACCGCCACCGCAACCACGATTTCATTGGCGCGCGGCGCGTCGCTGACACGCGCCTCGATCGCGTCAAAGTGGCTGCGCACAAAGGCGGCGTCCTTGTGGCCGAGCGGAACGTCGACCGCCGTTCCGAGTCCGCCCATCTTCTTGGCCGAAGGCACCAGCGCGGCGCCTTTCTCAACCGCCTTGCGCAGCGGCGCGCCGAGCTTGGGATGCAGGAGCGCGGCGGCATGTTCCAGTTCGCCGGCTTCGCCAACAATCGCGGCCTTGCCGTAACTCTGCGCCTGCGAGGGCTGGATGCCCAGCGCCTCCACGCATTTTTGTCCGAGCAGCGCGCCGAGTTCGTCGCCGATCGCGATCAAGGCGTCGAGGTTCTCTGAATAAACGCCTGCGTAGGGGTTTTCAATCACCGCCATGGCCAGCGCCCTGCGGGTTGGCGGGGCTATGGTCTTTCCCATCTCGATGCGGGTTTCATCGACCTGGACAATGATTTTTCGGATCCTGGCAGTCATGGTATTTCCTTCAATGTTGAGCTCAGGCCAGGCAGCGCGTCAGCGCAGGCCGTCCCACTTGCTGATCGCGTTTGCCGCCAGACCGCCGACCCGTGCATGGATGCGCGGGCCGGTGCTCATCGCGAGAATGAAGACAATCTCGTCGGCCCGCGGCGCGCCCGGAACGCGCACCTCGATCGCATCGAAATGGCTGCGCACGTAACTGGCGTTGATATGCGTGAGTGGTACATCCAGGGCGGCCCCCGGAGCGCCCACCTTCTTGGTCGACGGCACGATCGCCAGCGCGTTGCCCGGTTGCCCGGTCTTTGCCTCGCCCTGCCCCTTGGCGTAGGCGTCGCGGTCGCCTTTCCAGCCCAGCAGTTCGCGCATCGCGTAGCCGCCCGGAACATGCCAGAGCGCACCGTGCTCAATTTCTCCGGCGGCGCCCACGATCGCGCCTTTTCCGTAGCCCTCGATGCGCTGTGCCGGCACGCCCATCGCCGCGCGCAGGCGCTCGGCCATCTCGACACCCACCGGCTGCAGCTCGTCCATCATCGAGGCGATCTCGGGCACATAGCGTCCGGCGAAGGGGTTGCTCAGCACCACGCCGATGGCGCCGCGCAACAACGGCGCTTGTGCGACCGGACCAAATTCGTGATGAATCTGCTCCACGTGGGTAAAGATGCGTCGTATTTCAATCATTGATTTGCGTCCACTTGTTGTCAAGCAAATAGCAGGCCAGATTGCCTGTGCGGATGCCGACTCTTCAGGGTTCGCAAGCCCGCCGTGTCGGTGGTCGCGATCTGGCTCTGGCAGACCAACGCCGCCGAGCAGATCAGGCCGGCGCGGCGCAACTGCTGCGCACGCCTGAGCCCCGCCTGCAAGGCCTGCGTTACCAGTCCTGATTCCAGTCGTGGAACATCGACCGTCACCGGTATCGCGCCCAGATCCGTGTCGTCCTTGAGCTCGCAGGCCGGTCGGCGCTCGATCCGCGCGTCATCCAGATCGACCGCGTTCGCGATCACGGTCGCTGCCGCATCGGCCTGCGCCGCGGTCAGCGCCAGCACCGTGACACTGTCGGCGATCCCGAGCGAAAAACTGCGCCCGCGCCAGCCGCTGGTGGCAATCCCGCGCACCGGCATCGCACTGGAGACCTCGAACTGGCCGTCAATGCAGATGCCGCCGCGCATTTGCTGCGGATCCAGCCGGGCCAGATCGGCATAGAGGCCGATCCGCAGCGACTGCGCGTCCGCCAGGTGCAGTGCGATGTCGCCCCCGTTATTGACCCACGCGCTTGTCACGCCGGCGCTGGCGTAGCAGGCGATCAGTTCCTGCGCGACCGCTCCCGCCACCGCCGCCATCGGCGTGACAAAAGAGGTCCTGAAGGGCAGGCAGGCATGCCACATGCGCCGCGCGATCGGACCCCGCAACGGGCACTCGCCGCCGACCGGACGGCGCAGCACGCGCAGTTCCTGCACCAGTTCATCGAGAATGCCGGTGAAGCGGCTCCACGCCTGCGCGTGCGCCATTTCCAACGCGGCCGGGCTGCCGCTGGCGCCGATCACGATGTCGATCGGGCCGTGCTGAAAATGCCAGCGGCCGTCCGGCAGTGGTGAGCGTTGCGCTGGCATGGCTGCTGCGTTTCAACCGAGCAGGGGCGCTCGCCCCAGCGGCCAGGGGTTGTTCGGCGGCAACTGCGCCCAGGCGCGGGCGGTCGGCGCACCTTCGCTGTGCCAGGCACCCCGGCACAGTGCGTCTTTCAGCGTGCGCACATAGTCCATATGACCGCCGAGCGCGCGGTAGTCGTCGAGCTTCATGCTGAACTCGATCGGCGCCACCAGCGCCGGTGTCGGCACGGTCCCGAAGCTGTTGTCCGGCATGCGCATCACGTCGACCATCACGGTGATGCCGCCGCCAGGCCAGACGTAGGCGGGCGCTCCGCCGCAGGTCACATTCACCAGCGCGTCCTTGATCGCGCGCGTCAGCAGAACCGGGTTCTCGGTCACACCGGCGCGCAGGCTGCCGCCGGCGCCGGCCAGAAAGAGCACGCTCGACTGCGAGGGCTCGCAGTTTTCGCCGATGCGCTCGACGATGCGGCGCACGTCGGCCGGCATGTCCTGCTCGACCGCTTGGAGTTGCTGGTCCAGCACGTACCAGGCGGCGTGCTCGCCGGTGGTCGATGTCATCAGCAGGCGCAATCCCGGCCATGCCTTCCCGGCGTCCCAGCCCTCGATGATGGAGAGCGGGTCCGCGATGTCCGTGCCACCCCAGCCGGTGCCGGGATTGGCGACCTGAAAATAGCGGCCGGGCGTTGATTTGCGGCCCCGCATCCTGATCCCCGAGGCCCGCATGTCCAGACAGCGACCCGACTGATGCTCGGTCAGCACGCCGGTGATGTGATCATCGACCACCACCACCTCGTCCGCCTTGCCGACGCACTGCTCGGCGAAAATGCCGACGGTGGCGGAGCCGCAGCCCAGCCGCATGCGCTTTTCCTCGACGCCGTTGACGATGGGCGCGCGACCGGCCTGGATCAGCATCTGCGCGCCGCCGTCGATCGTGAACTCGACCGCCTGCTTGTTGCCGAGCGCGGCCATCATCTCGGCCGTCACGCGCCCCTCTTTCTTGCTGCCGCCGGTCAGGTGATGGACGCCGCCGAGCGACAGCATCTGCGAGCCGTATTCCGCCGTCGTCACATGGCCGACGACCTCGCCCTTGCAGCGCACGTTGGCCTGCTCGGCGCCGAGGAATCGGTCGGTGTCGATCTTCACCTTGAAGCTGCAGTAGCTGAAAATCCCCTCGGTGACGACCGTGACCAGATCGACTCCGGCGACCTCGGACGAAACGATGAAGGGAGCCGGCTTGTAGTCGGGGTAGGTGGTCGACGAGCCGACGCCGGTGATGAAGACCTCGTCTGCCAGGCACAGGTCTGCGCCGTCCTGCGGCGCTTCAATGGCATCCGGCGCGCCGGCGACGCGCTTCAGGAAGGGGACAACCGCGGCCTCGCCGTCGGCCAGCGCGCGGCGCAGCATCAGCACCGGGTCGAGCCGCACCAGGGTGCCGCCGTGGTTGGCATAGCGGTCGCAGGCGCCACTGCGGCCATCCGAGATCTGGCATAGCACAGGACAGGCATTGCACTCGATCTTTTCGATGTTCATCCGCTCGTTGCGCGGCCGCGCCTTCTGCGCTTCGGGGGTATGGGCCAGCGCATCGATGCCGGGCAAGCCGTCTGTCTTGCTGTGTTCCGTCATCGTGCGCACCCGATGGCGATAAGTTGGAAGGTCGGGGTCATCGCTGCAAATGTAGTGGGAACTGAATGCTTATGTTGCGGTTGCTACATTTTTGAATGTAGTGCATCGGGCTCTACGGGGCATTGGTATTTACCCGTCATTTGGCGTCGCCTGGCGCGCCAGGATGGCCAGCCGCAGGCGGTCCGGCGTCGCCGGGATCTGCCTGACGCGCACGCCGGTCGCGGCATGGATCGCATTGAGGATGGCCGGCGCCGTCGCCACCAGCGCCGGCTCGCCGACACCTTTTGCGCCATACGGTCCAAGCGGCTCGCTGTCCTCGATGATGTGCACGGTGATCGGCGGAATGTCGCCGGCGGTGGGGATCATGTAGTCGTGCAGGTTGTCGGTGCGCCCGCTGAGGTACTCTTCCATCAAGGCCAGCCCCAGCCCCTGCGCGATACCGCCGTGGATCTGACCCTCGACCTGCGTCGGGTTGACCGCGCGGCCGACGTCGTGCGCCGCATGGATATGCAGGACCTTGACGGTGCCCAGTTCGATGTCGACCTCGACCTCGGCGAGCTGCGCGGCAAAGCCGTAGCTGGCATACGGCACGCCCTGGCCGTTGGCGTCCAGCGGCACCGTGGGCGGACTGAAGTAGCCCCGGCCGGACACCACGTCGCCGCGCTGGCTGGCTGGCAGGCTGGACAGGTCGAGTTGTCTTTCGACGCCGTCTGCGACGCCGCTCAGCACCGTTGCGGCCACGCTGAGCCTGGCGTCTGGCCCGAAACCCAGCCGTTGCAGAAGTTGTCGCCGGATATCCTCGCCGGCGAACCTGGCCGCATTGCCGGAGACGAAGGTCTGGCGCGACGCCGACGACTTGCCCGCGTCCTCGGTCAGGTCGGTGTCGCCCATCACCTGATCGACCAGAGCGACCGGCAGGCCGACCGCGTCGGCAAAGATCTGCGGCATGACGGTGGCGCTGCCCTGCCCGATCTCCTGCGCGCCGTTGTAAAGAAAGAGCCGGCCATCGCGGCGCAATGCGCCGGTCATGGTCGATGGATTGGCGATCACGGTATTGCCGATGCCGTACCACATGCCGGCGACGCCGGCGCCGCGCCGTAACGCGCTGGCGCTGGCCGCGGCCTCAGTATTGAATGCCAGCACCATCGCCTGAGCCGCCTGCCACGCCGGCTGCAACGCCTGCAGACACTGCGCCATGCCGACACTGGCCGACAACACCTGCCCGGTCGCGGTCGCCTGGCCGGCGCGGATCGCGTTCATGAGCCGAAAGGCGAGCTTGTCCATGCCCACTTTTTCCGCCAGTTCGTCCAGCAGCGCCTCGGTCACGATGTGCGCCTGCGGCACGCCGAAGCCGCGAAAGGCGCCCGAGATCGCGTTGTGGGTGAAAACCGCGCGTGTCAGCGCGCGCAGGTTGGGAACAAAATACGGCCCGGTCGAATGGACCGGGACGCGATTGGCCACCGTGCTGCCCCAACTGGCGTAGGCGCCGGTGTTGAAATCACCATGGAAATCGAGCGCGGTCAGATGACCCTGCGCATCGCAGCCATAGCGGGCGCGGATGCGCGACGGATGGCGCTTGGTGGTCGACTGCATCGACTCCATCCGGGTGTAGACGGTGCGCACCGGCCGCTTCAGACGCCAGGCCGCCAGCGCCAGCAGAGGCTGGATGGAGACATCGAGCTTGCCGCCGAAACCACCGCCGACCGCCGAAGGCACGATGTGCACCGCCTGCTTTGGAATTTGCAGCACGCGCGCCACTTCGTCGCGGTCCATCACCGGCGTCTGGGTGCAGGCGAAGATGCGGATGCGCTGCTCGCCGTGCTCTTCAAACACTTCCGCGTAGCCGGCCTCGGGTTCGATATAGGCGTGCTCGACATAGCCGGTCCGGTATTCGTCCTCAGCCACAAAGGCCGACGCGCGCAGGCTGGTCTCGATCTCGCCCTTGACGACGCGACCGCGACAGAGGACGTTTTCCGGCGCGAAGTCGTGCAGCAGGTCGCCGGTGGCGCCCAGCGCCTTTTCGCTGGTGTCGAGCGCTGCTTGCACGCGCCAGGTGATCGGGATGTCGGACTCGGCAATCGCCTGCACCGCGTCCATCGCGCCCACGATCAGCAGCACCGCCTCGCCGCGCAGGCGCACATGGCCGTCGGCCAGAACCGGCTGATCCTTGGGCTCCGGAAACACCGCGAAGCTGTTTTCCGGCACATCGGCGGCCGTGAAGACGGCGACCACTTCCGGGTGCCGGCGCCTGAATGCAGCAAGGTCGCCGAGCGTGAACGTGGCGCGCGCATGCGGCGAGCGCACGGTGCGCAGCCACAGGCAGTCTTGCGGGTACTGGTCGGCGCCGAATTTCTCCGTCCCGGTGATCTTGGCTTGGCCGTCGAGCCGGGCGATGCGCGCGCCGACCGCCTGGCCGGCCGCCGGCTGCGGCAGATCGAACTCTCCGTGCGCCACTGCCAGCACCGCCTCGATGATCTTGCGATAACCGGTGCAGCGGCACAGCACGCCGCCCAGACCGTCCTGCACCTGCTGTTCGGTCGGCTCGGGGTGGCGCCGCAGCACATCGGTCGCAGCCATCAGCATGGCCGGGGTGCAGATGCCGCACTGCGCCGCGCCATGCGCCAGAAAGGCCTGTTGCAGGCGATTGAGCCGGCCTTCTTGCGCCAGCCCCTCGACCGTCGTGATGCTGCGGTCCGCGCATTGCGCGACGGCCGTGATGCACGAGCAGACCTGCTCGCCGTCGAGCAGCACGGTGCAGGCGCCGCAGTCGCCCACCTGGCAGCCGACCTTGGTTCCGGTCAGTCCCAGATCCTCGCGCAGCACGTCCGACAAACGCCTGGACGGCGCGGTCGTGACCTCGACCGCCTTGCCGTTCAGGTTCAGGCGTATCGTCTGCAGATGCTGCGTGTCAGCTGGTGTCGGGTCCGTCTTATTCATGAAAAGCCTCTTCGATTGCCCGTCTCACCAGCGTCAGCGCCACATCAAGCCGGTAGGCGCCGGTGCCGCGCACGTCGTCGATCGGCCTCAGCGCGGCCAGATCCTCGGGCTGCACCCATTGGGACAGACCTGGCCCGGCCGGCTTGCCGAGCAGTCTTGCTTCCAGTGTCAGCAGTCGCTGCGCCACTGCGGAGCAGGACCCGACCGCAATCCCGGCATAGGTGACCACGCCAGCCGCATCGAGCTCGAACACGGCGGACACCATCGCGATCGAAATCACCAGATAGCGGCGGTGTCCGAGCTTGATGAAACTGGACCTGGCCGCCTCGCGTCGGGGTACCAGAATGGCGGTCAACAACTCGCCGGCAAGCCGGGCGGTCCGGCGCGGACCGAGCACAAACTCGTCCAGCGCCATCGTGCGCGTGCCCGCCAGCGAGGCAAGTTCGACCCGCGCATCGAGCGCCAGCAGCACCGGGATGCCATCGGCCGCTGGTGAAGCATTGCAGATGTTGCCGCCGAGGGTGCCGCTGTTCTGCACCTGCACACCGCCGATTTCGCGCGCCGCCGATTGCAGCGCGCGAAACTGCGCCGGAAGCTCGGCGCGAACAATCCGGCTCCAGGTCACGGTCGCGCCGACGCGCCACAGCGCGCCCTCGTCGCGCAGGACCTGCAGATCGGCTATCGCGCTGATGTCGAGGATGGGCTCGGTGATGGGCTGAGCGCCGCGGGAGGCATAAAAATCGGTGCCTCCGGCCAGCACGGTCCACGGCGATTGCGCCAGCGAAGCCAGGGCTTGAGCTATCGTCTGCGGTCGCAGATAAGCGCCGGTCCTGCCAGTCATTTGCGGTGTCTGCATGGCGGTGGCTAGGCGCCTTGCAGCACGATCGGGATCGCGGTAGCCGGCGGCGTATTGCGGCTGCGCCCGCAGCGCACGATGCCGTCGATCATGACCATGCCGACGCCGGGTATGTCGCCGCGCCCAACGCTGTCGAGCAGGTCGCGCCCGGCGGTATGCTGGGCCCTGTCCATGAACACGAAGTCAGCCGCGCGGCCGACCTCGATCAGGCCGCAGTTCAGATGGCGCAGGCGCGCGGTGTTGCCGGTGGCGAAGCAGAACACCAGTTCGGCCGGTATCCCGCCCAGGCTGGACAGCAGCGCCACCATGCGCAGCATGCCCAGCGGCTGGACGCCTGAGCCGGCCGGTCCATCGGTGCCGAGGATCACGCGGTGCGGGCACTTGAGCTGCAGCGCCGCCTGCGCCGCGGCGATCGCCACTTTCTCATTGCCGTTGTGCACGATCTCGATCGCGCGCGAGGACTTTTCGCACAGTTCGCAGACATGGGTTTCCGACAGGGCGGTGTGGCCGCCGTTGATATGGCCGATGACGTCGGCATCGGCCTCCAGCACCACGTCCTTGTCGATCAGGCCGGAGCCGGGGATCGAGGGGCCGCCGGTATGGATGGTGCTCTGGATGCCGTACTTGCGGGCCCAACGAACCATCTGCGCGGCCTCGTAGCCGGCCTTGACCGACCCCAGGCCGACCTCGCCGAGCAGGGTGACGCCGGCGTCGGCCAGATCCTTGAAATCCTGCTCGACCATGCCCTTCTCGATGATGGGCGCGCCGGCCAGCACCTTGACGCCGCCAGGACGGAAGTTGTCGAACGCGCGCTGCGCGGTGATCGCGAGCGCCTTCAGGCCGACGATGTCCTTGGGCCGCCCGGGCAGGTGGACTTCGCCCGCCGAGATCATCGTGGTGACGCCGCCGTGCATGGTCGAGTCGATCCATCCGGTCTGGTTCTGCCGTGGCGTCCAGTCGCCAAAGACCGGATGAACGTGGCTGTCGATCAGGCCCGGCGCGACGCAGGTCTGCTGCGCATCGATGACGGTCTGAGCATGCTCGAGGTCACAGTCCGCGGCCCTGCCGACAGCGACGATCAGACCGTCGTTGACGACAATCGTGTCGGCATCAAGGATAGGTCGGTCGATGTCGCCCGACAACAGCAGGCCGATGTTGCTGATCACGACTTTGCCAGATTTCTCACTTGCTACCGGGTTCGCCATGGTGTCTTCCTTGCTTGGTAGGGCAGACCGGAGCCCAGGCCGGCGGTCCGCTTTGGTTAAGTAGATACTACATTCAGTTTAGCAGAGCGGCAGGCGCCGCGACGACGCGCAGCACGGCATCCGTGATGAATTCTTCCCAATGCGCCAGCGCGACCGGCGCCTCGAGGTTCTCGCCCAAAAACGCTGTCAGCGTGAAGCGGTTGGAAAGGTAGAAGTAGCTGAGCGAGGCGATCGTCAGGTAGATGTCGCGCGCATCGACATCGCTGCGAAATACCTGCGTGCGGATGCCGCTTTTCAGAACGCCTTCGAGCAGCGAAATGGCGGTCGCGGAATACTCTCGGGCGCGCATCGACTTCGAGACATGTCGGCCGCGGTGCAGGTTCTCGCTATTGAGCAGCGTGATGAATTCCGGGTGCTTCTGGTAATAGTTCCAGGTGAACAGGACAAGCGTTCGAAGCGCCTGGGCCGGCTGCGCCAGATCGAGATCGATCTGCGCCTCGGCCGCGCAGAAGCGGCGGTAGATTTCTTCCAGCGCGGCAATGAACAGTTTTTCCTTGCTGCCGAAGTAGTAATAGATCATCCGGTCATAGGACTTCGCGGCTCTGGAAATCTGCTCGACGCGTCCACCGGCAAAGCCCGATTTGGCGAACACCTTGATCGCCGCCTTCAGGATGCGCTCGCGGGTTGCCTGCGCCGTCAACTCGCGCGCACCCGCAGCCTGTCCCGAGGGCTTCCTGGCGCTGCCTGCCGGCTTGGCTGTCGCTGCTGTGGCCATCAGTGAAAGGGTTTGCCTAGAAGAAAAGGCCGCGGTGCCACTAGCCGCGCGGGATGAACTGGTCAAGGTGGCGGTTGACTTCCGCGCCGTGGTGGCGCGCGACGTTGCCGGTTGGCGCAAGCATTTCGCGGTAGAAGAAGTCGGGCAACTCGTCGTCGCCATCGGAGAATCCGGCCAGTCGGTTGAACTTGCGCTCCATCTCGAGCACCTCGCGCCCTATCGTCTTCGGGAACGACTCTTCGAGCTCGGTGCCATGCGCGTCATTGAGCGCGGTCACGATCAGCTGCGGATTGGTGTCGCTGACGGAACGCCCGAAAATGCACAGCCCGAGCGAGTCCGCCGCCGCAGCCGAGACCTGCGCACCGATGCTGACCGCCACCAGTTCCTCGGTGCTCTTACCCTTGCAGTCGAAGGCAGGCAGGTTGCCCGCTGTGTGGTCGGCGCCTTGCGCGGTCAGCATCATCGAGATGCCGGTGACCTCGATCACGCGCGGGTCGTAGGCGCTGATGGCCTGGCGCTTGATGACCGGCACCCGCGCGACGCCGTAATGCTCGCCGACCCGGGCCGTGCCCTGCGCCAGCAGCCGGCCGCGCTCGTTGCCGGCGCGAATGTCGTCCAGCGCCGCCATCATGAAGGCGGCGTCACCGAACGCGCCCTGGCCGGCCTCCATCAGCACACCGAGCGTGGCGCCGAGTTCGATCGTGTCGATGCCCAGATCGTTGGCCACGGCGTTCAGTCGCGCCACGTCGTCCGGGTCATTGAGGCCGCAGTTGCTGCCGACCAGACCCAATGTCTCGTACTCCAGCGGCGAAACCATCTCCTGGCCCTTGTCGTCGAAGTAGACGTTGCTGCACTCGATCATGCAGCCCGGCATGCAGTCGTGCGCGGTCTTGCCGCCGCGCGCCAGATTGAGCTCGCGGATGTAGGTGCCGCCGAGCTTGAACGGGCCGTCCTTTTCTTCGACCAGGCGCCCGGCGCTGAAGTTGCGCACCGGCAGGCCGCCGATGTAATTGGTCATGTCGCCCACCATCGCCGTGCCCAGGCGCTTGAAGTTGTCGATCGCCGGTTCCTTGGCGAGCTTGGCGCCGTACTCGCGCACCGCGCCCATCACTTTCTGGCGGTCGTGGAAGGTCGGCATCTTGTGCGTGTCGACGACGATCGCCTTGATCCGCTTGCTTCCCATCACCGCGCCGACGCCGCCGCGCGCAGCCAGCCTCGACGGGCGGCCGTTGGTGTCGGCAAATGAGATGCCGGCCATCAGGCCAAGGTACTCGCCGACCGGGCCGCAGAGCGCGAAGCTGATCTTCTTGCCATGCTTTTCGATCAGCATGCGGGCCACCTCGTTGTTGCCTTTGCCCATGTAGGGCTCGGCGCTTTCGAACGCGATCTGGCCGTCCTTGGTGATGCGGATGACGCTCCATTCGGGCGACGCGCCGCTCAGCGTGAATCCCGCGATCTCGAGCTGCCCGAGGGCGAAGCCGAAGGTGCCGCCGGTGTTGGCCTCCTTGATGCCGCCGGTCAGCGGGCTCTTGCAGCCCACGCTGAGCCGGTTGGCGTTGGAGAAGTTGGTGCCGGCGAACGGCCCGGCGGAAAAGATCAGCGGATTCTGCGGCGACATCGGATCAACGCCCGCCGCGCCCATCTCGAGCAGCGTCCTGGCGATCAGGTAGCGCCCAGCGCGGACGATCGCCTCGCCCTGAAGTTCCTCCGTCCGTATGGAGCGGTCGGCAAGATCGATGTGCAGGTATTTACGCATGGTGGGAACAGTCTGTTGAAACAGGAATGACGCTGGAACATTATCCACCATCTATGTTGCAAACACTACATCTGTTTGTTGTGATTACTGAATTGAAGTGCCGCATTGTGCCGCGCTTCGTCCTGCGGTCGCCCCCGGTCTGAGCAGTCCGGTCCGGTGTCGCCGTCAGCGCCAGGCCGGCGCAGCCGCGGCAAGCGGTCTTACTTGACGTGTTTGCGGAACTCGGGCCTGCGCTTTTCGCGAAAGGCGTTGCCGCCCTCGGCCGACTCCGGCGTTTCGTAATAGAGCTTGAGCGCGTGCATCGCCAGACTGCCCATTCCGCGGATCATTTCGGTGTCCACGTTGAAGGACTTCTTGGCCAGTGCGATCGCGGTCGGACTCTTGTCCAGGATTTCCTCGCACCATTTGCGCACTTCGGCGTCGAGTTCGGGCTGCGGCACCACCGCATTGACCAGACCCATTTCGAGCGCCTGCTGCGCGCTGTAGCGGCGGCACAGGTACCACATTTCGCGCGCCTTCTTTTCGCCCACCACCCGCGCCAGCAGCGCGGTGCCAAAACCGGGGTCGACCGAGCCGACGCGCGGGCCGACCTGGCCCAGTTGGGCGTTGTCGGAGGCGATGGCCAGATCGCACAGGGTCACCAGCACATTGCCGCCGCCAATCGCAAAACCGTTGACGCGGGCCAGCACCGGCTTGTTGCAGTCGCGGATCGCGCTCTGCAATTCCTCGATCGGCAGTCCGATCGTGCCGCGCCCGCCATAGCCGCCGTCCTGCGTGCCCTGGTCGCCGCCGGTGCAAAAGGCCTTGTCGCCGGCGCCCGTCAGCACCACGACGCCGATCGCGCGGTCGTGGTCCGCGTCCTTGAAGGCGTGGATCATCTCCTCGCAGGTGTTGGCGGTAAAGGCGTTGTAGGCCTTGGGCCGGTTGATCGTGATGGTGGCAATGCCGTCGGCCTTGGCGTAGAGGATGTCGCTGTAGTTCATCTGCATTTCATCTCCAGGATTGCTTGCGGTTCAGACTCCGAGATAGGCCGAAAGGGCTGGATTGCCGAGCAGTTCGCGCGAAGCGCCCTGCAGCACCACGCGCCCTTTCTGCAAAACGACAGCCTGGTTCGAGCGGGCCAGCACCTTGCGGTAGTCACGGTCGACGATCAGCGTGGCGATGCCGCTTTCGCGGATCTCGCCGATCACGCGCCAGATGTCGGCCACGATCAGCGGCGCCAGGCCTTCGGTCGCCTCGTCGAGCACGATCAGTTCCGGATGCGTCATCAGCGCGCGGCCAATCGACAGCATCTGCTGCTCGCCACCCGACAACTGACCGCCCATTTGCGCGACCCGCTCACCCAGCCTGGGAAAAGTCTGCAGCACGCGCGCCAGGCTCCAGTCATTGCGGCCGTCTCGTCCGCGCCGTGCCGCCATCACCAGATTTTCGCGCACCGACAGATTGGGGAAGACGCCGCGACCTTCGGGCACGTAGGCAATGCCCAGGCGCGCGACCTGGTGCGGCTGATAGCGTGAGGCGTCCTGCCCGAACAGGCCGATCTGGCCGTCACGCTGGCGGACGTGGCCCAGCAGCGTGCGGATCAGCGTGCTCTTGCCCATGCCGTTGCGACCCAGCAGACCCACGGTTTCGCCGCGCGCGATCTGCAGGTCGATACCGTGCAGCACATGGCTGGAGCCATACCAGGCATGAAGGCCGCGCGCCTGGACGATCAGCTCACTGCTCATCGCCGGCTTCTCCAAGGTAGGCGATCCGCACCGCCGCGTTGTTGCGCACGAAGTCGGGCGAGCCCGACGCGATCACGGCGCCGTTGACCATCACCGTGATGCGGTCAGCGATGCGGAACACCGCGTCCATATCGTGCTCGACCAGCAGTATCGCGTGGTCTGCCTTCAGTTCTGCCAGCAGCGCCAGCATGCGCTCGGTTTCCTCTGCGCCCATGCCGGCCAGCGGTTCATCGAGCAGCAGCACCTCGGGGCTGGTCGCCAGGCACATCGCAATTTCGAGCTGGCGCTTCTGCCCGTGCGACAGCAGGCCGGCGATGCGCTCCAGCAGCGTGCCCAGCCCGGCGCGCTCGGCCGCTTCGCGCGCGGCGCGCCCGCTGTCCGCGCAGGCCTGGGCATCCTGCCAGAACGCCCATGGCCTGGGCACACGCATCTGCGCCGCCAGCCGGCAGTTCTCGAACACGCTGAAGCTCGGGTAGATGGTGTTGCGCTGGTAGCTGCGGCCCAGGCCGGCGCGGGCGCGCCGCGGCTGCGCCCAACTCGTCACATCCTGGCCCAGCAGTTCGATCCTGCCGCCGGACGGGTCGATCTCGCCTGACAGCACGTTGATCAGCGTGGATTTACCGGCGCCGTTGGGCCCGATCACCGCATGCACGCTGCGGCGCTCGAGCTCCAGCGAAACCTTGCTCAGCGCGATCAGGCCGCCCCAGCGGCGCGTGAGCTCGCGAGCCCGCAACAGCACTTCGGGTTCACTCATCATCGGCCTCGCCAGGCGCCGCCCGCTCGGCTGCGCCAGAGCGACCCAGCAGGCGCTGCTTGAGCTGCTGCGGCACGCCCACCAGTCCGCGCGGCAGCAGGGCGACGCTGGCGATGATGGTCAGGCCCAGCCCCAGTTGCCAATGCTTGGCGAAGTCGCCAAAGATCGCATCCGACTTGAACAGTTCCTGCAGCAGCGCAAAGGCAAAGGCGCCGACGATCGCGCCGCGCAGGTATCCGATGCCGCCCAGAATGATCATGATCAGCACATTGCCCGAGACGTGCCAGCTGATCAGTTCCGGATTCACATAGCCGTCCTTGACCGCGAACAGGAATCCCGCCAGCCCGGCGATGCCGCCCGAGATCACGAAGGCCGCCAGCTTGTAGTTGAAGGTCGAAAAGCCTGTCGCCCGCATGCGCTGCTCGTTGACCCGGATGCCGGCCAGCGCGCGGCCAAAGCGCGATCGCAGCAGCAGTGCCAGAAAGGCGAAGATCGCGATCAGGCAGGCCAGCGTAAAGCCGTACAGCGCCAGCGGCTTGTCGAGGTCGAGCAGGCCGCCCAGCACCGGCTTGGTGCTCATGTAGATGCCGTCGGTGCCGCCGCCCAGCGGCGTGTCATGCGCGACGTAGTAGGCCATCTGCGCAAAGGCCAGCGTCACCATGATGAAATAGACGCCGCTGGTGCGCAGCGACAGCACGCCCACCAGCAGCGCGTACAGCGCCGCCGCCAGCACGCAGGCCGGCAGCAACCAGAGCATCGACGCGGAACTGTCCTGCGGCGACAGCAATACCGCCGCGTAGGCGCCTATGCCCAGGAACGCGGCCTGTCCGAAGCACACCAGGCCGGTGCCGCCAACCAGCAGTTCAAGGCTCAGCGCAAAGACGGC
>JBMOJJ010000387.1:0-3280 GCA_049315845.1 Rhodoferax sp.
GCGTCCTTCATGGCCTCCTTGAAGCGTTCGACGGTGGCGGAGATGCCCCACACCACCGGAATGCCGGGCACGCCATGCGCGCCATTGATGAGCCGCTGGACGATGGTGCTCTTCGCGCTTTGGCTTGCAGCGCTGGGTTTGCCCATGCCGCGGTGCGCTTCGTCCAGTATCAGGTACAGCGTCAGGCTGGGGTCATCGATGGTATTGCGGATGGTGTCCCACATCGTGTGCGAGCGCAGGTCAGGACGCGTGTCCGGTAGCAGCGCTCCGGCCTTGGCTTCCAGTTCGTCCGGGTCGTGGCCGCGCACCAGTAGGCTGTTCTTGCCCAGCTTTTGCGTGTTCAGGAAGTAAATCTTGCCGGCCTGGAACTTGGCGCGGTTGAAGGTGTTCTCGACCACGACCATGTCGGTGTGCTGGATGCGGTCGCTGGCCTCCATCAGCCGAAAGCGCGTCTGCTCGTTGAGTGATGGGTCGTCACTGAACCAGATTACCACCGCACCGGGGTCGGCATCGAAATCGTATTCATCGTCGCCATGAAACAGCGCCTCCAAGGCGGCAGCGGCCATCACGGTCTTGCCGGCGCCGGTGACGGCGGTGAGTGAGAAAGCGCTCTTGCAGTGGTCGACCTGCCATTCCTTGCGCGCCTTCTTCAAGTTGCCCAGGGCATCGCGCACGGCATCTGTCTGGTAGGGCTGCTTCAGCGTGAACTTCATCCCTTACTCCCCGTTCGAAAAACTGAAGTTGGTCAGGTACGACTCGTAAAGCCGAACCGGCTCCACGCCGTTGGGCAGGCGGCGTGCAAGCGCCTGGAAGCGGCGGTCGTCGTCGGTGACGATGTAGGCGATGCGCAGCCCCTGGGCCTTGTGCACGGCTTTGATGAACGGTGTGGCGGTATCGATTTCCACCAGCAGCCCATAGGCTTCCACCACCGCCCAGCCTTGGGTCGGCAACTTGTCGATACGCTGGCCACGGCTACCCGCGCGCAGCCACAGCAGCGGCGCGATGCGCTCGAAGGCTCGGTTGTGGCTGATGGAGACCGGCGTTTCGTAGGTCAGGGTGAAAAACTCGGCGTTTTCCTCGAAGCCGTCGGCCATCGGGAATTCGTCGGTGAACTTGTAGTCTCCCTTGATCGGTTCGCCGTCGGGTGCCTTGCCGGTGATGGCGGCGCTAATGCGCGGCTTGGTGACGTAATCGCAAATGCCCCACTGTTCCCAGCGCGGGTTACCAGGACGAAGTCCTTGTTCTCGGAGTGATTTTTGTTCGACTTCGCTGACTTCGTTATTGCTTATGCAAATGCTCTGGCGCCTGCCGCTATCTTGCCTATTTAGTCGCATCACAGCGTGAGCAGTTGTGCCGGAGCCTGCAAAGAAATCGACAATTACAGCCTCGGGCTTATTGAAGACGAAAAACCGAAGTGCGTCTTCGACGGAGTACAGAGACTTGGGAAAGTCGAAGCGCTTACCACCGAGGAGACCAACAAGCAGAGCCGATCCGTGATCTCTTGCAAAATGGCTCGGTTGATTCCAAATAGTCCGAGGAGTTACGTTCTTGGCCCGCTTGATAGCCAACTCTATAGCTCCTTCAGGATTTCTCCCGGTAACTACGAAGGTGCCATTTTCAATGTTTGAAAGCGTTCCTGGCTGCAAATAAGTGATCGGCCGCTCACCGGTGACGGGATCACGTTTGCCAAGTCGCGCAGTACCTGCTGCAAAGTATTCATTCATTCTTGGCGCTGAGAACCGCCATGTTTGCTCGCGCCCATCACCGGTGACAGGCCAAAGTGCGATCGCATCCTGCGGGCAAATCACCACGTCGCGACGCTGATTCATTAGAAGTGGTTTACCGACTTCGCGGAACTCCCCCGTCAGAGCGTCGATGAATACCGGGTAGAAGAGATTGGGTCGAGCATTTCGCTCAGCGGATGCAGTTCCCCGACGAATTGCTGTAAACCACACAGTGGGCATGACGGTCCTCGCGTCATCCGAAGCCTCCGTATCGAGCATTGACCGTACCCATGGTGACACCTTGCTGTCACCGAAATAAGCGAAGAATATGTACTCATCTACGCGCGCAAACCGACCAGATCGCGACGAACCTGCACGATTAATTACCGCGCTGATCATTTGAATATCCGCCTCTGGAAACATTTGCTCCAGCAGCAATCCAAGCCGCAGATATTCCTTCTCGTCTATCGTGACGATTAGCACTGAGTCCGCCGGATTCAGAAGTTCCCGTGCAACCAACAGCCGCCGCTCCATCATCGCCAGCCACTTGCTGTGCCGATAAAGGTCATCGCTCTCAACGTAATCGTTGTTGTATTTCCAGTCTTTCGCCCCTGTGTTGTACGGCGGGTCTATGTAGATGGCGTCCACCTTGCCTCGGTGCGTGTAGGTCAGCGCCTTCAGCACGTGGTAGTTCTCTCCGTTGATGACGGTGTGCTGCGGCTTGTCGCCGCCGCGTTGTACCTTGCCCGTGCTGACCAGGCCGGGGTAGATGGTGTCGCGGAACTCGGCTACCACCACCAGTTCGTCCAGCGCCACGGTTTGCGATTCCGGCGTTTGCGTATTCAGCAGATTCAGGTCTGCCACTTTGCCGGTATCGGTTTTGTGGAAAGCCTTGATCTGCCACAGCCGCTGGTCGCCCTTCTTCGTCGAACCCCGCGACGACAGCACACGCACTTTGTCGCCCTTGCGGATCGGCCGCTGCGGCAGTTCCACCGCCTCCGGGCGATGGCGCTCGAAGTTCAAGCCAAAGGGCACGCGCGATGACAAGTGCCTGAACTCCTGGTCAAGGTCAGCGCCCAGTTTCGGGTCTTTGGCCTTGGCCTGGGCAATCAAGTCGGTCAGTCGTGACACAAAATTTCCCTTTTCATCTTATGGCGCTGCTGTGCTGCTGGCAAAGCTTGCGTGTTTATGTCTCAATGCAAGATTGCATCAAATTTATGCGTGGCACGGATGGATCACTTCGATTGGTCTTCGCCTGCAATCCCTATAGGTATTGTATTGAGACGAAAAGTGTAGGACGCCGGGTAGTGTGAATGGCCGCATCCAGTATGTTGACGTTGGCGCATACTCGACTTGCTGCGTAAGGGCCCCCACAGCGAGAAGATAGTCTTTCACCTTTTGAACGACCGGATCTGGTCGACTTGTCTGTCACCAGAGGCAGGCCAAAGACTGTTCCCCCTAGCATAGGTGTCACACAGTTGGTAGACCAATTGGGGACCGGCCCAAGCTACCATAGGCCCCATGAACCGCTCAGACCTCATCGACGAATTGGCTGC
>JBMOJJ010000388.1:0-3254 GCA_049315845.1 Rhodoferax sp.
GCGTGTTCGCCACGCTGACTGAGCCGCCATGCAACTGCGCAATACGCTCCACCAGATAGCGGCATGCGCATCCAGACCACGCCGGGCGCGACCGTGATCAGCTTACCGGTTTCGGCGACCTTGTTAACGGTTGGCGCTGCCATTGAGGTAGGTGATGGCGTAATCCAAAACGACATCGGCTCCAGCAGCAAACGCGAGTGCGTTGTCCATCGTCATGGGCACCCGGAGGTTGGGCGCCACGCCACCGACGCCATCCCTGCTGTCAAGCTGAATACGCCCACGCTGGTCGACCGATCGGCCAAATGCATATTCGATCGCGTAACCTGCTGGCAGAGCGATAGAGCCTCCAACCATGCCGTACGAACCGTTCGTACCATGAAAGCCGATCACCTTGCCGCGGGCAAGTTGCGAGATGTACAGGGGCGGCCCCTCGCCGGAACTCTTGGTGAATGGATTGACCAGAACCACCACCGGTCCGGCGTAATGCGGACTCTGCGGCATGATCGAGAGTTCGCTGACAAACGGATCGGGACCGCGTTCAGACAGCGTGATGCGCAGGAAGTGGCCATCGCGCTTGTCGAAGTACTCCTGCGCTTCATAGAAAGAGGGTGTCGCGTAGAAGAAGCCGCAGATGTCGGCAGCCAATTGATCCGAGCCGCCGTAGTTGCCGCGCAAATCGATGATGACGCCCGGTACTTTGGCGCTAACAAACGAGGAAACAGCCTTGCGAAATTCCTGGTAGATCCGGGTCGGATCGGCAGGATTGGTCAGGTCCAGTTCCATCCGCACCAACACATAGCCGTAGCCTTGCGGCAGGATGCGATAGTCGATCTGGTCCGAGAGTTCCGGCCGTGCAGCAAAATTCAGCAGCGAAAACGTCTGCCCCCCATCGTCGACCGCCAAGAGGCTGGTCGTGCGGGAGATGGGCGAGGTGGGGTTCCTGAAAACGACCTCAATCACGTCACCGATGGCGCCTCGGGTCAGCAGCCTGGCTTGCTCCAATCGATAGTGCTCCCGCGTGGCCTGCGGCGCCTCACCGCCGGGGGCGCCAGTCAGAATTTTGTAGGGGATGGCGCCGACATCGATGTTTCCAATGGCGACTCGCGCAGCCTGCCCGCCCCAGCCGATGATCTCGGCACCGACAGCGATGCCGGCGAGATCGGCCTGACCGCCACGGATCACGGCCGCTGCGATCACCCGTCTATCGTCGAGTTCGGCCACGGCCATACCAAAACCGCCTCCCGCCCGCGCCTTCGCCAGTGCTGTCGGCACTGCGTCATTTTTGGCCGTGAGGCCGAGGTGGCCGTCCGGGATCGAAAAAAGGTACTGGTGCAGCGCAAGGTAGTAGGCACTTTCGTCGGCGGCAGCCTGAGCTTGCATGATGCGCGTTTCATACCTGCTGTAGAGGCTGGGCCAGTCCACGCCCTTCCATTCTCCGAAGGCGTACTCGCGTGAAAACTTGTCGTGC
The DNA here is from genome assembly GCA_049315845.1 of Rhodoferax sp. Classification (GTDB taxonomy): domain Bacteria; phylum Pseudomonadota; class Gammaproteobacteria; order Burkholderiales; family Burkholderiaceae_C; genus Rhodoferax. Next base: position 1,469 of record JBMOJJ010000388.1, read on the forward strand.
GCTGCCTTGAAGGCGCCGGTCCAGCTCAGGGCGCTATAGTCGGCCAAATCGGGGGAACTGAAGCCGATCCTCGGATCCACAGCCGCTTCATCGCCACCCGCACAGGCGCTTAGAAGATGCGGTGCCAGCGCGCCGATGCCGACCAAACCACTCAAGCGCAGTGCCTTGCGGCGCGACACTGCACCGACGCGGCTGGCGTGGTCGGTGTCGGTATTGCGGGCACTGAAGGGCAATATTTTCTGCTTCATGGCAAGCTCCCACTGTAGACGGTGCCATGATGATCCTTTGCGTTCCGATGGACCTTGATTTAACGCAGTTCTTGGTGCAGCGATGCCGGCTACCACACTCTCAATAGGGTGGCGCCCCTTTACCGAAGGCTCAGCCGCCTGATCCGTCCGGGTTGCCTCATGGAGTCGGCATCGTTGGCGCGAGTTCGGATCGGTACTTGCGTCGTCGCAAAAGCAGCCAGCAATTTGTGGAGATCGGTTGAATCTCAGTCTGGGCATCCTGAGTCGCGCCGGATCGAATCAGTGCTTCAAACTTGTGGCCACGGTTGGTGCAGACGGCTAGCGTCAAAGAATGTTGCCAATGGCAGTTGAAATTACTTCATCCACTTATCAAGAATTGCCTTGATTTTCTCTGAGCCAAGTTCAGCCAGATACTTGTCAAAGTCTTCGCGGGTTTTAGAACCCTTTACAAAAGCAAAGCCGTACTTGTCAAAGCCCGTGAAGTTATAGACACTCTCAACTGGCAGACTTTTCTTGTGCTGAAAGTCTGCCAACACAGGCGCTTCGATGAAAGCCAGATCAAGGCTGCCGTTTTGCAGATCGGCCACCACCTCTGTGTAAGTGGGGTAGAGCTTGACCTTGCTCAGCGAGTAATGGCCTCTGGGCTCAAGTTCGTTCTTGATCAGGTCGCTATAAGCCATGCCGCGGGGATAGCCAATCGAATATTTCTTGATCTGATCCAGGTTGGTCACCTTGATGTTCTTGCTTTTCATGCTGACCAAGTGCCACGCATTATCATAATAGGAAGTTGAGAAGTCCATGACTTCTTTGCGCTTGTCTGTGATCGAAATGCCCGAGAACGCGACATCCGCCTGACCACTAGAAACAGCGCCCAACATGCCCTGCCAGTCATAGCCTGTGATCTTTAGTGTGCAAGTGCGAGATTGGCAGTAGCCCTCGAATATTTCGATGTCGGAACCGACAAATTTGCCGTCCTTTTCGAACACCATCGGGGGCGATGCGGGTGAGACCGCAACCTTAATGATTTGTGAGTTATCAACCGTGGAGCAACCGATCGCGCAAAGCGCAACGGCACACATCAAGCCCACAAACCTGATTCGCGAATTCATGGAAAACCCTCATCTATCGATTGAGGGGAAATAGTATCAAAAGCGACTGCAGGACCAAAGACACAAAGTCTTGAGATCAAACGCCAATGCCGGCTTTGAGAGCAGGCAGATCGACGATCTCTACTTCGTGTCTTCAAGAGTCAGCCAACTTTCTCCGAAGCCGGCATTCAAAATTGAACGTCAGCATTGGAGCGAAATGCAGTTCAATTGCGCAGCGGGTCCCGAATGTGTGATTTGACTGGGCCTGAAACTAGCCCGGTCGACCCGCTGCTCCCATACGCTGCGCCATGTCTTCGGGCATGCCAAAGGGCATCTGCCGCTCAAAGCGCAACGCATCCTGCCAACTGCGCTCGCCAGCCGCTGCCACTAAAGCTTTGGCAATGCGATTGCTACCGCGGGAATTGGCCAGCACCTCTGCCGCAAGGCGCG
>JBMOJJ010000389.1:0-3251 GCA_049315845.1 Rhodoferax sp.
AAAGGCGCGGTGCAGGGGGTGCAGGCGGTCGGGCGGCTGGATCAGGACACGACCGGCTTGCTGCTGCTCACCGACGATGGCAAGTTCATCCACCGCATGAGTTCGCCGCGGCACCATGTGCCCAAGGTCTACGAGGTGACGGTCAAGCACCCGCTGGACGATCAGCAAGTCAACAAGCTTCTGGCCGGCGTGGTGCTGGACGACGACCCCAGGCCGGTCAAGGCAGCCGCTGCGCAGGCGCTGGCAAGCCATCACCTGCGGCTGACACTGACCGAAGGAAAGTACCACCAGGTCAAGCGCATGGTGGCGGCGGTGGGCAACCGCGTCGAGGCCCTGCACCGGTCGCAGATTGGCGGCTTGCGTCTGCCCGATGAACTGGCACCGGGGTGCTGGCGCTGGCTCGGCGCAGCCGATCTGGCAAGCATTGCGGGCTGAAGTTCGGCGTGCGCGCGCCGCTGCGGTTATGCTTGTTCGATGAACCTGTTTCTTGACTCCTTCTGGCGGGCCGTGGCCTATTGCGTGCGGCCGCGTGTCATCGCGCTGTCTTTCCTGCCGCTGCTGCTGATGGTGGGGCTGGCGCTGGGTCTGGGGTACCTCTACTGGGACAGTGCGCTCGACTACGTGCGCCAGGGGCTGGAGAGTTCGATGGTCGTCAATACCGTCTGGACATGGCTGCAGAGCATGGGTGCGGGCAGCCTCAAACTGGTGCTTGCGCCTTTGATTGTGATTTTCGCGGTCACGCCGGTGATTGTGGTGTTGTCGCTCTTGACGGTGGCAATTCTGATGACGCCGGCGCTGACCATGCTCGTGGCCGAGCGGCGCTTTTCGAAGCTCGAGCGCAAACGAGGCGGCTCGCTGATGATCAGCCTGTTCTGGTCTCTCGGGTCGACGCTGCTGGCCCTGATTGCACTGGTGATTTCGGTTCCGCTGTGGCTGGTGCCGCCGCTGATTCTGCTGCTGCCGCCGCTGATCTGGGGTTGGCTCACCTACCGCGTGATGGCGTTTGACGCGCTGGCAGAGCATGCCAGTGCCGACGAGCGCAAGGAGATCTTTCGCCGCCACCGGGGTTGGCTGCTGGGCATCGGCGTGCTGACGGGCTACCTCGGCGCCGCGCCCAGCCTGATATGGGCCTCCGGTGCGCTGTTCGCGGCCGCTTTCGTCATTCTGGTGCCGCTGGCGATCTGGATCTATACGCTGGTTTTTGCCTTTTCTTCGCTCTGGTTCGCGCATTACTGTCTGGCGGCCTTGCAGGCCTTGCGCGATGAGCGGGCAGGGCCGGCGCCGGCGTCTGTCCCTGCCACCGCGCCGTTGATACAGTCCGAGGCGCTAAGATTGCCCGATGACAAATCCTCCGGATCCAACAACTCCTTCTAGCGCCGGGCCCGTTTTCGGGCTGATCATCATCGGCGATGAAATTCTCTCGGGCAAGCGTGCCGACAAGCATCTGCCCAAGGTGGTGGAGTTGCTGAAGGCGCGCGGTCTGCAACTTGCCTATGCGGACTATGTGGGCGACTCGCCACAGCGCATCACGGCCACCCTGAAGCGGGCGTTCGAGTCCGGTGACATCGTGTTTTCGTGCGGCGGCATCGGCGCCACACCGGACGACCATACCCGCCAATGCGCGGCCCGGGCGCTCGGGCTTGAACTGGCGCTGCACCCGCAGGCCAGGGCGCTGATTCTTGAACGCATGCAGGACATGGCCAAAGAGCAGGGCGTCGCCTATGAACCCGACCGCAGCGACAACATGCATCGGCTGAACATGGGCATGTTTCCGGTCGGTGCCGCCATCATTCCCAACCCCTTTAACAAGATTGCCGGTTTCAGTCTCGCTTCGGTCCACTTCGTGCCGGGTTTTCCGGTGATGGCCTGGCCGATGATCGAATGGGTGCTGGACACCGTGTATCCGGCGCTGCACCGAAGTGCTGCCTGGATCGAGAAGTCGGTGATTGTTTATGGGGCGATGGAGGCGACGCTGACGCCGCTGATGGAGCAGATCGAGCGCATCCATGCCGGTGTCAAGGTCTTCAGCCTGCCCAGCGTCGATCATCCGACCTACGGTCGGCACATTGAGCTTGGGGTCAAGGGCGCGCCGGGGCTGGTGGAAAAGGCCTATCCGGCCCTGTTGGCGGGCTTGCAGGGGCATGATGCCAGGCTTGGCCCTGAATTGGTGCAGGAATAGGAAGCCCATTCTGGTGCGTCGCGAATTGGCACCGGTGCGGTGCTTTTTTGCTGAAACCTCATGCAATGTTGGGTCCCTGAAAGTCCCCCAGTGCCAAAACTCAAGGCAAAATACCCTGTTGGGCAGATTTGTCAGGTAGCCAGCCTTGGCACAAAAACTGCATTCGCTCAGATGTAAGATTTTCAACAACGATTCAACCAGGAGTATTTGATGGCCAAGACCGTCGCCGACGTCATGAAGATGGTGAAAGAGAACGAAGTCAAGTTTGTTGACTTCCGTTTCACCGATACCCGCGGCAAGGAGCAGCACGTGACCGTGCCTGTTTCCCATTTTGATGAAGACAAATTCACCGCGGGCCATGCTTTCGACGGTTCGTCCGTCGCCGGCTGGAAGGGCATCGAAGCCTCCGACATGCAACTGATGCCCGACCCGAACACGGCCAACATCGACCCGTTCTTTGAAGAAACGACGATGTTCCTTAGCTGCGACGTGGTTGAGCCCAGCGACGGCAAGGCCTATGATCGCGACCCGCGCTCGATCGCCAAGCGTGCGGAAGCCTACCTCAAGGCATCCGGCATGGGCGACACCGCCTTTTTCGGTCCTGAGCCCGAATTCTTCATCTTCGACGATGTGCGCTGGAACACCGACATGTCGGGCACTTTCTTCAAGATCGACGAAGGCGAAGCACCCTGGAATTCAGGCAAGAAGATCGACGGCGGCAACAAGGGCCATCGTCCCACGGTCAAGGGTGGTTACTTTCCGGTGCCGCCGGTTGACAGCACGCAGGACATGCGCGCCGAGATGTCGCTGATTCTGGAGTCCTTGGGCATTCCGGTCGAGGTCTTCCACCATGAGGTGGCCGGTGCGGGGCAAAACGAGATCGGCACCCGATTCAGCACGCTGGTGCAGCGCGCCGACTGGACCCAGGTCCTCAAGTACGTGGTGCAGAACGTGGCCCATGCCTATGGCAAGACCGCCACTTTCATGCCCAAGCCTATCGTCGGCGACAACGGCTCCGGCATGCACGTGCACCAGTCGATCTGGAAAGACGGCAAGAACCTGTTTGCCGGTG
>JBMOJJ010000390.1:0-3251 GCA_049315845.1 Rhodoferax sp.
CACAACGGATTTCGCCCGACCTGGGCCATGGACAGTGCGTCGGCGCAGCGCGAGATCGATGCCGTGCTGCCGGACGTCGTCCTGCTCGACTGGATGCTGCCCGGTGAAAGCGGCTTCTGGCTGGTCAAACGCTGGCGTGCCGATGCCCGGACCAAGGCTGTTCCCATCATCATGCTGACCGCTCGCAGCGACGAGATGGACCGTGTCTCCGGGCTTGACGCCGGGGCCGATGACTACATTGCGAAGCCGTTTTCCACCAAGGAACTGCTGGCCAGAATTCGTGCCGTGCTGCGCCGGCGCGCACCCGAGCAGGTCGGTGGCGTCGTTGCAGTCGGTGCGTTGTCGCTGGACTCAGGGACTTACCGAGTGGCGTTCAAGGATCTGATGCTCAAGCTCGGGCCAACAGAATTCAAGTTGCTGCACTACCTGATGACCCACGCCGAGCGCGTCCACAGTCGCTCGCAGCTGCTGGACAAGGTCTGGGGCGACCATGTCTTCATCGAAGAGCGGACCGTCGATGTGCATGTCAAGCGCCTGCGCGAAGCGCTCGGACCGCAGGCCGGTCTGATGATTGAAACGGTGCGGGGGGCCGGTTACCGGCTGACGGCGCAAGTGGCATCGCCGGTGCCTTCCCGGGCGGGTATTTGATTGGCGTGAGTCGAATTTTGTAGCATGGCAGCGACTCCTTTTTGACCATGTTCTGGCGTGTTTCCTTCTTTCTCGGATGCCTGCTCGGCGGCGGCGTCGCGGCCTGGCTGGCGCTGCCGTTGATGCAGGTCGCCGCAGGCGCCAAGGACGACGTTCTGGTCGGAGTGTTGCTTGGCGCTGCGCTCTGGTTTTTGATTGACCTGGCGCGCGGCCAGCGCGTGATGCAATGGCTTCGTGCCGGCGACTTCGCCGAAGTTGCGATCAAGACCGGGCTGTGGGGAGAATTGTCGGAGCGGGTCCGGCGTCTGATCCGCAACCGGGAGCAGGCAACGCGCGATGTGAGCAAGCGACTGCAGGATTTTCTGGCCGCATTCCAGGCTTCTCCCAACGGCGTCATCCTGCTCGATGCACGCGGCGGCATCGAGTGGTTCAACCAGATGGCAGCCAGCCATTTTGGCCTGGATCCAAAGCGCGACATGCTCCAGCAGATCGGCAATCTGGTGCGCGACCCCGGCTTTGTGAGCTATTTTGCCAGCCATGACTATGCGAGTGAACTGCTGATGCCGGGGCGAGAGAGCACGCCGGCGCGACCGGTCAGGTTGTCGGTTCATCTGTATCCCTATGGCGAGGCTCGCCTGCTGCTGCTGTCGCGCGACGTCACGGCGCTGGAGCAGGCGGACGCGATGCGGCGCGATTTCATCGCCAACGTATCGCATGAAATACGGACACCGCTGACGGTGCTGAGCGGGTTTGTCGAAACCATGCAAAGCCTGCCCCTGGCCGAGCCGGAGCGCGAACGCTATCTGGCGCTGATGGAGCAGCAGACCCGTCGCATGCAGACGCTGGTCAGCGATCTGCTTACGCTGTCGCGGCTGGAGGGCAGTCCAGCACCGGGCGCCCAGGACTGGGTACCGATGAGCGCGCTGATGCGACAGCTGGAGCAGGATGCCCGTGATCTGTCTGCGGTTCTGAATCCTTCGACCGAACGACTGCACGCGTTTTCATTTGAATGCCCGCCCGATGTTGAAATTGCCGGCTCGGGCAACGAACTCTTCAGTGCGCTGAGCAATCTGGCGGGCAATGCGATTCGCTACACGCCAGCGGACGGTAAAGTCCTTGTGCGCCTTGCGCTGTTATCTGACGGAAGTGCTGAGTTTTCGGTTTCGGACACCGGGCCTGGCATCGCACCCGAGCACTTGCCGCGTCTGACGGAACGTTTTTACCGGGTTGATCACAGCCGCTCGCGCGACACCGGCGGCACCGGCCTCGGGCTGGCGATCGTCAAGCATGTCTCACAGCGTCATGGCGCGGTGCTGAAGATCGACAGCACGCCGGGCAAGGGCTCTGTCTTCAGTATCACCTTTCCAGCCGCTCGTGTCAGGACCACCCGATCCAACGGGCTCTGAGTCCGGTATTTCCTCGTCGCGTTTGTAGATGAACAGGTTCTCATCGCGGTCCGACGGGTGGCGCATGATGCTGTGCAGGCTCCAGTGGGCCAGATTGACCGAGGTGGGCAGCGTGCCGAACGCATCCCGGTTCACGATCAGCCAGGGGCAATGGGATTTCGATCCGGCTGGCTTGAGCTCCAACTGGCCGTGAAACCGCAGCGCCGCGACGTGGCCCCGGCTCAAACCATAGACCTCGACGCACTCGACCGGCCCCAGCAACAGCGTGGTGCGTTGCACCAGCGGGGCGTAGCTGCGGGCGAAATCGAGCAGAGGCAGCCACAATGTCATCAGCAGCAAAAAGCACAGCACGACGCCGCCGGCGGGCAGCACAAGACTCTTCCAGATCGCAGCGCGGTGGCGCCCGACCCGCCATTTCACCAGCCAGGCCCAGGCCAGCGTTGCCGCCACTGCGAGCAGGAACGGTACGAGGGTGAACCGATGTTCAAACCCTGGCACCAGACGCGCCACGTTGGCCGCCGGCTGGCTCGGCACGCCGGTTTGCAGCGCGATCCAGATGATCCAGATGGCAAGGGCGAAGCCTGAGAAGAACAGCAGCGTGAACCAGTCAATCAGGGCGGCGACGCTTCTCTTCAGCGTGGGCAGCGCAAACGAAGCCAGTGCCGCCAGCGCCGGCAGCGCCAGCAGCAGGGAACGGTCGGCTGCCGCGGTGCTCAGCGTGGCAGCCACAGCAACGCCCGAAAACAGCAGCGGCAAGGTCAGATGCCGCCCCGGTGTGCCTTGAAGCAGTTGGTGGCGCCAGCGCCACAGGGTCCACAAGGCGAGCGGCCAGGCCGGCCAGGTGAACCACAGAAGCAGGCGTCCCATGCTGCGCCACTCGGCCCAGTTCGCCTCCGGCAGTTCGATCCGCCAGTGCCATAGATCCAGCTGAAAGGCCAGCAGGCCAAGCAGGGCGCACAGCAGTGTGATCCCGCCGGTCCAAAAGAGCTTGCTGCGCGCGCTGCCGGCTTCGGCTGAGCGGTCCAGCAGATAAATCAGCGTGCCACCGCCGCCGAGCAGCGCAGAGATCACTGGCGCTCCCGACAAGGTCAGCCCGGCCAGCCCCACTGCAGCGCAGACCAGCGGCGCCAGCGTCCGGTAGGGCAGGGCGGCAAAGGCAAAGAAAGTCAGCGTCGAAAAACAGAGTTGGGCCAGTGC
>JBMOJJ010000391.1:0-3243 GCA_049315845.1 Rhodoferax sp.
CATCAAGGCGGCCCGAGCCGCCGGCGCCATCATCAACCGCGCCGCGCTGGATGTCGAATCGGTCAGAATCTCGCAGAAACTGGTCAACGATTTCGTCACGGACGTCGACCATGCGTCCGAAAAGGTCATCATCGAGACGCTGCTCACAGCCTATCCGGGGCACGGCATCTGCGCTGAGGAGTCGGGTCAGGAGCACGGCGCCAAGGATTCCGAGTTCGTCTGGATCATCGACCCGCTCGATGGCACCACCAATTTCATCCACGGCCTGCCGATCTACTGCGTCAGCATTGCGCTGGCGGTCAGGGGCAAGGTTGAACAGGCGGTCATTTACGACCCCAGCCGCAACGACCTGTTCACCGCCACCAAGGGGCGCGGCGCCTACATGAACGACCGCCGGCTGCGCGTCTCCAAACGCATCCGCATGCAGGAGTGCCTGATCTCGACCGGTTTCCCGTTCCGTCCGACCGACGACTTCAACACCTACCTGCGAATGATGGGCGAGGTCATGCAGCGCAGCGCCGGCCTGCGCCGGCCGGGCGCCGCCGCGCTCGATCTGGCTTATGTCGCAGCCGGCTTTACCGACGGCTTTTTCGAGACCGGCCTGCAGCCCTGGGACGTTGCTGCCGGCTCGTTGCTGGTCACGGAGGCGGGCGGCCTGGTTGGCAACTTCACCGGTGAGCCGGACTTCCTGGAGCAGCACGAGTGCCTGGCCGGGAACCCCCGCGTCTACGGGCAACTGGTCAGCCTGCTGGGCAAGTACAGCAAGTTCGCCTCGGTTGCCGAGAAGGCCCAGGCACAGCCGGTTCAGTCGGCGTAGATACCGGCTTTCTGGATCACCGGACCCCACTTGGCGATCTCCGCCTCCAGATGGGTCATCAGGCCGGCGTTGGCGAGAGAGACCTTGTCCTTGTGGGTCCGCACATAAGCTTCAAGCCCCTTGAAGTTGTTGGCCGGGAAGTTCTTGCGCGCCAGCAGCGTCATCGGGACATCGACCAGCTGGCCGATGTACTCAAAGTCCTTCAGCGGATCGAACGGCAGCTTCCTGCAGCAAGTTGGATGAAAAATCCTTCGCCGGAATGCGGTCTGCCTCCGGGCCAGCCACAAACCTGATCCTCAACGCAAGAAAGCGCAATCAGAAAAATCCCTTCGCCGCAGGGTCCCGCCATTGCGCCAGCGTGCGCTGCGCCAGCCGCACCACAGGTCCATCCACCATCCGACCATCGATGCTGACAACGCCGCCGCCCGCGGCCTCGAACGCCGCCATCACCCGCTGCGCCCATTCCAGTTCCGCCGTACCGGGAGCAAACGCGGCGTTCACCAGGGGCACCTGCAAGGGATGAATGCACAGCTTGGCCCCGAACCCGCAGCGACGACTGCGCGCCGCGTCAAGCTGCAACTGCAGCGGATCCTTGATGTCCGCGGTGACGCCGTCGACCGGTGCAGCCAGATTGGCGCGCCGGGCGGCCATCACCAGCGCCATGCGCACCGGCACCAGTTCTGCTTCTTCCGCAGCGCAGCGCAGCCCCAGATCGGCCTGAAAGTCAAGGTTGCCAAATGCCAGTCGCAGCACCTGCGGCGCCGTTGCCAGATCATTCACGGCGTCCAGTCCGGCAAGCGACTCCACCAGCGGGATCAGGTCAACGCCCGGGCCCAGACTTTGACCCAGATGCCGCAACACGGCGCTCGCCTCCGCCTTGGCCAGCATCACTGCGCGCAGTCCCTGCCCTGCGAGCGACTGGAGCAGCTGCAGATCCTCGTCGAACCAGCGCGTGCCGCCGCCATTCATCCGCACCACCACGCGCGCCCGCTCGGCCGCCGCAAATTGGGCAAAACCACTGGCCAGCCGATCGCGGGCGGGGTCCTTGTCATCGGGCGCCACCGCATCCTCCAGATCGATGATGACAGCATCGGCGGGCGATGCCAGCGCCTTGGCAAAGCGTTCCGGCCGCATTGCCGGCACAAACAGGAAAGAGCGCGCCAGCGCCAGCTGATCGGCTCCGGCGCTCACGACCGGCGCTCCAGCAGCGGACCGACCCGTGGCCAGGCGGCCACCTGCCAGAGCGCGCCCACAGCGCTCTGCATCTCGAAGGCGGTTGCGCCGCCGCTGAAAGCTGCCAGCCGCAGCGCCTTGGCTGTGATCTCCTCGCGACTGAGCGTGTTGCCAGGGTCACCCTTGGGCTCATCGACCCGCCCGTGCAGCACACGCCCATCGCCGGTATAGGCGGTCACCTTGCCAATCCAGCGTTGCGGGTAGGCGCGATCGACCTCGGCATCGAGTTGCATCTCGACCCGATCACGCAGCGCGACGGTGAGCGGATCCTGAAAATGCCGCTCGAACTCGGCCAATCCGGCGTGCCCGAATCGCGCCACCAGCGCCAGCACGGTGCCGATCGAAAACTTGCTCTGGTGCACCGTCGCCGGATCGACCACCGGTCCCAGCACATCGAGGGCTCCCTGATGCACATGCGCCACGACGCAGCTCAGATCCTGCGCCTTCAGGCCGCTCTGCTGCATGACTTGCAGCAAGGCGTCCGCCGCCGGGTGCGTGTGACGGCAGCAGGCGTGGTATTTGAACGATGTCTCGGCCGTGGTCCAGCGGCTGCCCAGACCATCGCTCAAGCGGCTCGGGTCGGCGTCGCTCGACATGCCGGCGCCCATGCCCTGCGGGCCTTCCAGGATCTGCGCGGCACCGGTGAAACCGTCCTGGGCCAGGTAGGCCGACATCAAACCCGCAGCCGCAGCATGGGCCGTGTGCAACTGCTTGCTGTCGGCCGCGCTGCGCAGGAACTCCCACAAACCGGCCGACTGCGTGCCCGCCGACCCCAGCGCGTGGCGCATCTGCACGGCGTCGAGCCCGAGCAGATTTCCGACCGCTGCGGCCGCGGCCAGCGTGCCGGCGGTGCCCGTCGTATGGAACACCTTGTAATGCGAGCGTCCGAGAAACTCGCCAACGCGGATGCCGACCTCGTAACCCGCGATGGCGGCTGTCAACAGGCGCGCGCCGCTGGCGCCGATCGCCTGCGCCACCGCCAGCGCCGCCGGGAACACCACGGTTGCCGGATGGAACACCGAGCCGTTGTGCACATCGTCCTGCTCGGCGAAGTGCGAGGCGGCGGCGTTGGCCATCGCCGCAAGGTACGGGCTGGTGCGGCCGCCGTCGGTGATCACTTCCGACGGACCGGCCGGCATTCCAAAGTTGAAGGTACAGTGATTGAATTGCGCCAAGTTGTTGATATACCAATG
>JBMOJJ010000392.1:0-3243 GCA_049315845.1 Rhodoferax sp.
AGTTCCGCTCAAGTGATACCGAGGTCGCGGCCGCAAAGTCCCGACTCAAGGAGACCGAAGCAACCACAGACAGTGCGCCATCGGACTTAGAGGATCAAAGCGCTGCGGTTGCGATCAAGCCAGTCCAAACACTCCCCAGGTCCCAATCACCGTCCAAAGCGACCTTGCCGCCGTTGCGCAAAGCGGCCAACTGAGGCAGTCGCACCATGCGCAGCAAGCTGCCTGCCCACATCGATCCGAAGCATCCGGTGCTGCTGCAGGAATACGCTGTTTTTACACCCCCGGTGCACGCCATGGCCCAGACCATCGGTGACTGGATCGATCAGCGCCAACCCGGTGGCTACATCCATGGACCTTCCCGTTTTGGTAAATCCCGCGGAGTCAAATGGCATCTAAAGAACGTCCTGGAAGATCGGTTTGGCAAGCGCATCCCCTTGCACATCTGGAGTCGCCCGCCCGACAGCCACCTCAACGAGAAGGATTTTTGGGTGTCTTTGGGCCTGGCTGCGGGGTTTCGTTATGCCTCCACCCGCGCCACGCGCGGTGACAGGCGGCGTCTGCTGACCGAGTTTCTGATTGCATCGGCCGCAAGTTGCGGCAGTAATTTTGTGACGCTGCTGATCGACGAGGCCCAGTCCATGACGTTTCGTGAATGAAACTGGCTGCTGGGCCTGCAAAACGCGCTGGACTGGGAAGGTTATCGCCTGAGTGTCTTCTCCATTGCCTCCCACCAGATGGACTACACCTATGAGCTGCTGGGAAAGTCTGACCATGCCCATGTTGCGGCCCGCTTCCTGGTGTCGCACTGGCCGTTTCCGGGGATCCGCAGTGCAGACGAAGTGGAATTTGTACTGAAAGGGTACGACCAGGCGTCCGAATGGCCACCTCACAGCGGTAAGTCGTACCTGGCGCATTTCATCCCCGAAGCCTACACCCGAGGTGCACGATTGGCACCCAGCGCAGGCGTCCTGTGGCGGGTGTTGGAGTCGCTGCTGCCAGCGAATTACCAGGGTGATGCCGAATTCCCAATGCAGCACATCGCCTGGGCGGTCGAGGGCATTTTGGTGAGTGCGGCCCGAGGGGACACTTGGGAAGCCGTCACCTCGGAGTCCAACTGGATCGACGCGCTGGCACAGACCCAATTTACCGACCACATGCGTCTGATCTCGGCGTCCGTGCATCGCAAGCGGCCTGCCAAGACTCCATAGGCCCGGCTTGTGCCCAAGCATCCTGACACGCTCGAGCGGCTGGCTCGCCATCGCAAAAACTCACGCGTAATCTGGCATCCGGGTTCCACCCCACCCTACTCTTCGCTATGGATGACGGTTCAACGGTTTCTCATTCTCAACCAGCCAACACGCGCCGCTTTCCTACAGGACTTTGGAGTGCACAAGTCTGGCCATACCACACCGTCGCTCGATGCCCATCAGGCGGGCAGCAATGGCTGCCCAATTCGCCTGAGTCGTTTTGCCAGGGTGCTGAGAGAACCAGTGGACTCGTTTCGCTATTGCCATATCAGCCAGTTTTCCAAGGACGCGGGGCGGTATTTTGGTGACTTTGCTGTCTGTCCGCAGTGTCTTGGTGAGGGGTTCCACAGCGTCCTGTTCTCCTTCAAAGCATTGCGTGAATGCCCGGTTCATCGCACCGAGTTCTGGTGCCGAAATGGCGACAAGACCATTCCCAGTCCCAGACTCTTTAACGAGCTTCTCAAACCCTATGTGCGCTACGGCCGCGAGCAGCAGTATCTGGAATATGCCACGGCACGTTTGCCAAAGACAAATGCACAGCGGGACGGCGCGCTCGGTGAAATTGCCAACTGGCTCATGGATATTGGACTGCGATATTGGATTGGCACGGCAGGCTTGCGTGCTGGGGACGCGCCCTTGCAAGAGTTCACCGAACACATTGTCCACCTCAAAACTGCCATGGGCCTGGCTGGTACCGTGCCCAGTTGGGTCGCTGCAAGTGACGTTTCTCCGTTCGATCCTTCAACCATGGAGATCGCCAAGTTCGGGAGGATCAAGGTGTCAGCGAAGTGCGTCCATGACAAGGATGACTGGGGGACGAATCGCCAGAACATCGATCTGAACCTGTACTACAAGACGCTTGTCTGCGACTTCAAGGCCATCCAGCGGTACGTCAAACGCCAAATTCCGGCAAAGGCACGGCGTTGGTTGGCTCGCTTGAGCGTCGTAGTTGATGCACCTGACGTTGGCGAGCTCCTCCTGATGTGCGGACCCGACGTCCGCACGGCCTGGGCATTTGTTCTGTGGAGGCGCGCGGTGCGCGAACATGGTTTCGATTCGAAGGCCAGACTCGGCTGCAGACCCTATTGGCTAGCCCTTGACCCAGCCATCCCAACCTGGGGCGGCAAGTTCAAGCCAAACCCATCTCTTACGACAGACCCAGATCCCGCGCACCTGTGGCTTGTACGCTGGATAAGCGCCGCTGGACTTCTGAGGTTTTGGCGCTCTTTGCGTGATGGGGCACTCCTAAGCAAGCAGCCCCTCACGGCCATCGGCATTCGAGGCTGTGCAGCTAGCTTGCAGCCATGCTGGGGACTTGCGATCAGTGCAACAAACACCCTGACGCTGTGCATCTCCAATGAGACGCCAGGTGCATTGGTTCAAGCAGGAACACTTTTATGAAAAACCTGGGAACGTTTTTATGCAAATGAACGCTTACAACCCAAAACACGTCTTTTAGAAGAATGAACAATACAGCTTGATTATAAGGATAATCATGACGCATCCAGAAACGAACTAATTCTCCGAACCACCAAAACGCCTGAAAGAGCGCCTTTTGGCCAAAGGGCCACGCCCAGGCGAATTGGCGCCCTGCTAGGGCTCGGCTGATCCACTCACTTGCTCTTGCCGGCCCGTTATTGGGGACTCCTGGAGCCTGTAGGCGCCCTCCCCTGCGCTACGGTAAATCAGTCACCATCGCTGGACAGACGGACTTCCAAACGTTTCGTGACCAGCAGTGCAGTTGCAAACCACGGTCATTGTGGCAATACCTGCAATACGGCTATTTGCCGTTTACCTTCTAAGCAGCTATATTTCGAATACCTGTCCAACCGATAACTTGCTCGCAGGCACGAGCCGCAAAGGATGCTCCCCTATGAAGCAAATTATCTCCCTGTGTGCCCAGCTCTCACCGCTCCTGCAAGCGCCACGAAAGGCCGCAGGACTGTCGCAAACCGAGCTGGCCCACCGGCTGGATCTGAGCCAAAGCCACATGTCG
>JBMOJJ010000393.1:0-3237 GCA_049315845.1 Rhodoferax sp.
GGGTTGCATGTCTTAACCACCCCCGTTCTATCTTCATTGCCCAGTCAACTCAACCACGCGTGCCTTATCAGCCAGCGGCCCAGTTCATTGTCATTGGCCAGACTGAGCTTGGCAAACAGGCTAGCCCGGTGGGTTTCAACTGAGCGGGGGCTGCAGGATGGAACCAATCTGCGGGCAATCTCTTTGTTTGACTGGCCCAAGCCCACCTGGCGTGCGACCTCGCGCTCGCGTGGCGTGAGTTCGCGCCAGCGCGTCAGCGCTTCGGCGCGTGCCTGCGCCTCGGCCAGTGCCAGGGGCAATTTATCGAGCAACTGCTGCGTGTCGGGCTTGACCACCCAGTCGAACGCGCCCAGGCGCACCGCCTCTAGCGCCATCGGAATCGTGCCGTGTCCCGAGAGGAACACCACCACCAGAGGACTCTGGCGCATGCGTAACTGTTCCAGAACCGCCAGCCCACTCATACCGCCCATGCGCAAATCCAGAATGACACATCCAACCTGCTGTGGATCCAGCGCTTGAAGAAAGGCCTCTCCCGACTCGAAACCACGGACCGCCAAGTCCTGGGAAAACAGCAGCAACAAAAGCGAGCGCCGCAACGCTTCGTCGTCGTCCACAACATACAGAGTGAGAGCGCTATCACTCATATGCTCAGTGCCAGAGTAAAGGTGAACACGGCACCACCACCGGCACGATTGGCAACGGCAATGTGCCCCCCATGGGCTTCAACGATAGTGCGACAGATATTGAGACCCAGCCCAAGCCCTTCAGGCTTGGTGCTGAAAAACGGCGCAAAGACCTGCTCCAACAAGGCTTCCGGTATGCCAGGTCCCGCATCGCTGACCCGGATTTGCACCGCACGCTCCAGCAACTGTGTTTCGATGCCAATCGCTCGCTGTGCAACGGCAAGATCCTGCATCGCATGCACTGCATTCTGGAGCAGGTTGATTAGCACTTGCTCCAGCAGAACGCGGTTGCCACGCACACGCGGCAGACTTTCGCTCAGGTGCTGTGTAACCGTGATCGACTGGCGTTCCAGTTCCGACTTCAACAGGGCCATGGAGTGGCTTATCACCGCATGCACATCACAGTCTTCGTAGCTGCCGCGGCGCGGATTAATGAAACCGCGTACGCGTTGCACAATTTCACTGGCGCGCTTAGATTGCTCCACCATATCGTCCAGCGCCGCCACCAACACCTCCATATGCGCCTTTGCCGCGATGGTACGCGCCGCGACCGCAAAATTTGACAACGCCATCAGCGGCTGATTGAGTTCATGCGCCAGTGTTGAGGCCATCTCGCCCACGCTGGCCAGCCGTGCGCTGCGTTGCAGTTGTCGCTCCTGATCGTGCTGGCGATCCTCGGCCTGTTTTTGCGCGGTAATGTCCACCACCGAACTCATCCAGCCCTGATTGCGGCCTTGGGTGTCGATCAGCGGAGCGGTATACACCCGGGTGATCACGTCATGCCCCGCACGATGGCGTATCCGCGACTCAAAACCGTAAGGGCGAGCCTCGGTTGCCGTCGAGGCCTCTCGGTCGCGCCGGTAGCTGGCGAGTTCATCGGGGTGCCAATACGGATAGGGTGGCCCACAACCCAATAGTTCATCGGCGCTGTAGCCGACCATGTCACAAAACGCACGGTTTACGTAAATGATTTTTCCTTGCGGATCGCGTGCGCGCATGCCAACGGCAAGAGCGTCTTCCATCGCCTTGCGAAAGGCCTGCGCCTGCTCCAGATCATGGGTACGCTCCTGCACGCGGCGCTCCAGCTCCAGCTTCGCCTGCCGCTGCTCTGCAAAACGACGTTCATGCAAGCGCCAGTAGAGGCCCGCCAGCAATAGCACAGCCGACAGCAGTGTTGCCAGCGTCAGCGCTTCAGTACGGGCTTTGGCTACGCTGGAAAGATCACTGGTGACCACCAGCGTCCAGCCCAGCTCCGGCAGAGCCGCCTCCAGTGCCAGCAACTTGCGTGCCTCTGATCTGACCTGCGTCTGCACCGCGTAAGCGGAGGTATCTGGCACCGCCTGCACTTGCCAAGGCAGTTTGGGGTAGTCCGTGCGTGCACCATACTGGCCATTGCGCGACAGCGAATCCAAATCGTCGCTGCTCAGCGCAGAACGACTCTGGTAAAGCCATTGCGGCTCTGAACTCAGAAAAACGATGCCCCGGCGGTCAAGTAAAAGCAGTGGATCAGGGCTGTCAGCCCATGAGCGCTCAAGGGCATCAAGACTTACCTTGACCACCATCACGCCCACCACCGTGCTGCCCTTGCGTATCGGCTCAGCAATGAAGAAGCCGGGCGCGCCTGTCGTCAACCCCACGCCATAAAAATAGCTGTGCTGCCCCTGCAATGCTTGTTTGAAGTAAGGGCGCTGCCGGTAAGACTGACCAACAAAGCTGCCAGCCGTATTCCAGTTGCTTGCAGCCAACGTCAAACCATCGGCATTCATTACGAATAGTGCCGCAGAATTAGTGCGCTCCTGTAATTCGTGCAGATCACGGTTGACCCGCCCGGTCAAATCGCGATCTGCCGGACGCTCCAGCAAGGCTAGCACGTCCGGGTGGCGTGCTGCAGCGTAGGGCAAAAAACCGTGCTTTTCGGAGATCCCCTCCAGCCCCATCACTGTAGATTGCGCGACCTGCTGCAAGACTTGGATGCGGCCTTGCATTTCCCGTTGCTCGGCCCAATACCCTGCCAGCATGATCATTACGCCCGCACCCAGCGCGAGCATGAACCAGCGCAATCCGTGCTGCCAGGGCAATTGACGCAGTGTGGACAGGCTCAATGGTTTCACGGCGGGCGGGGAGTGGGCGGTCATGACAACAGGGCTAACGATAGCGCAATCCGGCGGATTGTTGATCCTGTAGCAGCACGCCTGCGTATTACTACGCAGGAAGGGGAGGCGATTGGCACGGATGCGCAATTCCTTGTGGCTTCGCATACTGCGCAATACAAGGAGTAGCCTCATCATGCAACAAGAAACTTCCATCCGTAAATGGCCGGCCTTGCTGGCCATCACCATCACACTGATCATCTGGTTCGCTGTTCCGGTTCCAGACGGTGTCACACCGCCAGCATGGCATCTGCTGGCATTGTTCATTGGCACTATTGCAGCCATCATCGGCAAGGCCATGCCAATTGGTGCGCTGGCGATGATTGCCATCGCACTGGTGGCCATTACCGGCGTTACCAGCAACAAACCAGCCGCAGCCGTCGCCGATGCATTGAGCGGCTTCT
>JBMOJJ010000394.1:0-3233 GCA_049315845.1 Rhodoferax sp.
CATGGGGCCGGAGGGCGGCGCCGGTGGCGGCCAGGTGGTCGGCGTCGGCACGCCGGAAGACCTTGCGGCCAATCCGGACAGCCACACCGGGCGCTATCTGAAGCGCCTTTTGTAGGCCGCCTGTTCAGATGCAAAGCAATGCGCTGAGCGGACGCGACCTGCTCGCGGCCCTGGTGGTGGTGCTGGTCTGGGGCGTCAATTTCGTCGCCATGAAGTTCGCGCTGCGCGACTTCACGCCGTTCCAGCTCGGCGCCGCGCGCTACCTGTTTGCCGTGCTGCCGCTAGCGCTGTTCATCCGCCCGCCCAGGGTCCACTGGAAATGGGTGCTGCTGTACGGCCTGTTTCAGGGTGTCGGGCAATTCGGTATCCTGTTCACCGCGCTGCAGGTCGGCATGACCGCCGCGCTGGCCTCGGTGCTGGTGCAGACGCAGGTCTTTTTCACCGCGCTGTTCGGCTTTGTGCTGCTGCAGGAGCGCGCCAGCCGGCCGCTGCAGTTCGGGCTGCTGCTGGCGGCCGCCGGCCTGTCTTGCTTTGCGCTCAACTACCTGAACCCTGCGGTGGGCCTCGGCGCTGCGACGACCTTGCTGGGCTTTGTGCTGACACTGTGCGCCGCGTTCATGTGGGCGATGTCCAACATCGTCGCGCGGCGCGTGCAGCAGGGCGCCAAGGACTATTCGGCCAGCGCCTTCATCGTCTGGAGCAGCCTGGTGCCGGTGCTGCCGTTCGTCGCGATGTCCTACGCCTTCGATCCGCAGGCGACGCGCTGGCAGTGGACGCAGGCGCGTGCATCAAGCTGGCTTGCGGCCGCCTACCTGGGCTGGATCGCGACCGTGGTCGGCTACAGCCTGTGGACCGGGCTGCTCAAGCGCCACCCGGCAAACCGTGTGGCGCCGTTCGGCCTGGGCGTGCCCATCGTCGGCCTGGCCGCCGGCATGCTGGTGCTGGGTGAAGTCATCACACCCTGGCAATGGGCCGGCATCGCGCTGCTGGTGGCCGCGCTGGCCTGCGTGATGCTGGGCGGGCTGCTGGTCAAGGCGCCGAAGCCGCTACGGTAGCCCTGCTGCTCCGACCGCAGGCGCATCGCGCAACTGCCGCCGCAGGATCTTGCCCAGGTTGGTCTTGGGCAGCGGTTCGGTGCGGAACTCGACGATCCTTGGCATCTTGTAGCTGGTCAGGCGTTCCCGGCAATGTTCAAGCAGGTCCTGCTCGGTCAGGCCGGCGCCCTGTTTCACAACGACGATCTTGACGATTTCGCCGGACTTCTCGTCGGGTACGCCGACGGCCGCGACCTCCGCCACGGACGGATGCAGCGCGACGACGTCCTCGATCTGGTTCGGAAAGACTTGAAGCCCGACACGATGATCATGTCCTTCTTGCGGTCCGTGATCGTGAAGTAGCCGCGCTCGTCCATGAAGCCCATGTCGCCGGTGCGCAGCCAGCCCTGCGCGGCGAAGACCTTGGCGGTCTCGTCCGGCCGGCCCCAGTAGCCGGCCATGACCTGCGGGCCGCGCACGCCGATCTCGCCAACATCGCCCAGCGGCAGCTCGCGGCCGTCCTCGTCCAGCACCGTCGCCTCGGTCGACGGAAACGGCATCCCGATGGTTCCGGTCCAGTCCTCGATGTTGAGCGGGTTGCAGATCGCGCCGGGCGAAGTCTCGGTCAGGCCGTAGGCTTCGACCAGAGGCACACCGGTGGCCTTCTTCCAGCGTTCGGCGACCACGCGCTGCACCGCCATGCCGCCGGCATTGGCAACCTTGAGCCTGCGCGTGTCGACCTGCGCGAACTCGGGCGCATCGAGCAGCGCGCGGTACAGCGTGTTGACCCCTATCATGGCCGTGAACGGGTGCTTTCTCAGGTCGTGGATGAAGGCATCGATGTCGCGCGGGTTGGTGACCAGCACCGTGTGCGCGCCGATCTTCATGAACACCAGGCTGGAGTTCATCGCGTAGACGTGGTAGAGCGGCAGCGGGCAGACAAACACCTCCTTGCCGTCGATCAGGTCATGCGCGATCCAGGCGCCGACCTGCTGCAGGTTGGCGACCATGTTGCCATGGGTCAGCACAGCGCCCTTGGCGATGCCGGTGGTGCCGCCGGTGTACTGCAAGAAGGCGGTATCGGCCTGGCTCAGGGCCACATGGTGCAGCGCCTGCGTGCGGCCCTCGCGCAGCGCCTGGTTGAATTCGATCGCGCCCGCAATCGCCCATGGCGGCACCATCTTCTTGACGTACTTGACCACCACGTTGGTCAGCAGTTCCCTGACCACCGGCAGCATGTCGCCGACCTCGGTCGTGATGACGCGCAGCCGCAGTGCCGGATTCTTGTCCAACACCTGCTGCAGCGTGTGGGCGAAGTTCTCCAGCACCACGATCGCCACTGCGCCGGAGTCCATGAGCTGATGCTCAAGCTCGGGCACGGTGTACTGCGGATTGACATTCACCACCACCAGGCCGGCGCGCAGCACGCCAAACAACGCGACCGGGTACTGCAGCAGGTTGGGCATCATGAGCGCGACGCGGTCGCCCTTCACCAATCCCAGCCTGTTCTGCAGGTAGGCGGCGAAGTCGCGGCTGGACTGGTCGAGTTCAGCGTAACTGATCGACGCACCCAAGTTGCTGTAGGCGGTCAGGTCGGCAAAGCGGTCGCAGCTTTTTCGCAGCACATCGCACAGTGAAGCAAACTCGTGCACATCGACCTCGGCCGGAATGCCCGGCGGGTAGTGTTTCAGCCAGATCTTGTCCATCTCGACACCTCCTGCCCGCTACGCGCACGCAACTGCAGCGCCATCGTCCAAGCTAGTCTAGAACAGCGTTCTGGCCCCTCTTTGATTATTCTCAACAGCGCGCGCAACTCGGCGCGGCGCAGGTTGCCGCATCAGGCCATGAAGCCGAGGTTGACCGGGTACTCCGCCCCGCCAAAATGCCCGATGTTGGGCAGGATGGCCTGCAGTTCGCTGTCGGCCACGCCGAACCATCTGGCCAGCGTCGCCGCGTACT
Organism: Rhodoferax sp.; assembly: GCA_049315845.1. Lineage (GTDB taxonomy): Bacteria > Pseudomonadota > Gammaproteobacteria > Burkholderiales > Burkholderiaceae_C > Rhodoferax. The sequence continues at coordinate 2,994 of JBMOJJ010000394.1, forward strand.
GGTCCACCGAGGTGGCGGGCAGCAGACGGCCCTGTCCGACATGCCACTGGTCTTCGGGTGCTGCGGTGTTGCCTGTGCTGACCGGCGGCGCTGTGCCGTAGAAGGCCCTGCCCTTGACCGCGCCACCGACCACCAGATGGTGGCTGCCCCAGCCGTGGTCCGAGCCGTCGCCGTTGGAGGCCAGCGTGCGGCCAAAGTCGGAGGCGGTAAAGGCCGTCACCTTGCCGGCAACGCCCATCT
>JBMOJJ010000395.1:0-3225 GCA_049315845.1 Rhodoferax sp.
GCCGATCGCAATGACAGTGGCGAACACCGTCAGAATGCCACTGAAGGTCAGCACGTTGCGGGCCGTCACCTCCTCGATGTTCCTGGTCATGACGGACTTGCTGAAGGCAACCGCCACCCTGGGCAGTTCCTTGAGCCTGTTCAGCAGTTCCGGCTCATGCCCGCGCTCGACCGCGATCGTGATCTGATTGACCAGATCGCCCTCGCGCAGCATCCGGTTCAGCGCGCTTCTCTCGATGTAGGCGTTCATTCCCATCATCTCGACCACGACGCCGGTCACCGCGATCTCCAGCACTTCTCGGCGGCCCTCCAGAAACTCCACGCGCACAGTGTCTCCGGGTCCGACCCGCAGCCGCTCGGCCAGGCGGTCTGTCAGCAACAGGCCGCCCAGCGGCGGCTTCATCACCTGTTGGCCCAGATCGACAATCCGGTGAAGCTCGGGCTGAGCGGGTTTTCCCTGGATCGTTCCGCGCCACGCGTGATTGGCGTTCACCAGCCGCACTGGCGCGGTCCGGGCCGCTTCCACCGCTGTGACGTGGGGTAGCCTGGACACCTCGTGCGCGATGCGCGCCGGGCTGGCTTCCAGCAGCGCGATCGAAACGTCCCCTCTGAGAACCTGATTGAACTGGGTGTCCATCAGGACAGCGATGGCATCGCGCCAGAATGCGCCGGTGACCACAATCGCCATCGCCACCGCGATGCCGAAGATCGTCAGTCCGGTGCGTAGCGGACGGCGCTCCATGGTCCGCAGGATCATCCGCGTCGCCGGCGAGAACCAGTGGCGCAGGCCCAGGCGTTCAATCAGCATCGGCCGGTAGAGGCCGGGCGCTGGTGGCCGCATTGCCTCGGCCGGAGCCAGCCGCACGGTGGCGCGGATCGCATTGAGCGTCGCCAGCACGGCGGCGGACAGCGCAACGCTCACGGCCGCCAGAACCAGTTCGGGCTTGAGCCGGTAACGCAACTCGGGAAAGCGGAACACATCGGCATAGATGCCGACAAACCAGTGGCCCAGAGCGGCGCCCAGCGCAAGCCCCATGGCCACGCCGAGCACGACGATCACCAGCACCAGCTTCAGATAGTGCAGGCCGATGGCCAGGTTGTCGTAGCCGAGCGCCTTCAGGGCGGCAAGCTGTTCGCGCTGGGTGGCGATCTGCCGGCTCAGCACGACATTCAGCAGAAACCCCGCGACCGCCAGAAATATGCTGGGCAGCACGGTGCCCAGCACGCGCTGCTCCTTGATCTCCGAGTTCAGGATCATGTGCGACATCTGCAGGTCGCGGCCATGAGCGCTGACGCCTCCGTAGGGCGCCAGCAAGCGGTCGAGCTGGTCGATCACCGGCCCCTCGGTGGCGCCGGGCGCGAGACGGACCGCAACCTGGTTGAAGGCGCCTTCCATGTTGTAGGCGGCGGCCAGCGCGCGCCGGTCAAGCCAGAAGACGCCAAAGCCGCGCAGATCGGGCGAACCGCCCATGCCAGCAAAGATGTACTCCGGTGACAGCGCAATGCCGACAATCAACAGCTGTTCGCGCTTGCCGTTGACAAGCGCGCCAATCCGGTCGCCCGGCTTGAGGCCGCGTGCCAGCGCAAAGCCCTCCGATACCAGGGTCTCCATCGCGTCGTTGCGATGCGCCTGCAGCATCCTCCCGCTGCGCAGATGAACCTTGTTCAGGCGCTGCGGCACCCTGCTGTCGAGTCCGATCAGGCGTCCTATGATCGGGTCGGCCAAATTGGGCAGCGTGATCGGTACCAGCTGCGTCAGCGAGGTTTCCACATGCGCCGCGCCGGCCATGCCCTCCAACCGGCGTTCGAGCGTGAGCGGCGCCCGTTTGAGCGCCGCAAAGACATCGGCAAAACGGGCATCGGCGTAATACAGATCGCGCGACCACGAAAGCGCGTCGTAGGCGCTGAAGCTGGTGATGAAGCCCGCCACACCGCTGGCCACCACCAGTGCAATGGTCAGGGCCTGGCTCCACATCAGGCGCAGGTCGCGCAACAGTTTGCGGTCCAGTGCCTTCACCAGGACAACTCCGAGGGCCTCAGCTTGTGCCGGTTGTGCTCGACGCGCTGAATGCGCCCGCCACCGAGGTACAGCACGCGGTCTGCCATGCCGGCGATGGCCGCGTTGTGGGTGATGACGATGGCGGTGGTGCCCAGTTCCCGGTTGATGCGCTCTATCACTTCGAGCACCAGTTTCCCGGTGACGTAGTCGAGCGCGCCAGTGGGTTCGTCGCACAGCAGAACCTCGGGGCGTTTCACGATCGCGCGGGCAATCGCGACGCGCTGCTGCTCGCCGCCGGAGAGTTGCGACGGGAAATGGTCGAGCCGGTCGGCCAGGCCCACCAGGCCCAGCGCTTCGATTGCCGGCATCGGCTGCTCCGAGATATCGGTCACCAGTTCCACGTTCTCGCGCACGGTCAGGCTGGGAATCAGGTTGTAGAACTGGAACACGAAACCGACATGCTCGCGCCGGTATCGGGTCAGCTGCGACTCGGTTGCGGCCGTCAGCTCGTGTTCGGCAAAGCGCGCGCTACCGCTGCTTGGCTGGTCCAGCCCTCCGAGGATATTCAGCAAGGTCGATTTGCCGCTGCCGGACGGGCCCAGCAGGACAATGAATTCGCCACGGTAGATGGTCAGATCGACATCGCGCAGCGCATGGACCTCGATGTCGCCCATCCGGTATGTCTTGCTCAGAGCCTTCGCAGTGAACACAGCCGCTCGACCGGCTGCGTCAATGGCCAGCGAATCGGGAGAGCTGTCGGTGCGTTCAGCGGTGGGCAAAGCCTGGGCCCTCAAATTGAGGTTCTTTCAACTTTCACTATGGCATGCAATGCCAGTCTTGTGCTTGACAGTCGTCAAGACAGCTCACTATGCGCACGAACCGGGATAATCGCTGCCATGCCGAGCCAGAAACCCGTTTCACCCGCGCGCTGGAAGCTGTCCGTCGCCCCGATGCTGGATTGGACAGACCGTCATTGCCGCTATTTTCATAGACTGCTGAGCCGGCAGGCTCTGCTGTACACCGAAATGGTGACGACCGGCGCGCTGATCCATGGCGATGTCGCGCGCCATCTGCGCTACAACTGCGAGGAGCATCCGCTCGCCCTGCAACTCGGCGGCAGCGACCCGGCGGAGCTGGCGCATTGCGCCGAGCTCGCCGCGCAATGGGGCTATGACGAGGTCAACCTCAACTGCGGCTGCCCCAGCGAACGCGTGCAGCGCGGCGCCT
>JBMOJJ010000396.1:0-3223 GCA_049315845.1 Rhodoferax sp.
TCACGTTCTTCATGCCGGGCGAGGCCTTGACAAAGAAGCAGCCAATGATGGAGGCCACGATCGACACGGCGCCGAGCGCCAGCGGATACAAAACCGCGTTGGTGTTGGTGCCCGACAGCATCAGCGCGCCCAGCACCATGGTGGCGATCAGCGTGACGGCGTAGGTTTCGAACAGGTCGGCGGCCATGCCGGCGCAATCGCCCACGTTGTCACCGACGTTGTCGGCGATCACGGCCGGGTTGCGGGGGTCATCTTCCGGAATGCCGGCCTCGACCTTGCCAACCAGGTCGGCGCCGACGTCAGCGCCCTTGGTGAAAATGCCGCCGCCCAGACGGGCGAAAATTGAAATCAGCGAAGAGCCGAAGGCAAAACCGATCAACGGATTGAGCTTGGCGACGGTGACAGCACCATCGGGCACCAGGAACCAGTAGAAGGCAGTAACTCCCAGAAGGCCGAGACCGACCACCAGCATGCCGGTGGTGGCGCCGCCGCGGAAGGCGACATCCAGAGCCGGGCCAATGCCCTTGGTGGCCGCCTGCGCGGTGCGCACATTGGCGCGCACCGAGACGTTCATGCCGATGAAGCCGCAGGCGCCAGAGAGCACGGCTCCGATGATGAAGCCGCCGGCGCTGAGCGGGTCCAGAAAGATGCCGATCAGAACGGCCAGCACCACGCCGACCATGGCGATGGTCTTGTATTGCCGTGCCAGATAGGCGGCGGCACCGGTTTGGATCGCGGCTGAAATTTCCTGCATCCGGGCGTTGCCGGCGTCCTGGGAAAGAATCCAGCTGCGGGCCCAAAAGCCGTACGCCACGGCAATGAAGCCACAGATGAGCGCCAGAGTCAGCGCCGAGTTGCCTGTCATATAAATCTCCTGTCGTTGGTTCGCTAAGTAGGGGTGCAGCGCAACCGGCACCACCGCTGCGTTGCTTCCTCGCCGCGAAACATCAACAGTCCATTGACGTGGGCGATTGGCCAACCCGGGGACTGTACCGTGAAAACTGTCGTTTTCAGACAGCGGCAAGGAGTGAGTAAGTAAAATCAGGGTTAATCCTTAGTTGTTACTGACTTAACTCAATCCAGAGATCCCATCATGTCCCTCGACAATGTCACCCCCGGCAAGAACGTTCCAGAGTCCTTCAACGTGATCATCGAAATTCCGATGAACGCTGATCCGGTCAAGTACGAGGTGGACAAGGAAACCAGCGCGATCTTTGTCGACCGCTTCATGAGCACGGCGATGCATTACCCGACCAACTATGGCTATGTGCCCAAGACGATTTCAGGCGATGGCGATCCGGTCGACGTGCTGGTGATCACGCCGGTGCCGCTGATTCCGGGTGTGGTGGTGACCTGCCGCGCGATCGGCATCCTGAAAATGGAAGATGAAGCCGGGCAGGACGGCAAGGTGTTGGCGGTGCCGGTCGACAAGATCCTGTCGCTCTACACGCGCTGGCAAAAGCCCGAGGACCTGAGCCCCGTGCGCCTGAAGACCATTGCGCACTTTTTTGAACATTACAAGGACCTCGAAGTCAACAAGTGGGTCAAGATCCTGGGCTGGGAAGGGCCGGAGTCCGCCAAGCAGGAAATCATGGACGGCATCGCTAACTACAACAAGACGCATCCCTGAGTTGGGACAGCTCTATCAACGATTCGGGTTCGGGAAGATCATTCCATGCAGGCCGCGTTTGCGCTCGAACGGTTTCCATTGACCTTCCGGCTGCGACAGGCGGTCCTGCACCGCCCACCATGCGCTGGGATTCAAGCCCAGGCCGATGTGACTGGCAATCACCTCCAGATTCTCGGTCAGGCGATTGCTGCGGCTGGGCAATTGAATGCTGGCAGGCCAGGCCACCACGCCGTCGGTGCGTGAATAAATGGATGTGGTGGGTACCGGTGGCGCGACCGGAAGATCGAACTGTTCGACCTCGGCGCGGATGTCGCGCCCGCTGGTGAGTTCATAAAGCCGCCACGCATTGGTGCTGTGGTGTGATCCGGAAAAGGGCGTTCCCATGGTGATCACGCTGCGCACGCAGTCAGGCAGTTCCTTGGCCAGTTCACGGGCATAGATGCCGCCCAGGCTCCAGCCGATCAGGCTGACTTTCTTGCCGGTCACCTTGAAGGTGTCCAGCACCTGTTGCTTGGCCGCCTGCAGCACACCAGCGCGCGGACCGAAGTTGAAGCCCTGATTCCAGCCGGATATGTCGTAGCCGAGCTTGTCCAGGAAACCGCGCATCGGAACGGTTGAACCATCGCTCGCCGAGAGGCCCGGAAACACGATGACCGAATGCCCGTCGCCGCTCGGGGCACGGCGCAAAAAAGGCCACGCCGGAAGAACCGAGCCAAGCTCCCACAGAGCGCGAAATTCCATCGCAATCAGCCAGCGGCTGGGCGCCAGATGATGACTGGCGACTGGGTCTTTTCGCTTGCTTGCCATGCAGTGTCGATTAAAGCCGGGGGAGCCGGTTTGAGTATGCCAGGCTGCAGTTTAACTGTCAGCCGGGCGCCCCGGGGCAGGTTTCAGCCGGACTCGGCTCTGAAGGGACTGCGCTGTCCGAGGTCCTCAAGGTATTGGCTGATGCCCAGATCCTCGCGGTCCAGAAATCGCTCCACCGCAGCTGCAAACGCGGGCTCGGCGAGCCAGTGGGCGCTACCGGTCTTGACCGGCAGCAAGGCGCGCGCCATCTTGTGCTCGCCCTGCGCGCCGCCTTCGAATCGCCGGTAGCCGTGTTCGATGCACCAGGCCAGCGGCTGGTAGTAGCAGGCCTCAAAGTGCAGGCAGTCAACCCGTTCGAGCGCGCCCCAATAGCGGCCATAGGCAACCGGCCCGGCGCCGCCGGTCTGGACCGCGATCAGGCTGGCGGCAATTGGCTGACCCTGCCGCTCGGCGACAAACAGCAGCCAGTTCTGCGCCATCGTGCAAGCCATCGCGCGAAAGAAGCCGCGGCTCAGGTAAGGCGCGTTGCCGTGCTCCAGATAAGTGCGCTGATAGCAGTGATAGAAGAAATCCCAGTCCTGAGTCTTTATGTCAGATCCGAGCGAGCAGCGAAAGCGCACGCCTGCCTCGGCCACTTTGCGCCGTTCCTGGCGGATCTTCTTGCGCTTGTCCTGCGACAGGGAGGCCAAAAAATCTTCAAAATTCCGGTACGGCTGGGCTTCACCGCCGGTGGGCAGCGCAGCACGCGAAGCGGCAAGCGTGGGGGCCAGATTTTCGCCGCCGGGC
>JBMOJJ010000397.1:0-3223 GCA_049315845.1 Rhodoferax sp.
AGTGGCTGGATCGAAATGGTGAGCGCAGTCATGAGCTCTCGATGCAGGACAAGGCGCTGGAGTTTGAGAAGCTGCGCGGTGCCAGTCGCATGGCGGAGATTGGTGCCAGTGCGGATGCGGCGTGGAACAACGGAGCCATCGAGGCATTCAAGGAAGCGGTGGCGGGGCAGGGCAGACCATCGGGGGTGAAGTGGGCCGATGCGCTTTCCACCAGTGTGCGACCAATCATCACCTATCTGTTCATGGCCTTGTACTGCACAGCCAAGGGAACCGCCTTCTTTGCTGCGCTCAATGGTGGCGCCGGATGGGTAGAAGCCGTGCAAGCTGCCTGGACTGCTGCCGATCAGGCTTTGTGGTCTGGGGTGCTGAACTTTTGGTTCTTGTCGCGAACCTTTGAGAAGGCGGGGCGGTGATGGAGGTCCCTCGGGCGGCCGTCATGCTGGCCAAGCGGTTTGAGGGCTTTCATCGGGTGCCGAAGAACGACCCCGGCCGGGCTTATCCGTACGTTTGCCCGGCGGGGTACTGGACGATTGGGTTTGGGCACCTGTGCCAGCCTGATCACCCGCCGATCACGGAGGCAGAAGCGGAGGCCTATCTTGCTGCCGACCTGATGACCGCACTGGCAGCCACTTTGCGGTACTGCCCGGTGCTGGCCACTGAGCCGCAAAGTCGACTGGCAGCCATCGTCGATTTCACTTTCAATCTGGGTGCGGGGCGGCTGCAGTCATCGACGCTGCGAAGAAGAGTCAATCAGCGAGATTGGGGCAGCGCATGCGAGGAACTGCGTCGGTGGGTTTACGGCGGTGGCAATGTATTACCGGGACTAGTAAAGCGACGCGATGCAGAGATTGGTCAACTGAATTTGCCGGAGAGAGCAGCATGAGCCTTCGGGCGGCAGCGAAACCTACCGGTGGACACAGGCAGACCGACAATAGCGATCAAGAGATATGTGTCGCGGTTGGTCCTTTCTCCTGCCAGCAGCCGCAGAATATGTCATTCAACAGCGGGAAACAACGCATTTTCGTTGCCGGATACCGGTCGGCGGCGAACTGCTCTTGTCTGCCCATTGCGGGTGCTCCCGCTTGAGTCAAGCTGACGTTCGATTTCCGCCCAAGAATCAGAAAGCTGACCTTCGGAGTCGCAGCGCAATTTATGCCGACTGTGCGGCTCCAGGGCAGCGGTTGCTGACATAGGTCTACCCAAAATGCTCGCTCGATACCAGACAGTCACCGCAGTACCCTGACCGTTAGCAATGTGGTTCGATTTCGAGGATCGCTGCACCCGCCAACGGCCAGGTCCGGTCATAGAACTCTGCTCTTGATTGTGGTCGGTAGGTTCGGGCAATTCCCGACACCTGTCATTGGACGCAGCCAGTCGGTTTCCTGCCCTCGATGTGGCTTGCCCAGCGCCTCGCGCTTGGCAAGATTACGAGCGCAACACTCGCCCAGTAGCAGCGAAGGTCCGCAGAGCTTTTCGCAGTGCGGAGATGTGGCTCTGATCCCATTGACGGGCACGAGCTACGAGACCCACAGAAGGCATCTGGAACTCCGCGGGAAAAGAAAGCACCCGGACGCCTCCAAGTTTCTCGAGGTCACGGCCAATGTCCAACGGGAGCACTGCAATCATGTCGAAATTCTTGGCCACCAACGCATGTACGAGCTTTGTCGATGCCGTCTCTAGGACAGGCAGAGGCGGCGTCACCTTCGCGATGCTGAATGCAACAACGATGGCATGCCATGAAGGACTGTCGTTCGGAGGAACGACCCAGCGAAAACCCGAAAAGCTCGATAGATCCATGACACGATCACTGCTGATGTCAACGCTTGCGTGAACAAGTAAGCAGGCCTGCTGTGTGAAAAGAACCTCTTGGCGCAGATCATCGGGTAGCCGCTGTATGGAGCAGCGGCACATCACAGCGTGAAGTCTCTGCATTCTGAGGCCCTCCATTAAGGGTTCAGTCGCTGCCTCCACCACGCTCACCGACATCGCGTAGTCACTTACGAGGCAAGAAACGAGGCCTTCCAAGAGTTCCGTCGAAACGTAGGGGATCACGCCCAGCTGAAGATGCGCCCCTCGCCCGGCACGATGAGCCTCGATCTCTGAACTAAGCATCGAAACATCTGCAAGGAGGGCTCGTCCGCGCTGCACTACCAACTCACCCAGCGGAGTGGGCGTCATCCCCACCATGCGATCGCGAGTGAAGAGGTGCGCCCGAAACAGCTGCTCCAAGTCGCGCAGCCACCGGCTTGCGGCCGGCTGAGTCAGGCTGAACTCCGCAGCAGCCATGGAGAGGGACTTACGCTCGGCGATCCTCTGCACAAACAGAAGGTCCCTTAACCCCAATTCCCGTATAAGCTGGTCGGAAAACTCAGTGCTCTTGATGTCCATACTACATACCAATTTTAACATGAACGAATGCCTCCACTTCTCCGTATGCTTATGCTGAGTTCACCATCTCACAAGGAACATGCATGAAGCATCTGGCCCCGATATTCGACACCATCATGAGACGCACAACGCTCGGTCTGTTCGCAATTGTCTTTGCAGGCGCCTCTTATGGCCAGGCGGCAAAGCCGCTACGCATCATTGTTCCATATGGGCCTGGAGGCACCGGTGACGTAATCGCCCGCATAGTCGCTCAGGAAATCACGCAAAGCACAGGTCAGGCGGTCCTCGTGGACAACCGTCCGGGTGGTGCTGGCGTAATCGGTGCCTCAGCAGCAGCAAAGGCTGAGCCTGACGGGTCCACTCTGCTCCTGGGCTATACATCCGAACTGGTAATTTCACCGAGTCTAGTGAAGGGCGTGGCGTATGCCACTGACCGCGACTTCAAGCCGGTGGCATTCGCTGGCGCAACGCCCCTGCTCCTGATCGCAGGCAACAATGTGCCCGGCTCCAGTTTGGCTGAATTCGTGGCAGCAGCGAAGGCGAAGCCGGGCACCTATTCGTACGCCACAGCAGGTAACGGCAGCCCGGCACACATCGCCGGTGCGCTACTCGCCAAGACTGCGGGAGTACAGCTTCTGAACGTGCCCTATAAGGGGGGCAGCCAGGCCGTTAACGACGTGCTCGCTGGTACCGTAAGCATCTTCTTCTCCGGCATGCCCCCTGCCGTTGCTTTAGTGAAAAGCGGGAAGGTCAAGGCGTACGGCGTCACGTCGCGGACAACATCTCCGGCGCTTCCGTCCACCCCAGCACTCGCGGCTGCCTACCCACAGCTCGA
>JBMOJJ010000398.1:0-3212 GCA_049315845.1 Rhodoferax sp.
GCTGGACAGCGCAAAGATAGGGTTCATTGGCGTTCCCAATCTGGGTGTCATCGGCGGCTCGGCGGGTATTCCCAATCCGGGGTCGTCCAATGGGGTCAATTCAATCTCGGCTTTCGGCGATCTTCGCTACGAGTTGGACAAGAAGCTCGCAGTAACCGCCACACTGCGTTACTCACAGGACAAGGAAAGCCTGAACTGGAGCCAGGGCATTGATGCATCGAGCCACCCGGTGGCGAGCATGCTGTTTACCAGCGTCGTGCCAACCTTCACACTGAACCAGGAGAACACCTACAGCTTCCTGTCGCCATCGGTGGGCATGGAGTACAAGTTCAATCCTGACACCAATATGTACGCGATCTACAGCACCGGTTACCGGCCGGGCGGCTACAACACGTCGGTGACCAATGCTGCCTTCATTCCCTATGGTCAGGAGTCCGCCGAGAACTTCGAGGCCGGCGTCAAAATGCGTTTTCTGGAAGGGCGCGCTGGCTTGAATTTCACGGTCTTCCGGATGAACCAGAAGGACCTCACGGTTCAACAGGACGATCCAACCGACACCAAGTTCGGCTTCACCTACCTGTCCAATGTGGGTAGCGCCACAACCAATGGCTTTGAACTGGAGTCGATGGCGCGCCTGAGCAAGTCGCTGGGCGCCTCGTTCAGCGTGGGCTATCTGGATGCCAAGTACACACAAGGCATCATCAATGCAGGCACTGCCAGTGCTTTTGACGTGACGGGACGAGAACTCTCCGGTGTTCGGCCCTGGACAATTAACGCCAAGCTCGATTTCAAGCAAGCCGTTTCCCCTTCGACCGAGTTCTTCGGCGCGATCGGCGTGCGGCGCGAGATCGGCGGCGGCATTGGCGACCACTCGGAAATACCGATGGAAGCACTCACGAAGATCGACCTGAACGCTGGACTGAACTTCTCCAAGAAGACCCAGTTGACGGCCTTCATCCACAACGCGACCGACCAGCAGGTGACCCTGTTCCGCTTTACCAATGGTGCTGTTGGAACCAATATCGGTCGGCGTTTCGGCCTCCAGTTGACGCACCAGTACTGATGCTGCACCTTGAGAAGGCACTGCGGGACGGTCTGTTGCCGATCGTCCTGGTGGCCGGCGAGCAGACGCGCGGCCGGATCGATGAGCGCCTGACCCACTACGGCTGCCCTGGCGTTGGCGTGGCAGTGCTGGAAGACGGCGAGCTCGCATGGAGCGGCGGCTTTGGCCGCCTGGAATCTGATTCCGAGCGACCGGTGGAGACCGACACGGTCTTTGCTGGCGCCTCCATCAGCAAGCCCTTGACGGCAACACTGGTGATGCAACAGGTCGAGCGTGGCCGGCTGGATCTCGATGTGGACGTGAATCACTACCTCACGGCCTGGCACGTACCCGACAACGAATTCACGCGGGCAAGACCGGTCACCTTGCGCCACCTCCTGTCACATCGCGCTGGTACCACGGTGCATGGCTTTGGCGGATTTCCGCCGGGCGTGCCCAAACCCAGCGTGCTCGACACCCTGTACGGGCGCACCCCGTCCCTGACGCCGCCCGTTACGGTTGACAAGACGCCCGGCGGTTCGATCCGCTACTCTGGCGGTGGCTACACGGTGGTGCAGTTGCTGCTGGAGGAGCTTACCGGCCGGCCCTTTGCACAGCTGGCACGGGAGATGATCTTCGAGCCGCTGGGCATGACGTCCGGTACTTTTGAAGATCCTTTGCCCGCGGCGATCACGGCCCGCGCAGCAGCCGGTCACGACGATCGCGGCAACATGCTCAGCGACAAATGGCCCGTCTGCCCGCAAGCCGCGGCGGGCGGCGTCTATGTGTCAGCCCCGGATTTTGCCCGCTTCATGGCGGCGTGCCGCAACGCCTATATTGGCCGAAAGACCCCACTGATGTCACTCGCGACGGCGCGCGCCATGATCGATGCCCGGGGTGACGGAGACTTTGCGATGGGTTGGCGGGTGCTGGGCCACGGCGCGTCGATGCGGATTGCACACGGCGGCTCGAACGAGGGCTACCAGTGCGAGACGACCTGCTACCTGGACAGCGGCAAGGGCGCAGCGGTGCTGACCAATGCGGTCTCGGGCGCCATGTTTTACTGGGAAGTGCTCAACACCATTGCCGAGGTCTGCCGCTGGCCCGGTTTCCTGCGTGCGCCCAAGGTGATCCGGTCGCCCGATGCCGCCGCGCGGCAGCGGCTGGTGGGCCGCTATACCGTGGTGTCTGGCGTGGATGCCCCTTTCCTCGATGTCACCGAGGTGAATGGCCAGTTGTTCAGTTATATCGAAGGCATGCGGGCACCACCCCTGCCGGTGCTGATGGATGCTGAAGGACGGCTGTTCAACCGCTACAGCCCGTATGAAAGTACGGTGGTTTTCGGTGACGATGGCCAGGCCCTGGAAATTGCAGCCTTTGATGGAGACACTGAGATTCTGCGTGCACGGCGCGCCGCATGAGCCGGATTGAGACGCGTGCCCGCCCTGCCGTACGGGCACTGGCGGCCTCGAAGATTCGCGAAGTCGCCAACGCCGGGATGGGGCGCGCCGGTCTGCTGGCCTTCTGGTTCGGGGAACCCGACAGTGTCACACCCGATCTGATCTGCCACGCTGGCGTCGCCAGCCTTCAGGCCGGAGAAACCTTCTACACCCAGAATCTGGGACTCCCTTCTCTGCGGGAAGCGATTGCCCACTACGTTTCACGCCTGCACCGGCCCTGCCTGGCCGACAACATCGCTGTGACCAATTCCGGAATGAGCGGGCTGGCACTGGTGCAGCAGTGCCTGCTATCGCCCGGCGACCGCGTGGTCGCGGTCACGCCGCTCTGGCCGAATCTGGTTGAAGGTCCAAAGATTCTTGGTGCCCAGGTCTGCACCGTGGCACTCGATTTTGGAAGCACCGGGTGGAACCTTGATCTTGAGCGCCTGCTCGATGCCCTGACGTCCGACACGCGTTTGCTGATGATCAATTCACCCAACAACCCCACGGGTTGGACCATGCCACGCGAGCAGCAGCAAGTCGTGCTGGCGCACTGCCGCAAGCGGGGATCTGGATTCTGGCGGACGACGCGTATGAGCGTCTCTACTTTGAGGGCGAACCCGGTATCGCCATCGCGCCGGGTTTTCAGGATCTCGCAGACCCGGACGACCGTCTGCTCAGTGTCAACACTTTTTCCAAATCCTGGCAGATGACGGGATGGCGACTGGGTT
>JBMOJJ010000066.1:0-14355 GCA_049315845.1 Rhodoferax sp.
CAGCGCCCGGTACAGGCTCAGCGGCGACTCGGTGTAGCGCTTCTTGATACGCTGACCCACCTGCACCTGCATGAAGTCGCCCCCGGCGATCAGTTCCTTGGCCCGCTCGACGGCGGCAAGGTAGTCGGCCTTGGCAAACTCCCGCTCGGCCGGATAACCCTGGGACGGCCTGACCAGCGGCGCGCTGACCGAGTACTTGAGCTGCTCCTTCAGCTCGCGCAATCGTTTCTTCGCATTGGCATAGGCCTCGACCCGGGTCGGGTCCGCATAGACAATCAGATAGAGCTTGCCCGACAGGTTGTCGATCACCGCCAGTTCCTCGCACTGCAACAACAGGATGTCCGGGCAGCCCAAGGTGTCTGGCGGACAGGAGGCTTCGAGTTTCTTCTCGATGTAGCGCACGGTGTCGTAGCCAAAATAGCCCGCCAGTCCGCCGCAAAAGCGCGGCAATCCCGGACGCAGGGCCACCTTGAAGCGCTTTTGGTATTCGGCGATGAAATCGAGCGGATTGGCGCCCGATGTCTCCACCACCAGGTCGTCGGTCACGACCTCGGTCCGGGCGTTGGCGCCGAAGCCGCTGCTGCGCAACAGCGTGCGGGCCGGCAGGCCGATGAAGCTGTAGCGCCCAAAACGCTCGCCTCCGACCACCGATTCCAGCAAGAAGCTGTACTTTCCGGCGTCTCTGGAATGCGCCAGTTTCAGGTACAGAGAGAGTGGCGTTTCCAGGTCGGCAAAGGCTTCTGCCAGCAGCGGAATGCGGTTGAAGCCCTGGGCGCTCAGGCTTTTGAATTCGAGTTCAGAGATCACGGAATGGCTTCCTTCAAATCAGGGCCGGACCTTGTGCGCGTGGCGGGTCCGGCGGGCAGCGCGATGGGCTGCGGTTCATTCAACAGGCAAAGGCAATGGTGTCAGGCGCGAACCGACGAACCTTTTGGCGTGCGCCAGGGCCAGGCTCCCCGGCCGCTACAACCTGTGATGCAAATGCGGTGAATGAACATGGTCACAGTGTAGCAAACCCGAATCCGTTGGCGCTCAGGACTGGATCAGGTGCGCCAGGGAATCTGCAAACGCATCGGCATCGACGCGCCGTATCGGCTCACCGTGGTTGTAGCCGTAGGTGACCAGCAGCACCGGGCAGGCAGCCGCGCGCGCCGCCTGCGCGTCATTGCTGGAATCGCCAATCATCAAGGTTCGCTGCGGCGGCGTTGCCAGCGCGTGACAGGTTTTCAGCAGGGGCAGCGGATCGGGCTTCTTGCGCTCGAAAGCATCGCCGCCAAAGGTAAACGCAAAGAAGCCGTCAAGCCCCTTCGCCTTGAGCAGGGGCAAGGCGAAGGAAGTTGGCTTGTTGGTCAGGCAGGCCAGTCTCAGGCCATGCTCCCTGAGCTGCAGCAGCCCGTCCCGGACGCCCGGATAGACCGAGGAATGCTGGCCGTTGACAGCCAGGTAATGGCGCTGATAGCTTGGCCAGGCCTTGCTGTAGACATCCCCGGGTGGACAGTCGTTGGCGAGCGCATCGCCAACCGTCTTCGCAGCGCTGGCCAGCGACAGCACACTTCGCAACAGATGTTCCGAGCCCTTGCCGACCAGTTGTGACACCGTGGCGCGGTCGACCTGATAGCTTCGATAGGGTGCAGGCAGGTCGGCCAGCATCAGATTGAGCGCCAGCACGAAATCATCCACCGTATCGACCATGGTGCCGTCCAGGTCGACAATGACCGCTTCGACGTCGAATTGCCCGAACACGCGTGTCATTTCGCCAGCCTCACTTGACCAGCTGGTTGAGCTGGATGATGGGCATCAGCACGGCCAGCACGATCAGCATCACGACCACGCCCATCGCCACCAGCAGCAGCGGCTCGAGCAGGGTGGCCAGTTGCATCGCACGGCGCGTCACCTCGGCGCTCAGTTGTCGGGCAGCGCGCTGCAACATCAGCGGCAACTGCCCGGTCTGTTCGCCCAGGCGGGCAAACATCGCCAGCAAAGGCGGGAAGCGTTTCTTCTGCGCCAGCGCCGAGGCCAGCGGCGCGCCTTCGCGCACCAGCACCAGCGCGTCGAGCGCATCGGCACGCATGGCCAGGTTGGACAGCGTGTCGGCGGCGGCCTGCAGCGCCTTCAGAATCGGCACACCGGCCGCGGCCAGCATCGCCAGCGTGCTGGCAAAACGCGCCGTGTTGTAGCTGCGCGCGAGCTTGCCCAGAATCGGAACCTTCAGCCAGGCGGCGTCGAATTTTTCGCGCAACAGCGCATTCGACAGGGCCATCCGGGCAGCGAATGCGGCAGCCACAAGACCAATCAGCAGCGCCCAGCCGTAGGAGCGGACGAAGTTGCTGATTCCGATCATGATCACCGTCAGGATCGGCAGCGCGCGCTTGCTGCTGGCGAACACGTGCGCCACCTGCGGCACCACGTAGGTGACCAGAAACAGCACGATCACGATCGCCACCAGCGTCACGATCGCCGGATAGAGCGCCGCTCCTATCAGTTTGGACTTCAGCGTCTGCTGCTCTTCCAGGTCATCGGCCAGCCGCTCCAGCACCTGACCCAGATTGCCGCTCTGTTCGCCAGCGCCAATGACGCCCACAAAGATGCTCGAGAACTCCTGCGGATGCTGCGCCAGCGCGCGGGCAAATGTCGAGCCGCCGTTGACCTCGGCGCGCAAGGTGGCGACCAGATGGTGTTCGCTTTCGCGCTCCGCCTCGTCCGACAGCGAGCTCAAAGCCCGCTCCAGCGGCAGCCCGGAGGACACCAGACCCGCCAGTTGGCGCGTCCAGACACCCAGGCCGGTGGCATTGAAGACGCGCCGGCGCATCCGCGCGCCAGCAGGCGCCAGGCCATCCTTGCCCGGCGGATGCGCAGAATCGGCACCGACCACCTCGAGCTTGATCGGCACCAACGCCTGGCCGCGCAACATGCTGCGCGCGGCCTTCGCCGAATCGGCATCGATCACGCCCTTGCGGGTTTGTCCTTCGGCATTCAGGGCCTCGAATGAATAGACCGGCATGGTCGGGGCTTATCCAGCTGGCGGGCCGCAGCGCCGGGACGCCCTGGGCAAGCCCGACCCCCCGCAGCGGCCGTGCGGCAGACGAATTGACAAGCGCGGGGACGCCATATCAGTCGCGCGTCACACGCATCAGTTCTTCACGGGAGGTCAGTCCCAGTTGAACCAGCCGCTCGCCGTCGTCGCGCATCAGCGTCATGCCGGCAGCCAGCGCCGCCTTGCGGATGTCGGCCTCGGACGCGCGGTTGTGAATCTGGGCCCGGATCGCATCGTCGGTGATCAGCAGCTCGAACACGCCCGAGCGCCCGGCGTAGCCGGTCTGACCGCAGCGCCCGCAGCCCGATCCCTTGCAGGCCGGGCACAGATTGCGCACCAGCCGCTGCGCCAGCACGCCCAGCAGCGATGAACTCAGCAGGAAAGGCTCGACCCCCATATCGGTCAGCCGCGTGACCGCGCTGGCGGCGTCGTTGGTATGCAGCGTCGCCAGCACCAGATGGCCGGTCAGCGAGGCCTGGATCGCAATCTGGGCGGTCTCGAAATCGCGAATTTCGCCGATCATGATGACATCCGGGTCCTGGCGCAGGATCGCGCGCAGGGCCTTGGCAAAAGTAAGCTCGATCTTGGCGTTCACCTGGGTTTGCCCGACACCCGCGAGTTCGTATTCGATCGGGTCTTCCACCGTCATGATGTTGCTGCGACCGGCGTCGAGCCGGCTCAGCGCCGCGTACAGCGTGGTGGTCTTGCCCGAACCGGTCGGGCCGGTGACCAGAACAATGCCGTGCGGCTGCGTCACCAGATGCTCGAAGCGCTTCAGGATATCGCCCTGCATGCCAAGCGCTTCCAGGCTCATCCGCCCTTCCGACTTGTCAAGCAGCCGCAGCACCGCCCGCTCGCCGTGCGCGCTGGGCAGCGTGCTGACGCGCACATCGACCGCGCGGGTGCCGATGCGCAGCGAGATGCGGCCGTCCTGCGGCAGGCGGCGCTCCGCAATGTCCAGATCGGCCATGATCTTCAGGCGCGAAATCAGCGCCGCATGCAGCGCGCGGTTCGGCTGCACCACCTCGCGCAGCGTGCCATCGACCCGGAAGCGCACGCTCGAGTGGCGCTCGTAGGGCTCGATGTGGATGTCACTGGCGCCGTCCCGGGCCGCTTGCGTCAGCAGCGCATTGAGCATGCGGATGATGGGCGCGTCGTCCGAGGTTTCCAGCAGGTCTTCGATCGCCGGCAGATCCTGCATCATGCGGGACAGGTCGGCGTCGCTCTCGACCTCGCTCACCACCGCTGCCGCGCTCGACTCGCCCTGGGCGTAGGCGGCGCTGATGCGCTGGATCAGCGCCGGCGCCGCGAGCGCCTCGATCTGGCGCACCGGGTACTTGCGCACAACCTCGCTCATGCCGCTCGCGCCCGACTCCGGATGCAGGCACAGCGTCAGCTGGTCAGTGTCGTCCTGCACCAGCAGCAGCTGATGGGTTCGCGCAAAGGCGTAGGGCAGCGGGTAGCGCATCTTCGTGCCGGTTCAGCGGGTGGGTTGAGGCGCCACCCTGGGGCTGATGTACATCGCCGGCGCGTCGGCTGCCGCTGGCGTCAGGGCGCGCATCTCCGGCAGCACCGGGGCCTGGTTGACAGGCACCAGATCGCGCGCCAGCGGCTGCGCATTCTGCTGGGCGCCGCGCATCATGTCGTAGCGGCTCATCGTGAAGTTGTCGGAAGCCGAAGCGTCGCGCATCACCACCGGCCGCAGAAACACCATCAGGTTGGTCTTCTTGCGGCTGCGCGACTCGCTCTTGAACAGATTGCCAATCCCGGGCATATCACCCAGAAATGGAATCTTCTCCACGCTGCCCGAGTAGGTGTCCTCGAGCAGGCCGCCGAGCACGATGATCCCGCCGTCTTCGACCAGCACGCTGGTTTCTATCGCGCGCTTGTTGGTGATCAGCCCGTCTTTGGAAAGCAGCGACTCGGGCGCGATGCTGCTGACTTCCTGGTAGATCACCATCTTGATCGTGCCGTTCTCGCTGATCTGGGGCTTCACGCGCAGGGTCAGGCCGACGTCCTTGCGATCAACCGTCGTAAACGGGTTGACCGAGCCGGTGCCGGAGCCGGAGCCGGCGTTGGTGTACGAACCGGTCACGAACGGCACGTTCTTGCCGATCACGATCTTGGCCTCCTCGTTGTCGAGCGTCACCAGGTTGGGCGTGGACAGGATGTTGCCGTCGCCGGTGGACTGCAGGAAGTTGGCCAGAAAGCCCAGCACATAGACGCCGTTGAACTGCCGGGCCGCCGCGATGTTGCCGCCCGTGCCAGGGTTGACAGTGCCGCCTGCGGCGACCGACTGGGCCATGTTGATGATGTTCTTGCTGGCGTTGGTTCCGGTGCCAAAGTTGGTGCCAAGGAATCCGATCACCGAATCGCCCGCCTGGCCCAGCGGGCCCTGCCACTGGACGCTCAATTCAGCCGCCTTGTCAGCATTGACCTCGGCAATCAGGCTCTCCACGAAGACCTGGGCGCGCCGGGCGTCGAGCTTGTCGATGACCGCGCGCAGTTGGCGGTATTGCGGTTCGGGCGCGGTGATGATGAGCGAATTGGTCGCAATATCCGCCTGAATCTGGCCACCGGTGGCCGAACTCGTGGCAACCCCCGCCGGCGTGCCAGCCGGGGCTGCGGCCGGCGCGCTCGGAGCCTGACCGGTCATCGCGGCGCGCAAGGTGACCGCCAGCTTGGCGGCGTCGGCGTTCTTCAGATAGACCACATAGATGTTGCCCGCGGCGCCGTTGCCAGCGCCCGCCACCGGCTGATCGAGTTTGTCCACCAGCGACCTCACCAGCGCCACGCGGGCCGGGTTGGCAGCCCGCAGCAGCAAGGTGTTGGAACGCGGCTCGGCAATCAGGGTGGTCTTGAACGAGGTGTCGGCACCGACGGTCGCCGTTCCGGAGGACTCGAGCAGGCGCAGCACCAGCGGCGCCAGGTCAGACGCAATCGCATGCTTGAGCGCCAGCACCTCGACCCCGGTGGCATTGGCCACATCCATCGCCGCAATGATGCGCGCCAGGCGGCGCAAATTGTCCGCGTAGTCGGTGATGACCAGCGAATTGTTGCCCGGGTTGGCGTTGATCGTGTTGTTCGGGCTGATCAACGGGCGCAGCACCGTCACCATATTGTTGGCGGACTCGAAATTGAGCTTGAAGATCTGCGTGCTGATCTGGTTGCCAGCCGGCAGATCGGCGCCGGCCGGCGTGTTTTCGCTGACCGTCACGCCGGCGCTCTGCAGCTTGGCGTCGGCCTCGGGAATCACCTTGTACAAGCCGGCCGACTCCACCATCGTGAAACCCTGCAGCCGCAACGCGGCCAGAAACTGGCTCATCGCGGCCGCGCGGCTGATCGGCTTTTCGGTGACCAGTGTCAGCGTACCCTTGACCCGCGGGTCGACCACGACATTGAAGCCCGTGATGCTGGCCATGGTGCGCGCCACCGCCTCGATTTCGGCGTTGCTGAAGTTGAGCGTGACCGGCTCACCGGACTTGGCCGCGGCAGCTGTCTGGGCCAGCAGATCGAATGAAACCGACCCGGTGCTTGCGGCCAGCAAGACGCTGATCGCTATTGAACAGACAATGCCTGAGGGACGCCGCAAAATAGCTAAGTTCATACAGATTCAACCCACTTTGATGATGGCACGTGCGCCGTCGCGGCGCCCGATGATGTTCAGAAGATTGGACAATGCCTCAAGGCGCTCCGGTGCGGCACTGGCAAGTCCCTCGAATCTGAGCTTTGAACCGACCCATTGACCACTGCCCGACAATTGTAGACTGCCCTCCAGCGTCTCCAGCGCAATGCTGGGGCTCGCGCCGCCCAGCAGAACGATGCGGTAACTGCCCATCGGCTTGAGCGTCGACAGGCGCGAGGAGATCTGCGTCGCATCGAGCTGGACGCGCCCGGCCAGCAGCACGCGCCCGGCCGCCCATTGCACCACCAGGCCCTGCGTCGCCAGCGTCAACTGGCCCTCGGCCTGCACCGTGTTCCATGGCGTGCCCAGGCCGGTCAACCAGTGCGCCGGCCATTGCGACAGGCTGTCGGCCAGCGCCACGCTGGCGCCTCCCCACTGGGGCTGCACAGTCATCCGCCAAGCTTGCTGCATGCAGCACTCGGCCTGCAGTTCGACCCGCAGGCCCGACCACTGGGGCCGGATCGTCCAGCTCAAGCGCCCGGGCAAGACCGCGGCGTCGTTGCTGCCGGCGCCGCCGCTCAGCCCAAGACGGGCCGAGCCATTCCAGACCGAGCCCTGCGCATCCTCGAAGACGACCCGTTCACCAAGCGCCGCCTGCAAAGGCCCGGTCAGCCAGCGCGCCGGCGCATAGACAAGGGTGACGAGCAACAGGCCGGCCAGAGCGCCGGCGATCGCCCATGACCATGGGGATGTCGTTTGCCGCCTCACTTGAAGTTCAGCGTCAACGTGCCATCCCAGGTGCCGTTGACGCCGCGCACCAGCCGCGCCTCGCTCGGCACCGTGCGCACATTCAAGCGCACCTGCACCAGCCACTGCGCCAGCGCATCAGCCGAGGCGCCCTTGAAGGTAATGATCGTGCGATCGCCGGCCGAGGTCATCTGCGCCGTCGCTCCGAAGGGCTTGATCGAGGCCTCCAGCAGGCGTCGCGCCTCCTCGGGAGAAATTCGGGGCTGCGCCTGCAGCGCCTTGGCCTGCATCTGCAGACTCAGCATCTGCTGCAGTTGCAGGTCCAGCAACCGGCGCTGATTCTCCGCCGCACGCAGCGTGGAAAGCGCCGGCGCGACGCCCAGCCACCAGATCAGGGCCAGCACAATCAGCGTCGCCGCAGACAGCACCATCCGGCGCTCGCGCTGTGAGACGCCAGCCCAGCGCGCAGCCAGCAGGGACAGTGCGTTCATGGTGTCGCTCCCGCCCTGATGACCATGCTGTCTGCCTCTGCGCTGACCTGGTAGGCCTGCGGCTTGAGCTTGAACGCGATCGCGGCGATCTCGTCGGGCTTGAGCCTGATTCCCTTCAGACGCAGTTCGCCGACCGAGTACTCGAGCGCCGTCGGCACCGTGCCGGGCGCTGCGACCCCCGCGAAGACTGCCATCATGACTTCCATGTCGCGTCCTGAGGCTGCGCCGCTGGTCTGCTGCAGCGCCGCGACTTCCTTGCTCATCTGGACCGGTGCATCGACCACTACCCGGACATTCGGGAAGGTGCTGGTCAGCAACTGGCGGATCGCGCCGCGCCGGGCCTCGGTCTGCGCCTGCTCGCGCCAGGCCCAGGCGTTCAGGCCCGCCAGGTTGACCAGCAGCAACGCCAGCATGGCAAAGCGCGCGGCGCGCCAGCGCGGCGCGCGCAGCAGGCTGACCACGGAAGCGGACAGGCGCTTGCGAGTCCTGGCGCCGCTCGAATTCACCAGATCGAACTGGGCCAGGTTCCATGCCGAGTGGATCGCCTGCAGCCGACGCTGGCCGACCTGCTGCAGCGTGGCGCCGCGCCGGAAACATTCCTCGGCCAAGGCCGCAAGCGCCGGTTCGGCCACAATCGCGCGCGTCTCGGGCAAATTCAATAGCGCGACCGACGCCTTCGACAGCGGCCACACGGCCACACCGCCACCGCTGTTGCCAAAGACGATTCGGGGATGATCCTGCTCGCCGGTCACATAGAGCGCATCGGCCAGCGCGTCCGGGGCAAACTCGGGCACGACGCGGTTGACCGTTCGGCCCGCCTGCGCCAGCGCCTGCAGTGACGCCTGCAGCCAGGCCCGATCACAAACCGCAACCCAGACCGGCACAGCATCGCTGGCCCCGGGCTCAAGGGCAAAATGAAGGTGCGCCGTTTCGTCGAGCAACTGATCTTCCAGCAGACCCTCCAGCACCGCCCGCAGACGCGTCGGGCCGCCCTCCTGGAAAAAACGCCGGCCCAGACAGCCCTTGGGCAGCTGCACCCGATGCCAGGACAGCCTGTCGGCCGGCACCAGCGCGACCACCTCGGTGGCGTTGTCCTGCTGCGGCAACAGCCCCAGCGCAACGCGCGACTGCTCGCCGACACTGTTGCCGTCCGGGCTCAACAGGTAGTCGTACAGGGCCGCCGCGTCCGTCGCTTCAGAGGAAAGGGTAACGATAAGGGTGGTCATGCGCAGGTCTCGGCGTTCATTGTAAAGGGGCACTCGGCGCGGCCACGCCGCGTTTGCGCCACAGCGTCTTCACCTCCATGCCATCGCGCTGCACCACGGACCGTTCCAGCACCGTGGTCTGCTCAACCTGAAGGTTGCCGCGCACTTCAAAGAAACGGCTGCTCACGCCATGCTGCGCCTCATTGAAGCGCGTCTTCGCGCTGCCGGCGATCTTGCCCGCATCGGCCAGCGCGGTCAGGTGCGACAGATCGCGTTCGCGCACAAAGCGGGTCGCATCGGCCATCTCGAAGGTATCAACGCAGGCGTAAATCACCTCCACCGCGGCGGTGTTGAGATTGACCGGGGTCGGCACCGGCAGCAGCGTGACGTAGGGGCTCAGCCTGGCGATGGTCATCGCTGACAGGCCGACCCAGGCCAATTCCTCCGGCTCGCGCGGAAACAGCGGCAGCGTCATATTGCTCCGGTTTTCAGCGCTGCCGTCCTGCATCAGGCGAAAGTTGTCGATCATGACGGCAAGCTCCGTCACCGGCAGGTTCAGCTGGTCAAACAGCCGCGTAAAAGCGAGTCGGCTTGGATCGTCAACTTTTCCGTTCTGCACCAGATTGGCGACATTCAACCGGGACTGCAAGTCAACGATCTGGCCTGACAGAAACGCATCCTGGGCCTCATCGGCGGCCAGCGCGTCACTGCGGTCGGCGGCCAGAAAAGTCGACAGACGGGCCTGCTCCAGAGGCACGGCCCAGGGCTCGGCCAGATGGTCGGCGCCGCCCTTGCGCGCGTCCTCGCGCAGGATCAGCCGGGCCCAGTCGAGCGCACCGTTGAGCACCCAGCCAGACTGCGCCCGACTGCGCTCGGCGGCCTCGACCTCGACCGCGCGCCATTGTTGCCAGAGCGCGCTGGCAGCCAGCGTCGCCACCAGAACGACCGTCAACATGGCGGTCAGGATGGCAGCACCGGCCTGCCGCCCGGGCTTCATTTTCCGCCCCCGACCGTTGGGCGCAGCCAGTCGCGCGTGAGCATGCCGCTGATGGCCTGACCCGGCGCCAGCGTCAGCACCAGGCGCACCGCGTCCGGAGTCGGGGCGTCGCCTGGCGCTTTGCCGTCGCCCGCGGTCCCGGCACTGGACAGCGGGTTGCTCCACGCATCGCCGCGATAGTAATAGATCTGCCAGTCATCGAGCGCCGCGATACGGACCTCGCGCTGACGGTCATCGTCGACCGGGCTCTGCGCCCAGACGGCCGCCCTTTCCCAGGCCTGCTGCAGCTCGCCGCGCGTCTGCAGCGGCGGCGACTGCCAGCGCAGCCATTGACCCTGGCCGTCGACGCTGCGCCGCGACCAGGCCACCACGCTCAGGCCCTCGCCGGGCATCGCCATCGCGCGACGCAAGATCCGCAGCGCGCGACCATCCCAGTCCAGGCTCGGGCTGTTGGGCTGCGAAGCCAGCGCGTCCAGATCCGCGCCCCACTGCGCCAGGCCGGCCTGCAGCGCCGATACTTCCTCCGAATGCCGGCGCATCTGCGCCTGCGAACGTGTCATGCCGTCGAGCCCGCGCCAGCTCAGTCCGGCCATCAGTGCGAGCAGACCGATCGCCACCAGCAACTCGACCAGCGTGAAGCCCCTGATGCGGCGCATCAGTAGCGCCCTACCACGGTCGACAGGCGCACGACCGGCGCCTCATCCTTGTTGACCTGCGCATCGACCCGCAGGAAATTGGGATTCGGCGTTCCGCGTACCGCCAGCATGACGGTGAAGACGGTCGCCCCCTGTTCACAGCTGACGCTGGCGTCGCCGACACCGGGCATCTGGCGCGCCATGCGAATCCTGATCAGTTCATTTTCAGCGCAGGCCTGGGCCAGCAGCACGTCCGATTGGCGCTGCGCATTGCGCGTCAGGGCAGCACTGGCCTGCAGGCCCGCGGTCAGGGCGATCGCCACAATGCCCAGCGCGACCAGCACCTCGACCAGGGTAAAACCGCGCTGGCCCCGGACCGGTCTCACGGCAGCGCCACTTGCACGGTGAAGGGACGCAGGCCATCGCTTGCGAGCCGCACACTTTTCCCGGGTGAGCTGCGCGATACCAGCGTCAGCCCCTGCGGACCGATGATCGGCTCCGGACCGAGCAGCAGCGTGACCGCGCCCTCAGCCTCTGCAACCCCGGTATCGGGGTCCAGCCACTGCTGTGGCAACTCCGACGCGGTGAGGCCTTCGAAGCGAAACCCCTCGGCGCTCGGATGCCAGCGCACCGGCACGCCGCTGAGCCTGGAGCGCGCGCGCGCGGTCTCCAGCAGCGCGCCCAGACGCTCGGCCTCGCGCTCGAGCTGCACCAGCGAAGAGTCGCGCATCGACAGCCCCACGCTGACCGAGGCCATCGCGATGATCGCCACCACCACCAGCAACTCGAGCAAAGTGAAACCGCCGCAAGTCCGACCGCGGCCGCCCGGACTAGGGTTGCCAGCTGCCAATATCCGCATTCCTGCCTTCACCGCCGGCCTGGCCATCGGCACCGAAAGACATCACGTCGACTTCACCCTTGACGCCGGGATTGAGGTAGACATAGGGCTTGCCCCAGGGGTCATTGGGCAGCAGGTCGACGTAGGATTTCCAGTTCGGCGGCACCGGCGCGGTACTCGGCTTGGTGATCAAGGCCGTCAGGCCCTGCTCGGCGGTCGGATAGCGCTGGTTGTCGAGCCTGTAGAGTTTCAGCGCCTGCATCAGGTTGTTGACGTCGGTCTTGGCCGCAGTGACGCGCGCGTCATCGGCGCGGTCCAGCACGTTGGGCACGATCAGGGCCGCCAGCACGCCGATGATCAGCAGCACCACCATCAGCTCGATCAAGGTAAATCCATCCTGGATTCGACGGCGCAATGTTGCGGGATTTGCTCTCATGGACTTGAATCACTTTTTAAAACTTTGGCGCTTCTATGATAATCGTTCCATGAAGACCCAATCACTCAGCGTCTGGTGGCTGCGAATTGCCACCTTTTCGGTGGCTGCGCTGGCCGCTGCCAGCGCAGCCTACTGGGTGCTGAAGTGGACCGCGGCGACAGCCGCTGCGCCGCAATTGCCCAGCGCCCCCGCTTTGTTGCGCCCGGCCCAGACCGACCCGCAGATGGTGGCGCGGCTGCTCGGCGGACAAAAGGCGGTGGTGGCGGCGCTGTCGGACAGCGCGGCCAGCCGGTTCAGGTTGTTGGGCGTGGTGGCCGCCAGCGCCAGCAACGGCTACGCGCTGATTTCAGTTGATGGAAAACCGGCCAGGCCGTACCGGGTCGGCGCGGCGGTCAACGACAGTCTGGTGGTGCGCTCGGTTGCACCGCGCAGCGCGGCGCTGGCCCCCAGCGCCGACGCGCCGGCATCGTTCACGCTGGAGCTGCCAGCCCCGGCCAGCAGCGAAGGCAAGCCGGCCGCCGGCGAAGCGAAGCCGCCAGCCCATGGCGCGGCCCCGGTCGGCGGCGAAACCAGGCCGGTCAGGCTCGGCAAAGTCGCCCGGGTCAGATCAGAATCCGACTGAGCCGGGCTTGAGCGCTGCGCGCAGCGCATCGACCACGAGCCGATAGTCGGGTTTGCCAAAAATGGCGCTGCCGGCAACAAAGGTGTCAGCTCCGGCGTCGGCGACGCGACGGATATTGTCAACCTTGATGCCGCCGTCGACCTCCAGGCGAATATCCTTGCCGCTGGCGCTGATGCGGCGGCGCACGTCCTCGATCTTGCGCAGCGCCGAATCGATGAAACCCTGGCCGCCAAAGCCTGGGTTCACGCTCATGACCAGAATCAGGTCGAGATCCTCGATCACCCAGTCCAGCACATCGAGCGGCTCGGCCGGATTGAACGCCAGGCCGGCCTTGCAGCCCTTGGCCCTGATCGCCTGGATGCTGCGGTGCACATGGCTGACAGCATCCGGGTGAAAACTGATCAGGTCAGCGCCGGCGTCGGCGAAGGCGCCGGCCAACGCATCGACCGGTTGCACCATCAGGTGAACATCGATCGGCACCAGCGCGCCGGCAACCGTCCTGGCATGCGGTTTCAGGGCGCTGCAGATCATCGGACCGAACGTGAGGTTGGGCACGTAGTGGTTGTCCATCACGTCGAAGTGAATCCAGTCGCAACCGGCGGCGACGACATCCCTGACTTCATCGCCGAGCCGCGCGAAGTCCGCCGAGAGAATGGAAGGAGCGATGCGGTAGGTCATGGCCCGAGTTTAATCAGATAGCATTGCGCCATGCCCAAATACCAGTTTCGAGTTGAAGTCCTGCCCCGTTATCTGGCCGAGCAGTCCGATCCGGCGCAGTCCGTGTACGCCTTTTCGTACACCATCACGATCACCAATGTCGGCGATATCGCCGCGCAGCTGATCTCGCGCAGCTGGAACGTCAACGATGCCAATGGCCACACCGACAGGGTCAAGGGCCTGGGCGTGGTCGGCCACCAACCGCTGCTGCAACCTGGCCAGAGCTTTCAGTACAGCAGCGGCACCCACTTGCGCACCCCGACCGGCACCATGCATGGCAGCTTTTTCTGCGTCGCGCAAGACGGCGAGAAATTCGACACCGACGTGCCGATGTTTGTGCTCGACGCACTCAGCGCCGATGGTGGCCGGCGCACCCTGCACTGAGGCCGGCCCGGGAATGAAACCGCTGCCCGATCTGTCGGATCTGCTCAATGCGCTGGACCCGCAGGCGGAGCTGGTGCAACGCCACCTGTGGTTGATCGCCCTGTTTGACTGGTTGCGCGGGGACTGCAGTTCCGTCACATCGACGATCGCGCGATTGAGCCTGCTTCTGGACGCGATGCAGGTGCGGCCGCAGACCCGCCTGCGCCTGCAGGCCTGGTGGCGCACACTGCTCGACACGGTCGATGGCACGACCCTGCTGGCGGACTACGGATTTTCTTCCCGCAGCGCCTTTGTCAGTGAATTTTTTGAGCGCATCCGGCAGAAATTGTTGCCCGGCACGCCCGAAACGGCGGACGCCTCCGCGCTGTTTTCTCTGGTGCTGCGCCATGCTTTTGACGCGCAGTGGTTGGCGGCGCTCGATGAAGCCACGCTGCTTCGCCTTGCCGACCTGTTGCAGGCGCCGCCGCAGGGCCCTTCGCAGCTGACCGTCTCGCCATGGCAAGGCA
Source organism: Rhodoferax sp. (assembly GCA_049315845.1). GTDB lineage: Bacteria > Pseudomonadota > Gammaproteobacteria > Burkholderiales > Burkholderiaceae_C > Rhodoferax. Next base: position 14,238 of record JBMOJJ010000066.1, read on the forward strand.
CGGTGCTGGAAGCCATCACCTTTTGCACCAGCCAGGTCCGGGCCAGCGGATTCTCACCCGAGTTGCGCCAGCGCATGAGTGCGCCGGCGCGCGAGGCCGGCCCATTTCATGCGCTGGC
>JBMOJJ010000399.1:0-3201 GCA_049315845.1 Rhodoferax sp.
GCCAGAAACTCGACGTGATCGCCGCCGAGTTCAAGGGCCGCAACGTGCTGCTGGTGGACGATTCCATCGTGCCCGGAACCACCAGTCGCGAGATAGTCCAGATGGCGCGGGATGCCGGCGCCCGCAAGGTCTACATGGCCAGCGCCGCTCCGCCGGTTCGATTCCCCAATGTCTATGGCATCGACATGCCGACCGCGGATGAACTGGTAGCCCACAACCGCACGGTCGAGCAGATTCGCCAACTGATTGGTTGCGACGCGCTGATCTATCAGGAGGTGGACGGCATGAAGCGAGCGATCGGCTCGCTCAATTCCGATATCAAAGGCTTTGACGCCTCGTGCTTTGACGGAGTCTACGTGACCGGCGATATCACGGCGGCTGATATTGTCCGCCTGAATTCCAGTCGGGTGGTGGCGCAGGAAGACGGCGAGGACAATTCCCGCCTGGCGCTTCCAAATCACGAAGAATGACCATGACGGACAAGAAACTACCCGACAACCTGCATCCGGAAACGCTGGCCGTGCGCGCGGCGATCGACAAAAGCCAGTACGGCGAAAACTCGGAAGCGCTTTATCTCACCAGCAGCTTTGTCCAGCCAACAGCCGAGATCGCAGCGCGCCGCTTTGCGCAGGAAGAAGACGGTTACACCTACACGCGCGTCGGCAATCCAACGGTCTCCAGCATGGAACTGCGGCTGGCGGCGCTGGAAGGCACCGAGGCGGCCGTCGCCACCGCAAGCGGCATGGCTGCCATCCTGCTGCTGGGCATGGGCCTGTTGCGCGCTGGCGATCACGTGGTCTGTTCGCAGTCTGTCTTTGGCTCCACCGTTCGCCTGTTCACGGCGGAGTTCGGCAAGTTCGGAGTCGCCACAACTTTTGTGCCGCAGACCGATATAGGCGCTTGGAGCGCCGCGATTCGCCCCAGCACCAAATTGCTGTTTGCAGAGACGCCAACCAATCCGCTGACTGACGTTTGTGATATCCAGGCATTGGCGGACCTGGCGCACAATGCCGGCGCAGTGCTGGCGGTCGACAATTGTTTTTGCAGCCCCGCATTGCAGCAACCCAGGCGCTTTGGCGCCGACTTCATCATCCATTCAGGCACCAAATACCTGGATGGACAGGGTCGCGTCATGGCCGGGGCGATCTGCTGTGACAAGCGTTATGTCGATGAGGTCTTTCTGCCAATCAATCGGACCGCCGGCATGGTGCTGGCGCCGTTCAACGCCTGGGTTGTTCTCAAAGGGATGGAGACGCTCGGCATCCGGATGCAGGCGCAGTCAGAACGTGCGCTGGCAGTGGCGCAGTGGCTGCAGACCCATCCCGCTGTGGCCCGGGTCTACTACCCCGGTCTGCCAACGCACCCACAGCACGCGCTGGCGATGCGCCAGCAATCGGCCAGCGGCAAAGGTCTGGGCGCGGCGGTCGTGTCGTTTGACGTCGAGGGCGATGACAGCGCGGCGCGACGCAAGAACGCCTTCGCCGTGATTGACGCCGCCCTGGTCAGTTCCATCACCACCAACCTGGGCGACACCAAGACCACCATCAGTCACCCGGCCAGCACCTCGCATGGCCGCCTGACCGAAGAGCAGCGCCAAGCCGCCGGTATCGGACAGGGCCTGATCCGGCTGGCCGTTGGACTGGACCATGTTGACGACTTGAAAACAGACCTCGAGCGCGGCCTGAACCCACTGATATGACGCAAAAAACCCGCACCCGTTTCGCCCCGTCGCCGACCGGCTTCATTCATCTGGGCAACATCCGCTCGGCCTTGTACCCCTGGGCTTTTGCACGCTCCACCGGAGGCGATTTCATCCTGCGCATCGAAGACACCGACCTCGAGCGCTCCACGCAGGCGGCAGTGGATGTCATCATCGAAAGCATGTCCTGGCTCGGACTGGACTTTGATGAGGGTCCGTTCTACCAGATGCAGCGCATGGATCGCTACAAGGCCGTGCTGGCTGAGATGCAGGCGGCCGGCCACGTCTATCCCTGCTACATGAGCGTTGCCGAACTCGATGCGCTGCGTGAGCGCCAGATGGCTGCCAAAGACAAGCCGCGCTACGACGGCACCTGGCGCCCGGCGCCGGGCAAGATGCTGCCACCGGTGCCCGCCGGCGTGCAGGCGGTGCTGCGCTTCAAGAACCCGCAGGGGGGGGCGGTTGTCTGGGAGGACAAGGTCAAGGGCCGGATCGAGATCGGCAACGATGAACTCGACGACCTCGTGATCGCGCGGCCCGACGGCACTCCAACCTATAACTTCTGCGTCGTCGTCGACGACATCGACATGGCCATCACGCACGTGATCCGTGGCGATGACCACGTCAATAACACGCCGCGCCAGATCAACATCTTTCGTGCGCTTGGCAAGGAGCCGCCGGCCTACGCGCACTTGCCCACGGTGCTGAACGAGCAGGGCGAGAAGATGAGCAAGCGCAATGGCGCCAAGCCCGTCACCCAGTACCGGGTGGAAGGCTACCTGCCCGACGCCATGGTGAATTACCTCGCACGTCTAGGCTGGAGTCATGGCGACGACGAAATCTTCAGCCGCGAGCAGTTTTTGCAATGGTTCAATCTGGACCATCTGGGCCGCAGCGCGGCGCAGTTTGACGAAGCCAAGTTGCGCTGGGTCAACGCACAACATCTCAAGGTCATGAGCGATCAGGCATTGGCGCCACTGGTCCGCGAGCAACTGCAGCGACGCGGCATCGTTGCCGACGAGAGTCTGCCCCGGATCTGTGCGCTGTTCAAGGACCGCAGCGACACCACGGTGGTGCTGGCGGACTGGGCTGCAAGGTTCTATGCCGAGGTGACACGCAACCCGCAGGAGATGCAGCAGCATGTAACCGAGGCGGTCAGGCCGGCGCTTGATCTGTTGCTGGAGAAACTGGCGGTCTGCGCCTGGGACAGACCTTCCATAGCCGCTGCCATCAAGGAAGTTCTGCTCGCCAGTGCGCTCAAGATGCCGCAACTTGCGATGCCGGTGCGGGTACTTGTCATGGGCACGGCGCAGACGCCATCGTTGGACGCCGTGCTGGAAATCTTCGCGCGAGAAAAAGTGCTGGCCCGTCTTCGTTCGGCCTGATTTTTGAAGCTATAATTTGGGGCTTGGAAGTTGAAAACGCCTGGAAATTCTGAATCTGGCTTTTGCTGGGATCGAGGGGGTATAGCTCAGCTGGGAGAGCGCTTGCATGGCATGCAA
>JBMOJJ010000067.1:0-14311 GCA_049315845.1 Rhodoferax sp.
GACCCGGCTCCACCTGCTGGCGACGCCAGCGATTGCGCAGCGCAAGCGCGACGGCGCGCTTGGCCTGCTGCTGACCGACGCTGTGGCGGTCCAGTTCAAGAACAATTTCCTGGGGTGTCATGCTTGCAATCGGTTGGGGACGGGGCCTGCGAACGCCGGGCAGCTTCGCTCAGTCCCCCAAGGTTTCCACGGTGTGATTCATGTTGGTGTAGATGCAGAGTTCGCCGGCGATCTCCAGCGAGCGCTTGACAATCTGCGATGCCGACATCTCGGTATGGTTGAGCAGCGCAATCGCCGCGGCCTGCGCGTAGGCGCCGCCGGAGCCTATCGTCACGATGCCGTTTTCGGGCTCCAGCACATCGCCGTTGCCGGTGATGATCAGCGATGCGTCGGCGTCGGCCACCGCAAGCATCGCCTCGAGGCGCCGCAGCACCCGGTCGGTCCGCCAGTCCTTGGTCAATTCGATCGCGGCGCGCACCAGATGCCCCTGATGCTTTTCCAGCTTCGCTTCAAATCGCTCGAACAGCGTGAACGCATCGGCCGTGGCGCCGGCAAAACCGGCCAGCACTTTGCCGTGGTAGAGCTTGCGCACTTTGCGCGCTGTGCCCTTGACCACGATGTTTCCCAGCGTGACCTGCCCATCGCCGCCGATCGCCACCTGATTTCCGCCAGGCCCCTTGCGCCGCACGCTGATGATGGTGGTGCCGTGAAATTGTTCCATGCTTGCCTGTTGTAAGGGTCAGCTGGTGCGCACCATGACGCGCGCGTGCTCGCTGACACCAATCACGTTGAAAAATGCCGCCACCAGACGCGGCACTTCGCGAAACTGGACGTGGCAGCCCTCGACCTCGCGCGCCGCGACCCAGTTGAGGATGCTTCCGGCGGCGGAAAAATCGACCCGTATCAGCCGGTCACAGGCAATGATCAGGCGATTGGCGCCCCGCAGGCCGGACTGGAGCCGGTTCAGGGCCTCGGTCGCGTCCCCCAGAACCTCGCCGGAAAGTTCGATCACCGAAGCCGCAATGTCATCGATCTGCATCGGTATCGTGGCCACGTTGTCGCTCCGCGAATCAGGTTCGGTCGAGGCATCGCGGTCCCATTGATCGACCCGGTCGCGAGCGCTCGGAGCGCCGGAGCGCTGCGCCAGGTACTCGCACTGGGCGTTCTGCCATGGCGGCGGGGAGACTTCGTAGGTCACGCAAAAATCCAGCGCCGCCAGTTCAAACTCGTCCTGCAGGCGCATGATACGCAGCGCATCCAGACGCAGCCGCCACCAGTAGCCGGCAATCGACTTGTCGCCCGACGGGGTGAACGATCGAAGCGTCTTGTCAAGCGCCTCGGCGCCTTCGAATCGAAGTATCACGGGTTGCACGCACCACTGTGCAAACAGGTCGGCAAGCGCCGCGGCCGCCTCCGGCGTGGCGGTCGTGAACCGGCTCCAGTTCAGATGCCAAGGCTCGGGAGCGTGCGACAGGCTGGCGCGCAGATCCTGCACGGTCTTGAGGCCGAGCGAGGCCGGGCATTCCCACATCGCCGGACTGGTCTGCCGGGACATCGAGACCCGCTCCGGCGCCGCGGCGCCGCTCTTTTGTGCCAGCAATTCGGGCATCGAGAACCAGGTCGGCGCCTCGTAGCCGTATCGCTGCGCATACTCGGTCGCGACGCGGTCAAAACTGCCCCGCTGTCCGGTTGCGCGATACAGGTCGAACAAGGCGGCGGCCCAGCCGTTGGCGGCTTCGGGCCGGATATCCTCGGTCTTCAGCGCAGTCAGCAGGCAGGTCTCGGCACCGGCATTGTCACCGTTGGCGAACCGGATCGCCGCCTCCTCCATGTCGGTGTCGGCCAGACTGTCTCCCAACTCGATCGAAAACAGCTTGGATGGCGAAAAGCCGCTGATGCCGGATTCAGTCTGCCTGTTGATCGAACTCTTGTAGGGCGGCTTCTGCCGAGGCGCGGCGGCGGCCTTCAGCCCATCAGACCCCGATTCACCAGGACGGGTCGCGTCAAAATCTGTGTTCGGTCCAGGATCGGAACCAGTCCCGGCCGACTTGGCTTCCTGTGGCAAGGGCAGCTTTCCCGAAACCGGAAAACTGCCGCCGTGAACCGTGGCCTCGTCCTGCTTGCCCTTCCACCATTGCTTGGACATCTGGGCTTCAATCTCATCAATCTTCTTGATCGTCATGGCCCTATCCTCCAGATTGGAGGTGGTCGTGGTGCCCTGGAAGAAGGACGGGCGTCCCAAGGCTTCAGCGCTGGCGACCGGGCCGTTGCGGCGCAGTTTGCGCAACTCGTCAAATTCGCGCCGGCGCACAAAATCGTTTTGCCGCTTGCGCTCTATCATCTCCTTGAGCGACTGCTTGCTGTAGCCACGGTCCGGCTCCTGTTCGGGTTCGGAACCAATGCTGTCAAGCTCGGACCAGTCCCTCGTCGGATGACGAACGAACTTGACCATCTTGGACAAAAGACCGTTGGTCGTACCTTTAGTCACCATGAGGCTTAAATTGAATCAGCAAGCCACTATATCCGGGACCTCAATCGCCAAACATTTTTTGCTTGAGTTCGCGGCGCTGCTGCGCTTCCAGCGAAAGGTTGGCGGTCGGACGGGCCAGCAGACGCCCGACCCCGATCGGCTCACCGGTCTCATCGCAGTAGCCGTAGTCGCCGGCATCAATGCGGGCAATCGATTGCTCGATCTTCTTCAGCAGCTTGCGCTCCCGGTCCCGGGTGCGCAGCTCGAGCGCGTGCTCTTCCTCGATCGTCGCGCGGTCGGCCGGGTCTGGCACCACCACGGTATCCTCGCGCAGATGTTCGGTCGTTTCGCCGGCATTGCTCAGGATGTCCTGCTTCAACTGGACCAGTCTGCGGCGAAAGAACGCCATCTGGAACTCGTTCATGTACTCGCTGTCCGGCATCGCGATCAATTCCGCGTCGGTCAACTGCTCGATCGATTTGGACTTCCAGTTGTTCACAAGTTTTGGGTCCTTCTTGATCGCCGAGGCCAGCGGCGGGACAATCAGCGGAGAGGACGTGGTCTGTGTAAAACTGGCCTTGGCAGCTGTCGAAGCCACTGATTGCGCCATCGACGGAACCGTCAACTGGGCCAGGCGCGACGACGGGCGCCCGGCTCTGGCAGGCACCGAGGAGCCGACCGCTGCAAGCGGCACCGGGGAGACCGGCTTGACCGCCGCTGGTACCGGCGGGATTTTTGCTTTTGGAGCAATCGCCTGGGGTTTGACCGTCTTGTTGATCGTCGTATTCACTGAATCCTTTGTCTTGACTTTGTTGGCCGGCTTGGCGGCTTTGACCGTTGCGGCCGGACCGACTTTGGACGCCACTTTGGCGCTTGGCTTGCCGGCTTTCACCGGGGTCACCTTCTTCGGCACGGCCTTGGCGGCAGGGATTTTCTGCGCTGTCGCCTTGCTCGCGGCCGCTGCTTTGACCGGCGGACTGGCTTTGGGCTTGGGCGCCGCCTTCGCGGCAGGCTTGCCCTTGGACGCCGCCTTGGCCGCTTGCGCGGTCTTGGCAGGCGCGTCGACCTTGGCCGCCTGGCCCGACTTGGTCACTGTTTGGATTGTCCCGGTCTTTGCTTTCACTTCTTGTCTCCTCGCAGAATTCGTCTGCGCCTTCAGATCGCCATCGACGCCATGCTCCGCACTCACGATCAGGTCCGACGCCTTGGAACCTGATCCATCCGCTTCACCTCTTGAATTGCCGCCGGCCTGATTTGGGCTGGCGCGCGAGTGTACAGGTTTACCCAGCGGAAAACCCATCAGTTGCAAAATCGAGACAAGCATCGGATTCCAGGCCTGGACAGCGGGGTTGGCGTCAGACAAGGCACTGCGTCATGCCCTGCAGGAAAATATCCCTGGGCAGATCGATGCCGATGAACACCATCTTGCTGCTGCGCGCCTCCCCCGGGCCCCAGATCGGACCCAGATCGCTGCCCATCAATTGGTGAACGCCCTGAAAGATCACCTTGCGCTCGGTGCCCTGCATGAAAAGAACCCCTTTGTAGCGCAGCATGCGCGGGCCGTAGATATTGACAACGGCGCCGAGAAAATCTTCCAGCTTGGCCGGATCAAAGGGGCGGTCGGACCTGAAGACAAAACTCTTGACGTCGTCCTCCAGCGCATGATGGTGCGCGCCACCCGCTTGATGCGAAGGATGGTCGCAATGCTCGTCGTGAACATGCCCGGGGTGCTCGTGCTCATCCTCCTTGAGGAAATCCGGATCGATATCGAGCTTGGCGTTCAGGTTGAAACCGCGCAGGTCCAGCACCTCGTGCAAGGCCACTGCGCCAAAATGCACGGCCTTTTGCGGCGCTCGCGGGTTCATGTGCTGCAAGCGGTGCTTCAGGGCTGCGAGTTCGTCGCCCGTCACCAGGTCGGTCTTGCTGATGAAGATCTGGTCGGCAAAGCCGATCTGACGACGCGCTTCCTGGCGTTCGTCAAGCTGGGTCTGCGCATGCTTGGCATCGACCAGCGTCAGAATCGAGTCCAGCAGGTAGCTCTGCGCGATCTCATCGTCCATGAAGAAGGTCTGCGCCACCGGGCCGGGGTCGGCCAGCCCCGTGGTTTCGATCACCACACGATCGAACTCGAGTTCGCCCTTGCGCTTCTTCTCCGCCAGATCGCGCAAGGTTGCCCGCAGATCCTCGCGGATCGTGCAGCAGATGCAGCCATTGCTCATCTGGATGATTCTTTCCTGCGTGTCAGACACCAGAATGTCGTTGTCGATGTTTTCTTCGCCGAATTCGTTTTCGATCACGGCAATCTTCTGCCCATGCGCCTCTTCCAGCACGCGTTTGAGGAGCGTTGTTTTGCCCGAGCCGAGAAAGCCGGTCAGGATGGTTGCAGGGATGAGGCTCATCGCTTGTTCAATGAAGTGAAACTTTCGTCAAGGCAGGGAGTGTAGCGGTCAATTGATCGGGGCCTATTTGCGCATCACCACCAGTCCCTTGAGATACTCGCCTTCCGGAAAGTTGATCGTCATCGGATGATCCGGCGCACCGCCCATGCGCTCGACGATGTAGCCGTCAACCTGGGCGTCAATCGCCGCAGACGCCACGATCTTGTGAAAAAGATCGGGGCTGATGCCGCCCGAGCACGAATAGGTGAACAGGATCCCGCCGGGCGCCAGAATCTTGAACGCGAGCCGGTTGATGTCCTTGTAGGCGCGCGCCGCGCGTTCCGCATGCGCGATGGTGGGCGCGAACTTGGGCGGGTCAAGAACAATCGCGTCGAAAGTCCGGCCTGCGGCGCAGAACTGGCGCAGCGAGGCATTGACGTCGGCGTCGATGAAGCTCGCGCGACCCGGGTCAAACCCGTTGCGTGCCACGTTGGCCGCCGCCTTTTCCAGCGCCGCGCCGGAAGAGTCGATCGACGTCACGTGCAGCGCGCCGCCGTGCAGCGCCGCCACCGTGAAGCCGCCGGTGTAGCAATAGCAGTTCAGCACGCGTTCGAACTTCAGGCGCCTTGTGTAGTCGGCAAACCTCTTGCGGCTGTCGCGCTGGTCAAGGTAAAAGCCGGTCTTGTGGCCGCCCGCAATGTCGAGTTCGAGTTGCCAGTCATGCTCATGCAGCAGCAGATCGGTGGCGCCGTGGCCGCGCAGCCAGCCGGCAATCAGGGGCAGGCCCTCGCGCTCGCGTCCGCTGGCGTCAGAGCGCTCGTAGATCCTTGACAGGCCGGTGGCGCCCAGCAGCGCATCGGCCAGCGCGGCCTTCCAGCGCTCGGCGCCGCTGGAGAGAAACTGCGCCACCAGCGTCTCGCCATAGCGGTCGACGATCAGGCCAGGAAGGCCGTCGGACTCGCCGTGAACCAGCCGCAAGCCGTCGCTGTGGATCTCAAAACGGGACCGGGCGCTGACAGCCTTGGCGCAGGCCAGCATGAAAAAGGACGGATCGATGCGCTGCGCTTCGTCAAAACTCCAGACGCGGGCACGGATTTTGGAGGCCGGGCTGAAAGCCGCCCAGGCCAGGAACTGTCCTTCGTGCGATTCCACCCGTACCGTCTCGCCGGCATCAGCGGCGCCCCGTGCAATCGCGGATTCAAAGATCCACGGATGGCGACGCAGCAGCGAACGCTCCTTGCCGGCTCTGAGACGAATCGTTTTCATGGGGTCGATTGTCGGGCCTGTCGCGATGCTCGCCGTGCAGGGCCCGTTCCCGGGCACTGACCCGGATTGCAGCAAATATTTTTAGTAGGTGACTGCCATTGCCGGCACGTCGACCCGGATCATCGGCTTTTTCAACGCGCCATGAACCGCCTTGACATAGTCTGCCGACCACTTCGGATTTTCAAACCAGGCGACGCCGGCAGCCTCGGTGACCCGCAGCACCTTGTCCGCAGTCAGCACCTTGCCACTGGCGCGCAGCGGCTCGCACTCGAGCGCCGTGAACTGGGCGTCGAGCCAGGTTCGGGCGACGTCGTGCGCCATCGCCGGCCCTTCTTCGACGTGAAAATGGAATTCAACACCTCTGTCCAGAAATACCAGGATTTGACCGCGCATAAATCACCTCGCTTTTAATGATCGTCAGTTTCGCCGAATTGGCCTGCCAGAATTAGAACAACCCCCTCAGGAATTACTTGATTTTGGCCCGTGGATGAGCAGCATCATAGGCCTTGGCAAGGTGCTGAAAGTCGAGCCGCGTATAAACCTGCGTGGTGGTGATGCTGGCGTGGCCGAGCAACTCCTGCACGCCGCGCAAATCGCTGCTGGACTGCAGCAGGTGGCTGGCAAACGAATGGCGCAGCATATGGGGATGCACCGGCGTCGCCAAGCCGGCCTGCTGGCTGCGCAGTCGCAGCCGCTGCCAGATTGACTGAGCCGTCAACCGTGTGCCATTGCGACCGGTGAACAGCGCGGCCTGCGCCGCGTGGACGCCGTCGGGGTCCCGCAATTGCAGCCAGTGCTGCAGTGCCGCCTGCGCCTTGGAGCCGACTGGCACGGTGCGCCGCTTCGACCCTTTGCCCAGCACATGGGCTTCCAGCGCCTGAAGATCGACCCAACCGCGCGAGCCCGCGCGCGGCTGCACATCCAGCCCTGTCAACTCGCCCACGCGCAAGCCACTGCCGTACAGCAGTTCCACCATTGCCGCATCGCGCGCTTCCAGCCAGGGGTCGGCTTCGGCGCTCGCAAAATTGGCAAGCTGCACCGCCTGATCAACGCTCAAGGCCTTCGGCAGGGGCTTGCCGGCCTTTGGCGCTCGCACGTCCTGCACCGGATTGCTTGCCACCAGCCCCTGACGACCCAGCCAGTTGTAAAAACCACGCCAACCCGACAGGATCAGCGCAATGCCACGGCCACTGCGCCCGCCACCGTGCATCTGAGCCACCCAGCGGCGGATCTGGCTGCCCTGAACCTGAACCAGTTCCAGATCGGCCTGTCCTGCAAAGCCAAGCAGCTTTTGCAGATCCAGCGAATACAACTCCACGGTGCGCTGCGCCAGACGTTTTTCAACCCGCACATGCTCCAGATAGGCTTCGACCAGGCTGTTCAGGCGCGGAGCCTGAACCGGTGCTGGATCGCTGCGCGGCGTGAGCATGGCTGCAATGCAAGCGGGTTCGATCCGCCGCGCCTACCTCAGCCTTGACAAGGCGGCGCTTGCCAGTTCGGAAATGCGCGCCAGGAAGTCGGTTCCCATCGTGCTGTTGAAGCGCTGCGCATCCGGTGATGCGAGCACCAGCAGGCCAAAAGCGGCCCCGCTGCCCGCTGCCCCGTCGCGCAGCGGCAGCAGTGCGAGCGAACTGGCCGCCATCGGCTCGGGCAGCCAGCGGGCAGCCTCGAATCCGGTGTTGACGCCACAAAACGGCTCGGTCAGCGAGGACGTGAACAGCTTGGCGTCATCACTGACGCCGTTGGCAAAGTCGGCCTGGGCAAACTGCGCCGCCACGTCCCAGACCCTGATCGCCACCTGTGGCACCGAGAATTGCTGCCCGATCTGCTGCGCTATCAGCGCCGGCAAGGCCACCGGATCTGCAACCCGGAACAGGCTACCGGCCCAGTTCATCAGCCGGTCCGACAACATGACATTTTCGTTGCCATGGCGGATCATGTCCATGACGCGATGCTCGAGCGCCTTGATCTTCTCGCGCAACATGCCGGCCTGACGCTCCTGCAGGCTGACGGCGCGCAGGCTGTGCGGGCTGCTCAGCTGCACGGTGGCCAGCAATTCGGCGTGGCGCTCAAAGAAATCAGGCGTGTTGGCCAGGTAATTGGCAATGTCGTCTTCGGTGATGGGATGGGTGTTGGAGATGCTCATAAGGTGTCCGGTAAGTCGATTTCGCCCTGAAAAACTGTGGTCGCCGGCCCTGTCATCAGGACGCTGGCGTCTGCGCCGGCCCATCGTATGGTCAGCTTGCCGCCGCGGGTCTGCACTTGAACCTCATTCTGCAGCAGCCCGAGCCGGATGCCGGCCACCACCGCCGCGCAGGCGCCCGAACCACAGGCCAGCGTCTCGCCGACGCCACGCTCGAAGACGCGCAGGCGGACATGGCCCGGGTCAAGGATCTGCATGAAGCTGACATTGACGCCACGCACAAACGCCGGGTGCCGCTGCACCAGCGGGCCCTGCAGCAGCACCGGCGCCGCGTCCACGTCGTCGACCAGCAGCACTGCGTGCGGATTGCCCATCGACAAGACCGCCGCCAGAACCCCTTCTTGCGGCGCTGCGCCGACAAGGTCCAGCGGCCATTGCTGCCAGCGGCCACTGGCCCTGGGCTGCAGGTTTCTGGCGTCAAAAGGGATGGCGGCCAGTTCAAACACGGGCGCGCCCATGTTGACCGTCACCCCCCCGTCGGCCATCAGTTGCGGCTCGATCACTCCGGCCAGCGTCTGCACCCGGATCACGTCCTTGCTGCAGAGCCCGCGCTCACGCACATAACGCGCAAAGCAGCGCGCGCCGTTGCCGCACTGCTCGACCTCGGCACCGTCGGCATTGTGAATCAGGTACTCGAAATCAATTCCGGGCCCGGGCCCCGGTCGAACCGTCAGGATCTGATCAGCGCCAACGCCAAAATGCCGATCCGCCAGCAAACGGTAGTGGGCGCCAGACAGCCCCAGCCGCCCGCCGGTTTCATCGAGCACGACAAAGTCGTTGCCCGCACCCTGCATTTTGGTGAAGCTGATTCGCATGCGGCAATTATCCATTTATCCTTGGCGCTCATTTGAAGGAACACGATGCGCATTCCCGACTGGACCCCAACCCGCAAACCACAACCCCAGGCGCTGCTCGACGCCATCCTGCAGCGCCGCGGCGGCACCCTGCTCAATCTCGACAAGGCACTGCTCTGGAGCGAGCCGCTGGCGCGCGGCTGGAATGTATTTCTGAAGGCCGTGCGCACCGAGCTGTCAAGCAGCCGTCGCCTGCGCGAGCTTGGCATCTGCAGCGTGGCGCTGCTGACCGGCGCCGACTACGAATACCGGCACCACGCGCCGGACTTTCTGGACGCCGGCGGCACGCAGGCGCAGCTCGACGCGCTGCGCCGCTTTGTGCAATCCGACCCCCGCGGCGACCCTGCCGACCCGGCGCTGGACGCGCTCGACCGGCTGGTCATCCGGTACGCAGCGCAGATGACGCTCGATGTGAAAGTCAGCGATGCCCTTTTCGCGGCCCTGGGCGAACACCTTGACACCACTCAGATCGTGGAGCTGACCAGCGCGATTGCCGCCTACAACATGGTGGCGCGCTTCCTGGTCGCGCTGCAGATAACGCCGGAGCAATGAAAGACGCAGGAGGCGGGGTGCAGGGGGACTGAGCGCCGCGGCGCCGCTCAGTCGGCCTTGATGTCGTTATCCTTCACCACCTTGCCCCAGATATCCATCTGCTTTTCAATGAAAACGCGCGCCGCGTCCGAAGTCCCCCCGACCACCGCAATACCCTGCGCGTCGAAACGCCTGGCGACCTCGGGAAGCCGCAGGACCTTGTTCAGTTCCTCGTTCATGCGCTTGACCACATCCGCTGGCGTCCTGGCCGGCGCCAGCACCGCCCACCAGGCGGGCGCGTCGAACCCGGCAAAGCCGCTTTCCGCCATGGTCGGCACGGCCGGCAGATCCGCAGAACGCTGGCTGGTCGTCACCGCCAGCGGGCGCAGCCGCTTGCTTTCAATGTGAGGCTTGACCAGGAACACCGAACCGATGGCCAGCGGAACGTGACCGGCCAGCGCGTCGTTCATCAAGGGGCCACCGCCCTTGTACGGGATGTGCTGGAATTCCAGGCCACCGCTCTTGCCCAGCAAGGCCATCGCGAGATGGCCCAGGCTGCCAGAGCCGATCGAGCCGTAGTTGATGCCGCCCTTTGCCTTGGCGGCGGCAACCACATCGGCGAAGGTCTTGAGATTCGAGTCGGCCTGGGTCGCCAGCACCATGGCCCCGGTGCCGATCAGAATGACCGGGATCAGGTCCTTTCTTGAATCGAACGGCAAGCCCGGAATCAGGCTCGGATTGACACCGTGCGTGTCGAAGACCACCGCAAAGGTATAGCCGTCGGCCGGCGCCGCCGCGACCGCCGCGGCACCGATCGAGCCGGATGCGCCACCCTTGTTTTCGACGATCACGCTTTGCCCGAGCTGCTGCGACAAAGGCTGAGCCAACAGCCGCGCCACCTGGTCAACCGATCCCCCGGGCGGGAACACCGCCACCAGCCTGATCGCCTGTTTGGCCGGCCACGCCTGCGCCAGCGCAGCGTCCGAAGCGCCCAGGCCAGCGGCAGCAAGAAGTGCAAGAAGCAGGCGCCGCGTTCGGTCTTTCATGGTCAGTCTCCGGTGAGGTTTGTTTGCCGCAAAGCATACGCCGGCACTGTGCCGTTTGACCATCGGGGTTTACGCAAACATCGCCGCCGCGACACCCGCTGCAGCCGTTTTGGCGGCAGAATCGATGCCATGCCACGTCCCGATCAACTTCTTCACGCCCAGCGCACGCCCGTTGCCACTCGCCCCGCAGCCACCGTGCTGCTGTTGCGCGACAGCGCCGGCGGCATCGAGGTGCTGATGACGCGCCGCTCGATGAGCGCCAGCTTTGCGCCTGGCGCCTACGTCTTTCCCGGCGGTGGCGTCGATGCGCTGGACGCGGCCAGCCACTCCCAGGCAAGGCGGCGCGCCAGCCAGAGCGACCTGCATCTGACCCAGGCGATCGCCGCGATCCGCGAGAGTTTTGAAGAGCTCGGCGTGCTGCTGGCGCGCCGCAGCGACGGCAGCCCCGCCAACCACAGCGATATCGCGGCGCTGGACCGGGCTGAACCGTTCACCGCGCAATGCCAGACGCACGGCCTGACACTGGCCGCCGATGAGGTGTTTGTGCTGGCCCACTGGATCACCGACCGCGACCTGCCGCGGCGTTTTGACGTACCGTTTCTGGTCGCCCGCATGCCCGAGGGGCAAACACCGGTGGCCGACGAATCCGAGCAGTTCGAGCCGGTCTGGGTGCGAGCGGCCGACGCGCTGACAGGCCACGGTGAAGGCCGGTTTTTCATCATCTTCCCGACCATACGCACGCTGGAGCGCCTGCTCGACTATGCCACTGTGGACGCCGTTCTGCTGGCCTGCGCGGCCACCGAACAGCCGCTCTGGAGCAGTTGCCCGCGCGCCGGCCTGCTGGCCGGACGCGAGGTGCGCTACATGGAGCACGACTTGCCCTACGGCGAATTGGCGCTGGTGTGCCCGGACGGGCAGATCGCGCATGCGCTGGACTGGCAGTGCGAAACTCCGGTGGCTTTGCTGAAGAACGTGCAGCGGCTGACCGCGCCCAATCCCGGCGCGATGACCGGACCGGGCACCAACAGCTACCTGGTCGGCGACCCGGACACCGGCTATATCGTGATCGACCCCGGTCCGGCCGACCCCGAGCATGTGCGCAAACTGTGGCGCGCCGCGGGTGGCGACATCCGGATGATCGTCTGCACTCATTCGCACCCGGACCACTCGCCGGGCGCCCAACCGCTGCAGGCGCTGTGCACGCCCAGCCCGCCGATTCTGGGCTTGCCCTCGGCGCCGACAGCGCGCCAGCACAGTCAATTCACACCTGAGCGCGCGCTTCAGGATCAGGAGCTGCTGACACTGGCAGCAGTCGGGCCGCAAGCCGAACTGACGCATACGCTGAAAGTGTTCTACACGCCGGGCCATGCCGCCAATCACCTGTGCCTGGTTCTGCTGGAGGACGGTCTTCTTTTCAGCGGCGACCATGTCCTGTGCGGCAGCACCACCGTGATCGACCCGCCCGATGGCGACATGACGCTGTACCTGGAATCACTCGACCTGCTCAGTGCCGCCTGCGCAGAGCACAACATCGGATTCATCCTGCCGGCGCACGGTCATGTCATCGGCGGCTATGACGGCGAGGCGCCGGCGGCGATCAGCCGGCTGAAGGCCCACCGCCTCAAGCGGGAGGCCAGGATTCTGCAGGTGATGCAGGCGCAGCCGCAGGGAACGCCAGACGACTGGGTGGCGCTGGCCTATGACGATGTGCCACCCCGGATGTGGCCGGTTGCCAAACGCTCGCTGCTGGCGCATGTGGCGCACATCGAAGCCAATTTGTCCTTGAACGATTGAGCCGAATTGGCGCCATCCGCCTTGCATTGCCGCTCGATCCGGTCCAGCTGGCAACCGTACGAGAATCGACGCAAAGGAGATCTGCATGATTGACCACCTCGACCACTTGGTGTTGACTACGTTCGATGAAAAAGCGTGTGTGGACTTTTACACTCGCGTCATGGGCATGGCGCTCGAAAGTTTTGACGGCGGCACACCGCCGGTCACCCGCAAAGCCTTCAAATTTGGCAACCAGAAGATCAACCTGCACCTGCGCGGCAAGGAGTTTGAGCCCAAGGCCCATGTGCCAGTTCCTGGCGCGCTGGATTTGTGCTTCATCGCCTCAGTGCCACTCGACGAAGTGATCGCCAGACTCAACGCGGTCAACTGGCCCATTGTCGAAGGCCCCGTTATGCGAACAGGTGCGACACAAAGAATCAGGTCCGTGTATCTGCGCGACCCCGACTTGAATCTGATCGAGATCTCGGAGCTGGCCTGATTCAGACCATCGGAGACACCGGTTTTCTTGCGGCACGATCCCGGGCGCTTCGAACGTATTCGGGCTGGCAGTAAATTGGGCAGCGACGATCAGGCACTGACCGAGCCCATTGAAAACGACCACGTCGTGCCCAGCTATGGGCCTGTTGAACACTTGATCCGGGAGCAGACCCTTGCCAGCCATCATTGTTTCCTGTCTGGCACTGGCGCTTGTCCTGTGGCTGCTCGGTCAGCCCTATCTGGCCGAGCGCCGGCGCGAAAGGATTCGAGCCCGGCCTTTTCCGCCCGCCTGGCGCGACATTCTGAAGCAGCGTGTGCCTTTCGTGCGCGCGCTGCCGGTCGATCTGCAGTTGCAGCTCAAGCGACTGATCCAGGTCTTTGTCGCTGAGAAATCCTTCATCGGCTGTGACGGCCTGCAGATCAGCGACGAGATCCGGGTCACGATCGCCGCCCAGGCCTGCCTGCTGATACTGGGCGGCGCCAGGGGCTACTACCCCAAGCTGCGCGAGATCCTGGTCTATCCGGGCAGTTTCGTGGTCGAGCACGAGCATACGGATGAGATTGGCGTCGCCCATCATGCGCGCCAGGTGCTGTCGGGGGAATCCTGGGAGCGCGGGCAGGTGGTGCTGTCATGGCATGACACGCTGCACGACGCCGCCACGCCCGACAGTGGCCAGAACGTCGTGATCCACGAATTCGCCCATCAGCTCGACCAGGAAACAGGCGCCGCCAATGGCGCTCCGCTGCTGGCGCGACGCGAGCACTACGCACGCTGGTCGCGGGTGCTGGGGGCCGAGTTCAGGCGTTTGCGTTCGGCCGCGTCTGAACAGCAGGACACGCTGTTCAACGCCTATGGCGCCACTGATCCGGCCGAGTTTTTCGCGGTGATCTCGGAGGTGTTCTTTGAGCAGCCGGCGCGCATGGCCGACGAGCACCCGGCGCTGTACCGGGAACTCGCTCTGTTCTATCGTCTCGATCCGGTCTGCTGGTAGGCGGCGGTTAACATCCCTCCAATGACTGCCGAAAAGAAACAGCTTCCCCAAGCACCAAGGGCCGACGAACGCCTGGCCAAGCGGGTCGCGGCGATGGTTCCCTGCTCGCGCCGAGAGGCCGAGCAGTACATCGAAGGCGGCTGGGTGCGGGTCGATGGCCAGGTTGTCGAGGAGCCGCAGTTCAGGGTGCTCAGACAGAGGGTCGAGCTCGACAGCAACGCCAGCCTGATCGGCGACACGGCGGTCACGCTGATTCTGCACAAACCCGCGGGCTGCGATGATGGCGCTGCCGCGCTGGCA
>JBMOJJ010000400.1:0-3197 GCA_049315845.1 Rhodoferax sp.
GGCGAGGTGGTCGCTACCCAGGAATTCAACTTCAAGCTGGAGTGATTCGGGTGGCTAAAGTTCCGGGCTATCCGCGACTCCTAGGCGATATTGGCGGAACCCATGCCCGCTGGGCCTGGCAGCCGAATCCCGGCACGCCACCGCAGGACATTTCCGTGCTGCGATGCCAGGCGCACGCTTCGCTGCTTGACTCGGCCCGGCATTACCTGTCGAGCACCGGCCATCACGATCCAGAGTCTGCCGGCATCGGAGTCGCGACCGCCGTGACCGGCGACTCAGTTCGCATGACCAACAACCCCTGGTACTTTTCGATCGAGCAGCTGAAGCACTCGCTCGGCGTGAAGCGCTGTCTGGTGATCAATGACTTCACTGCGCTGGCCATGAGTTTGCCCGCCTTGGAATCCTGCGACCGGTACGCAGTGGGGGGCGGAGCCGCGATCCAAGGTGCGCCGATTGCGCTGATCGGTCCCGGAACCGGTCTGGGCGTCTCCGGCCTGCTGATGTCCGGGGCCGGCCACTACTGCGCGTTGAGTGGAGAAGGCGGTCACGCCACCCTGGCCGCAGCCGACGAGCACGAGTCCGCCTTGCTGACGCTGCTGCGCCGGCGCCACCATCATGTCAGCGCTGAACGGATCGTTTCCGGGCCTGGTCTGGTCGAGCTCTACTGCGGCGTGTGCGAGCTTGAAGGGCGCGCCGCCCTGGACCTGCAACCCGCCGATGTGAGTGCCGCCGCCCAGGCCGGAACCAATCAGGACTGCGTCGCCAGCATCAACTGTTTTTCCAGCTTTCTCGGCAACGTCGCCGGAAATCTGGCTTTGACGCTCGGTGCGCACGGCGGACTTTATGTCGGTGGCGGCGTTGTTCCGGCTCTGGGCGCCGCGTTCAACGCCATCCTGTTTCGCCAGCGCTTCGAGGACAAAGGCCGTTTCAGGGACTACCTGGCGGCGATCCCGACCTGGATCATCACCGCCCCGACGCCTGCCCTGCTTGGCGTTTCGCGCGCGCTTGACCTGATGCAGGCGGACTGACGTTCAGGCTATCGCGCAGCAAGCTCGCCAGCGCTGCGCAATCTTCTGCAGATTTCCAGCGTCGCCACGCTCTGGTTCATGCTGTAGAAATGCAGCCCCGGCGCGCCCCCGGCGAGCAGTTGCTGGCACAGGTCTGTCACCACATCCAGGCCAAACGACTTGATCGAGGCGCTGTCATCGCCAAAACTTTGCAGACGCAGACGGATCCAGCGCGGAATCTCGGCGCCGCAGGCATCGGAAAATCGCATCAACTGGGTCGAACTGGTGATCGGCATGATGCCGGGAACGACCGGAACATTCAGGCCCAGCGCGTCGAGTTCCTCGACAAAGCGAAAGTAGGCATCGGCGTTGTAGAAGTACTGCGTGATCGCCGAGTTGGCGCCGGCCCTGATCTTTGCAGCAAACGCCTGCAGGTCGCTGGCGGGTGAACGGGCCTGCGGATGCACTTCCGGGTAGGCCGCGACTTCGATCCGAAAATCGTCACCGGTCTCGCTGCGGATGAATGCGACAAGATCGCTCGCATAGTGAAACTCACCGCCGGTCCCGTAGCCGCTGGGCAGGTCGCCGCGCAGCGTCACCAGCCGCTTGATGCCCATCGCCTTGAGCGTGGCCAACTGCGCTGCCACGGTGGCACGCGTCGCGCCGATGCAGGACAGGTGGGATGCGGCGCTCATGCCCTCGGCCATGATGGCACGCACGGTGCTGAACGTGCCTTCCTGGGTCGATCCGCCGGCACCGAAGGTGACCGAACAGAACTCCGGCTTCAGCGCATACAGCTGCTGGCGCACGCCGCGCAGCTTCTCCACGCCCTCGGCAGTTTTCGGAGGGAAAAATTCAATGCTCAGCGGCATGCGTGTGCTATCGCTCATGGCAGACCTCAAAGTGTTGGTAACGGAGCTTGCGGCCATGCCGCTAGGGTCCGTCCCGAAAAGTTGCGGAAATGAAGAACTCGCGGTTGCCGTCGCCGCCCGCGATCGGAGATTCGAACCAGGCCGTCACAGTCAGATCGAGGGCAGCGCAGGCCGCGCGCAAACGCTGCTCGATCAGCAGGTAAAGTGAATCGTCCTTCACGATACCCCCCTTGCCGACCTGGCCGGGCTGCAACTCGAACTGCGGCTTGGCGAGCGTCAGCAGCGTGCCAGAAGGCTTGAGCAGCGGCACGATGGCCGGCAGCACCAATGTCTGCGAAATGAACGACAGATCGGCCACGATCAGGTCGAACGCCGGCACAAACTCCGATCGCTCTGCTTGCTCAAGCTCAAACGGGCCGGATGCGCCTACGCTTCGTTCAAAGGCGGTCGCCAGATCGGCTGCGACCAGCGATCGGGCATTGACCTTTTCGACGCACAGCACGCGCGGATCCTCGCGCAAGCGCGGGTGGAGCTGGGCGCTGCCGACATCCACGCCGACGACCGATGCGACGCCGTGCTGCAGCAGGCAATCGGTGAAGCCCCCGGTGGACTGGCCCACATCCAGGCAGGCCATCCCCGCAACCGACAGGCCCAGATGCCGCAGTGCCGCCTCCAGCTTGAGACCGCCGCGCGACACATAGCGGGCCTCGGAGTCGTCAAGCAGCCTCAACTGCGCGTCGGCCGGAATCTCGTCGCCGTTCTTCGTGACGCTTTTCCAGTCCTCGCCCCTGAGCCACTGCAGACCGTTGGCAATCAGGCGCTGCGCCTGCGAGCGGCTGGTCGCCAGCTGGCGCGCCACCAGAAGCTGGTCAGCGCGCATCAATAGCGGTAACTGTCGGCCTTGTACGGGCCGGCCTTGCTGACACCGATGTAGGCGGCCTGCTGGTCGGTCAGCTCGCTCAGCATGGCGCCGACCTTCTTCAGGTGCAGGCGCGCCACTTTCTCGTCGAGGTGCTTGGGCAGCACATAGACCTTGCCAACCTTGTATTCCTTGGGCTTGGTGAACAGCTCGATCTGGGCGATCGTCTGGTTGGCAAAGCTGGAAGACATCACGAAGCTCGGGTGGCCGGTGCCGCAGCCCAGGTTCACCAGGCGGCCCTTGGCCAGCAGGATGATGCGCTTGGCCGCTGCCTTGCCCTTGGCCGGGAAGATCACATGATCGACCTGCGGTTTGATTTCTTCCCACTTGCATTTGTTCAGCGAGGCGACGTCGATCTCGTTGTCGAAGTGGCCGATGTTGCAGACGATCGCCTGGTCC
>JBMOJJ010000068.1:0-14206 GCA_049315845.1 Rhodoferax sp.
TAGCTCCGCTGGCATTAACCGTATTTGTCTGGATTTTTCTGCTCAACGCGATGGATTTGCTGCCGCTTGATCTGTTGCCCAAAATTTGGGAAAGCATCTACGGCGCTGCTGGTCACGATCCAAGCCACGCCTATTTGCGGGTTGTGCCAACGGCTGATCTGTCGATCACCATGGGCCTGTCGGTGTCGGTTCTCTTGATCTGCCTGTTCTACAACATCAAGATCAAGGGTCTTGGCGGGTGGGCACATGAATTGGTGTCGGCCCCGTTTGGCACCAGCAAAAATCCGATCTTTGCGCTCATCCTCGGTGTAATCAATGTGGCCGAACAACTGATCTCTTTTACGGCCAAGACGGTGTCGCACGGCATGCGGCTGTTTGGCAATATGTATGCGGGCGAACTGGTGTTCATGCTGATCGCCTTGCTGGGTGGCTCTTGGGCTTTTTCTGCCGAGCCGGGTAGCCTGATGTTGCTGTTGCTGCATGTGGTGGCGGGATGGGCGTGGGCGGTGTTCCACATCATCATCATCTTGTTGCAGGCTTTTGTGTTCATGATGTTGACTTTGGTTTACATCGGACAAGCGCACGATGCACATTGATCAGGCGCGTTGATTTTCGGTTTGTTTTTCGTTTCTTTGTTTTTTTAGTTCATTTAGGAGTCAATCATGGAAGTTATTAGTTTTGCTGCTCTGGCTGCTGGTCTCATTATTGGTTTGGGCGCACTAGGTGCCTGTATCGGTATCGGCATCATGGGCAGCAAATACCTTGAAGCGGCAGCCCGTCAGCCAGAACTTATGGGCGAATTGCAAACCAAGATGTTTGTGCTGGCTGGCCTGATTGACGCAGCCTTCATTATCGGTACCGGTATTGCCTTGTGGTTCGCCACTGCCAACCCGTTCCTGGCTCAAATCGCACGTGCTCTTGCTGCCGCTGCAGCCAAGTAATTCCTGGCTGCAAACATCGCACTAGGAGATTACAGTGAGCATTAATGGAACTCTGGTAGCGCAAGCTATCGTCTTCGCATTGCTGGTGCTGTTCACGATGAAGTTCGTGTGGCCGCCCATAGCATCTGCGCTAGACCAGCGCGCCAGCAAAATTGCCGATGGCCTGGCGGCTGCCGACAAGGCCAAATCCGAGCTGTCCAGTGCCAACAAGCGCGTGGAAGCTGAATTGGCCCAATCGCGCACCGAAACCACCGCCCGCCTGGCAGATGCCGAGCGCCGTGGTCAGGCCATGGTCGAAGAAGCCAAGGTAAAGGCAATCGAGGAAGGCAACAAGATCATTGCTGCCGCCCGTGTTGAAGCAGAGCAGCAGACTGTCAAGGCGCGCGAGGCATTGCGCGAGCAAGTGGCTGCACTGGCGGTCAAGGGCGCAGAGCAGATTCTCCGAAAAGAGGTCAATGCTGCCGTCCACGCTGACCTGCTTGGCCGTTTGAAGACCGAGCTGTAAGAGGACAACCATGGCTGAACTCGCCACCATTGCTCGCCCTTACGCTGAAGCCTTGTTCAAGGCGACTTCATCCGACCTTAATGGTGCGGCAGTCTGGGTCGAGGCCTTGCAAGCGATTGCAAGCAACCCGCAGTTGCAACAATTTGCGGACAACCCCAACGTCAGCAACGCACAGGTGTTTGCGGTGATCGAAGGCGTGGCCAAAGTAGCCCTGCCCGAGAAAGCCAAAAACTTTTTGCGCACCGTCATTGACAACGGGCGGTTAACTGCCTTGCCCGAAATCGCTGAGCAGTTCCGCATTCTGAAGAACGCCCAAAGCGGCACCTCTGATGCGGTGGTGTATAGCGCATTTCCGATTGACAGCGTGACGCTGGCCAGCCTGGCTGTCACGCTGGAGAAACGCTTTGCGCGCAAACTCAACCTGTCTGTCGAATTGCAGCCCGAACTGATCGGCGGCATTCGTGTGGTGGTGGGTGACGAGGTTCTTGACACGTCTGTCAAAGCCCGTCTGGAACAAATGAAAATGGCTTTGACGGCTTGAGGCGCAAGCCCCAGGCTGGCACAGGCCCCATTAACGAAAGAAGGAAAGAGTCATGCAACTCAATCCCGCAGAAATTTCTGAGCTGATCAAGAGCCGTATTGAAGGCCTGTCTGCAAGCGCCGACATTCGCAATCAGGGAACCGTGGTTTCCGTGACTGACGGTATCGTCCGCATCCATGGATTGTCGGACGTGATGCAGGGCGAAATGCTCGAATTCCCGGCCGATGCCGAAGGTCAGCCCAGCTATGGCCTGGCCCTGAACCTGGAGCGGGATTCAGTCGGCTCAGTGATTTTGGGTTCCTACGAGCACATCTCCGAAGGCGACACCGTCAAATGCACCGGTCGCATTCTGGAAGTGCCGGTCGGCCCCGAGCTCAAAGGTCGCGTGGTCAATGCTCTGGGCCAGCCGATCGACGGCAAAGGCCCAATCAACGCCAAGATGACCGACGTGATCGAAAAGGTGGCACCCGGCGTGATCGCCCGCCAGTCGGTGAGCCAGCCGATGCAAACCGGACTGAAGTCGATTGACTCGATGGTGCCGGTCGGTCGCGGCCAGCGCGAACTGATCATTGGCGACCGTCAAACCGGCAAGACTGCCGTGGCGATTGATGCCATCATCAATCAAAAGGGTCAGGAAATGACCTGCGTTTATGTGGCGATTGGCCAAAAGGCATCCAGCGTCAAAAACGTGGTGCGTGCGCTTGAGCAGGCCGGTGCCATGGCCTACACCATTGTGGTCGCCGCTACCGCCTCTGAATCAGCGGCCATGCAGTATGTCGCCGCCTATTCTGGCTGTACCATGGGCGAATATTTCCGCGACCGTGGCGAAGACGCGCTGATCGTCTATGACGACTTGAGCAAGCAAGCGGTGGCTTACCGCCAGGTGTCCTTGCTGTTGCGTCGCCCGCCAGGCCGCGAAGCCTATCCTGGCGACGTGTTCTATCTGCACAGCCGCCTGCTCGAACGTGCCGCCCGTGTCAATGAAAAATATGTCGAAGACTTCACCAAAGGTGCGGTCAAAGGCAAGACTGGTTCACTGACCGCCTTGCCGATCATTGAAACCCAGGCGGGCGACGTGTCGGCTTTCGTGCCGACCAACGTGATCTCCATCACTGACGGCCAGATCTTTCTGGAAACATCTCTGTTCAATGCCGGTGTGCGCCCCGCCATCAACGCCGGCATCTCGGTGTCTCGCGTCGGTGGTGCAGCGCAAACCAAGCTGATCAAGAATTTGTCCGGCGGCATCCGTACCGATCTGGCGCAGTACCGCGAATTGGCGGCATTTGCCCAGTTTGCCTCTGACCTTGACGAAGCCACCCGCAAACAGCTTGACCGCGGTGCCCGCGTGACTGAACTGCTTAAGCAGGCCCAGTACAGCCCGCTGCCGATTTCCCTGATGGGTTCAACCTTATTTGCTGTCAACAAGGGTTACCTTGACGACATTCCGGTAACCAAGGTGCTGGCGTTTGAGCACGGGCTGCACGGCTATCTGAAAGACAAGTGTGCCGCGCTGCTGGCCAAGATGGAGGCTGCCAGGGCCATGGACAAGGACACTGAGGCCGAACTGAACACTGCTGTTGCCGCCTTCAAGAAGTCTTTTGCCTAAGGTCACCTTTAACAGATAGGAGACTGATATGGCAACAGGCAAGGAAATACGCGGCAAGATCAAGAACTTCGAAAGCACGAAGAAGATCACCAAGGCCATGGAGATGATTTCTGTCTCCAAAATGCGCAAGGCTCAGGAACGTATGCGTGCTGCCCGGCCTTATGCCGACAAGGTGCGCAACATTGCCGCTCACCTTGGCCGGGCCAACCCCGAGTATGTTCATCCGTTCATGAAACGCAATGACTCCAAAGTTGTCGGCATGATTGTTGTGACGACTGACAAGGGCTTGTGCGGTGGCCTCAATACCAATGTATTGCGCGGCGTGACCAACAAATTGCGTGAGACCCAGGCGGACGGCATGACCACCCAAGCTGTGGCTATTGGCAACAAGGGATTGGGCTTTCTCAACCGCATTGGTGCCAAAGTGGTGTCGCATGTCACCCAACTCGGTGACCGACCGCATCTTGATCGCCTGATCGGCCCGGTCAAGGTGTTGCTTGATGCCTATGCCAGGGGCGAAGTCAATGCGGTTTATCTCTCTTACACGCGGTTCATCAATACGATGCGCCAGGAGGTCGTGCTGGAGTTGCTGCTGCCTTTGTCGGTGGCACAGATGCAGGAAGAAACCCGTGCCAGCGAAGCGGTCACGGGTGAGAAGCACGGCTGGGACTACATTTATGAGCCTGATCCGCAGATGGTGATTGACGATCTGCTGATTCGTTATGTTGAAGCTCTGGTTTTCCAGGCGGTGGCTGAGAACATGGCTTCGGAGCATGCGGCGCGCATGGTCGCCATGAAGGCGGCCACTGACAACGCTGGCAATGTGATTGGTGAACTCAAGCTGGTCTATAACAAAACCCGCCAGGCCGCCATCACCAAAGAACTGTCGGAAATCGTCTCGGGTGCAGCTGCCATCGGCGCATAAGTGACGCGGTCCCTAGCAAGATTCAAATTATTGGAGCAAAACCAAATGGCTCAAGAAAACACACAAACTAATAGCAACGTCCAAGGCAAGATTGTTCAGTGCATTGGCGCTGTGGTTGACGTGGAATTTCCACGCGACCACATGCCCAAGGTCTATGACGCGCTCAAGCTTGAAGGCTCGGCCCTGACCTTGGAAGTGCAGCAACAGCTTGGTGACGGCATTGTGCGCACCATTGCGCTGGGCTCCAGCGACGGCCTGCGCCGTGGCCTGATGGTGACCAACACCCACAACCCGATTTCAGTGCCGGTCGGTACCGCCACATTGGGCCGCATCATGGACGTGCTGGGCAACCCGATTGACGAGCGTGGCCCGGTCAATTCCGCCAAACTCGCCTCGATTCACCGCAAGGCCCCCACTTATGATGAACTCAGCCCCTCGCAAGAGCTGCTGGAAACCGGCATCAAGGTGATTGATCTGGTGTGCCCGTTTGCCAAGGGCGGCAAGGTCGGCCTGTTCGGCGGTGCCGGTGTCGGCAAGACCGTGAACATGATGGAACTTATCAACAACATTGCCAAGGCGCACAGCGGCTTGTCGGTGTTTGCCGGTGTGGGCGAGCGTACCCGCGAGGGCAACGACTTCTATCACGAAATGGCCGACTCTGGCGTGGTGAATCTTGAGAAACTTGAAGACTCCAAGGTGGCCATGGTTTACGGCCAGATGAATGAGCCTCCGGGCAACCGTTTGCGCGTGGCCCTGACCGGCCTGACCATCGCCGAATCGTTCCGCGATGAAGGCAAGGACGTGCTGTTCTTCGTGGACAACATCTACCGTTTCACGCTGGCCGGCACCGAAGTGTCCGCACTGCTGGGCCGGATGCCTTCTGCTGTGGGCTACCAGCCTACGCTGGCCGAAGAAATGGGTCGCCTGCAAGAGCGCATCACCTCGACCAAGGTCGGCTCCATCACGTCCATCCAGGCGGTGTATGTGCCCGCCGATGACTTGACCGATCCCAGCCCTGCCACCACCTTTGCCCACCTGGATTCCACTGTGGTGCTGAGCCGTGACATCGCATCGCTGGGCATTTATCCGGCGGTGGATCCGCTGGACTCCACCAGCCGTCAGCTTGACCCGCTGGTGGTCGGTGCTGATCACTATGAAACCGCCCGCGCCGTGCAGGGCACGCTGCAGCGCTACAAGGAACTGCGCGACATCATCGCCATTCTGGGCATGGACGAGTTGGCGCCGGAAGACAAGCTGGTCGTGAGCCGGGCCCGAAAAATTCAGCGTTTCCTGTCGCAGCCCTTCCATGTGGCTGAAGTGTTCACCGGCACGCCGGGCAAATACGTCAGTCTGGCCGAGACCATTCGCGGTTTCAAGATGATTGTGGCGGGCGAGTGCGATCATCTGCCGGAACAGGCGTTCTACATGGTTGGAACGATCGACGAAGCGTTCGAAAAGGCGAAGAAGGTCTAACAAGATGAACACCATCCATGTCGATGTGGTCAGTGCCGAAGAGTCGATCTTCTCGGGCGAGGCCCGTTTTGTCGCTCTGCCCGGCGAAGCCGGCGAACTCGGCATCTACCCGCGGCACACCCCCTTGATCACGCGCATCAAGGCCGGTTCTGTGCGCATCGAGAAGGCCGACGGCAGCGAAGAGTTCATTTTCGTCGCCGGCGGCATCCTCGAGGTGCAGCCCAACTGCGTCACAGTGCTGTCCGACACCGCCATTCGCGGCAAGGATCTGGACGACGAAAAAGCCAATGAAGCCAGGCTTGCTGCAGAAGAAGCGATCAAGAATGCCAAGACCGATATCGATCTGGCCAAGGCCACCTCGGAGCTGGCCGTGATGGCGGCGCAGATCGCAGCGCTGCGCAAGTACCGTCAGATGAAGTAGCCCTCAGCCCAGAATGGGTGCGTTGGGCAGTTCGTTCGGGTTGGCGCCGCTATCGAGCGGGAAATGCTGCACCAGCAGCGCAGACACCTCCTCCAGTGCTTCTGTCAAGCCGTCTTCAAATCTTCCGGTGGCGAAGGCTTTGCTCATGCGCGAGACCATCGCTTTCCAGGTTTGCGCCGTGACCCGGTCATTGAGCCCGCGATCGGCCACAATCTCGATCGAGCGCTCTGCCAGCAACAGGTAGATCAGCACGCCGTTGTTGCCGGCGGTATCCCAGACACGGAGTTCGCTGAACACGGACAGTGCTCGCTGCCGGACGATCTGCGGTGTCGACAGCTTGAGCAGCAGCAAGGCCGCAGGCAGTCCGGCTTCGACATAGATCCGGATTTCTCCGCTGTGGCGCTGTTCGCTGGCAGCGACACGTTTTGCCAGACGCTGCACCAGATCGGCTGGAATGACGCGCCGCGTTGTCGACGCATCGAGCCAGCGGTGCTTCAAGAATCTCCTGATACGGCTGTACATCACCAGTCCCCCGAGGCGCCGCCGCCTCCAAAGTCGCCACCACCGCCGGAGCTGAAACCGCCGCCACCGCCACCGGAGCCCCAGCCACTGCTGCCGCCACCCCAGCCCGAGCCGATGCCGGTGCCGGAACTGTGTCTGAAAGATGCAAAAAGCGCGAACAGGAGCGCCCCGACGGCCGCCAGGCCGGCAATCAGAAGACTGGCGGTCAGCATCAGCGTGACCGCACCGAAGAGCGCGCCGGTAGCCAGCGCGCCCAGAATCGAGCCCAGCATCCGGCGTGCGACGCCGGCCACCATCGGGATTCCGAAGAACAGCAGGATCGCCATCTCCTGCCAGTCAAAACCGGCCAGAATGCGGGCCGGCTGCGCCTTCGGCGTCGGCAGGGCCTCGCCACGGACCAGTGCTATCAGCTGGTCCGTCGCAGCGTTCAGACCGCCGGCAAAATCGCCCTGCCTGAAACGTGGGGTGATGGCCTGCTCGATGACGCGCCTGGCCGCCAGATCGGGGACCGCTCCCTCGAGGGTCTTGGCGACCTCGATGCGCACCTTATGCTCGTCTTTGGCAACCACCAGCAGCAGTCCGTCGCCGACCTCGCGGCGGCCGATCTTCCAGCTGTTGGCGACCCGGTTGGCGTAGCTGGCAATGTCTTCGGGCTGCGTGCCCGGAACCAGCAGCATGACGATCTGGGTGCCCCGATCGCGCTCGAAGTCCATCAGTTTCATCTCGAGTTGCTGCAGCTGGGCGGCGTCAAGCGTGCCGGTGCGGTCGACCACATGGCCGGTCAGCGGCGGCAGCGCCTGCTGCGCCAGTGCCGGCGACAGCCACAGCCATGGCGCCAGCAGCAGCGCCCAGCACAACACGGTCAACCAGTTGGCCGCGCGCGACCTTCGCAGTGAGCTGGAGTACCGCGCAGGCATCGATTGAGGCCGGATGCGGGCTTACTTCTTGTTGAAATCAACCACCGGCGGGACCGAGATGGAGGCCTCGTTTTGCACCGCGAATGCCGGCTTTTGCTGGTAGCTGAATACCATCGCGGTCAGGTTGCTGGGAAAACTGCGGGTCAGCACGTTGTAGGCCTGGACCGCCTGGATATAGCGGTTGCGCGCCACCGTCACCCGGTTTTCGGTGCCCTCGAGTTGAACCCGCAGATCGCGAAAGCCTTCGTTTGCCTTCAGGCTCGGGTATTGCTCGGATACGGCCATCAGACGCCCCAGCGCCGCCCCCAGTTCGCCCTGGGCGGCCTGAAATTTCTGGAACGCCTGCGGGTTGTTCAGCGTCTCGGGTGTGACCTGAATCGACGTCGCCTTGGCCCGCGCCTCGATCACCTTGGTAAGCGTCTCCTGCTCGAACGCGGCCTCGCCCTTGACAGTCGCCACAATGTTGGGCACCAGGTCAGCGCGGCGCTGGTACTGGTTGAGCACTTCGCTCCAGGCCGACTTGGTCTGCTCGTCGAGCCGTTGAAAATCGTTGTAGCCACAACCTGTCAGCATGGCTGCACTCATGAGGATCAGAAACCAGCGCGTCATAAGCATTCTCCAACGTTCAGGACGCAACAGTAGCATAAACCGGACGCCGGATGCTTAAATCACGGCAAAATCGGGTCTCCATCCTTCAGTCCTCCACATGTCAAGAGCAAGAAAACAAACCGTTGTCCTCGGTGGCTCGGCCGACGATATCGAAGCCGCCTTTTACCAGGCATTGCAGAACGCCGATCTGGAAAAACTGATGGCCTGCTGGGCGGACGAAGACGATCTTGTCTGCGTGCATCCGAGCGGACCGCGGTTGATCGGCATGGCGGCCATCCGCAGCGCGTTCGACGCGATGTTTTCCAAAGGCAGCATCCGAGCCTGGCCGGAGTCGGTGCGCAGGATCGAGTCGCTCGCCAGCAGCGTGCACAACGTGCGCGAGCGCATTGAAGTCCTGACCGACGAAGGGCCGCGCCTGGTCTATGTGATTGCCACCAACGTGTACCACAAGACCGCGCAGGGCTGGCGAATGGTCGCTCACCACGCCAGTCCCGGCGCCGATCAGGAGGTGCAGGAAATCACGCAGGCGCCGCACGTGCTGCACTGAGAAAGGCCTCAGACCGGTGGACAACATCGTCAGACAAGCACTGGCCAAATGGCCAGATGTGCCCGATTGCTATGGCTGGCTGGGCCTAGATGCGCGCGGTAACTGGTATATGCGCGACGAGCGCGCCCAAGCCGGCGGACCATTTTCTGGCGGCACCGTGCAGAGCAAAGGCGCGCTGCTGAAGCACGAAAAGCTGATCGGCTTCATTGGCCGCAACTACCAGCCCGACGCGCAGGGGCAGTGGTTCTTCCAGAACGGCCCGCAGCGCGTCTATGTGGAACTGGAGGTCACTGCGCTGATCTGGCGTATCGATCATGATCTGTCGGTGCAGGACCACATCGGCAGGGCCGCGGTCGTGAAGGGCTGCGTGCTCGATGAGCAGGGCCGGCTCTACCTCGATACCGATATCGGTTTTGGTCTGATTCACAGCATGGACATGGGCCATGCTGCCAACGCTGTCGAGCGCAGCGTCTGGTGGCCGCAGCCGGTGCTGGAAGCGGATCTGTCGGCGTGTTTTAGCTACGTGACCAGCCCGCTGGCGCGGCGCCTGTGAACTATTTGCCCGCCGAGGCGGCGGCTACCGGCGCTGCCGCTGCCTTGGGTTCCTCAAACTTGGCGCCTGCGGCATTTGCCATATAGACCACCGCGCGGCCAATCTCGACCGCATCAAAACTTCCACCGCCCTGCGGCGCCATCGCGTTCTTGCCCTTGAGGGCCGAGTTCAACAGCGCTTCATAGCCGGTCTTGATGCGTGGCGCCCAGGCTGCGGCATCGCCAAACTTGGGTGCTCCGACCAGTCCCGCACTGTGACAGGTCGTGCACTGCACCTTGAAGACTTCCTCGCCGGTTTTTGGCGTCCTGTCGGCACTGCCGAACTCGACGTTGCCAACTTTTTGAATGCGGGCCATCACGGCTCTCTCCGCGAACTGTGCGCTGACAGTCGACTTGTCGTCAGAGGTCACGTATTCCACGATGCCGATGATCACGAATATGGGGATCACAAAAGCGAAGAAGACGGTAAGCATCAACTGCTTGGGGGTCTTGATGAGGCCGGTGTGCGCTTCATCGTCAACGTTGGCATGGTGGATGTCGCTCATGGTGTTCTCTGGTGTTGGGAGCGTTGAAATGAGCGGCGATTATAGCGGCCACCCTTGTGAATAAAACTGCAATGCAGCCTCCCGCAGGGATGCCGACCGGCAACATGTTTTGCAGATTTGGCACGTGTTCTTCCTCTTCGGAAGGAACGCCAGCGCCGACATCGGCTTGAACACCAGCCTCGAACTCGCGCCAGAGGCTGAAATTCAGCACTGTTCCGCCACCGGGTCCGCATCTGGCCCGCACGGCTGTCAGTTCGGATTCTGGTGCCATATGGGATCGAAACTTCCGCGGAGTCATGGCAGCCAGTGACTGTCAACCTGCTTGTGGAGGTTTGCCCCAGATAGACACCCATTGAGGCGCTCGATGACTTTCAGTCAATGCGCCGCGAACATTTGGTGGTGTGCGAAAATATCACCTTTGCAGATTTCAAGCAAAGTGCGGCTGTAGCTCAGTGGATAGAGTATTGGCCTCCGAAGCCAAGGGTCGTGGGTTCGATCCCCGCCAGCCGCACCAGACGACCGTTTTTTAAGCCCTGATCTCTGTGTTGAATCCGCCAATAGATGGCCGCTTGGTCACTTTTTGCCGGAAGCAGGGGTCTGTTTGGTGTCATCGGCTATCTGTTCATCAAGCTCGGCGCCGAGCCCGCGCCCCTGCTGCTGGGCTGCATCCTGGGGCCGATGATGGAGGAGAACCTGCGACGCGCGCTGCTGCTGGTGATCGTGCTGCTACCTTCGATCAAGAAGAAGAGGTAAGAGGCGTTCGTGGAGGATTGATCCGGCACAGGTCTTGTGATGAAAAGACCACTGATGGAAGTGATCTTTGAATCAAGGATACTCATTGTTTCATTTGGGAGTTGCAAACCATGTACAAGCACCTTTTTGTGCCCGTCGACGGATCCGAGCTGTCACATCGAGCCATGGATGGCAGTATTGATCTCGCCTTGCAATTGGGGGCACGCATTACGGGGTTCGTGGTAGAGCCTGATCTGCCACTTTCAACGGC
Organism: Rhodoferax sp.; assembly: GCA_049315845.1. Lineage (GTDB taxonomy): Bacteria > Pseudomonadota > Gammaproteobacteria > Burkholderiales > Burkholderiaceae_C > Rhodoferax. Next base: position 11,108 of record JBMOJJ010000068.1, read on the forward strand.
GAGCGGACATGGCGATGAGTTCTTGAACCGCGTCAAGAATCATGAATCCAAAAATGAAGCCCATGCCAGTGCACTCTTGGGGCAGTTTGAGAAGCGTGCATTGGCCGCCGGAGTGGCATTCACGGCACATAAGGCGACTGCCTACAGAGTGGCACAGAGCATCGTGGACGCGGCGGAAGAATCAGACTGCGACATGATTGTGATGGTGTCACACAGCCGCAGTCGGGTAGGGAAGTTCGTCCTTGGCTCCCACACCAAGGACGTCATCATCGAAAGCAAGCTGCCTGTGCTCGTCTTGCGCTGACGGCTTGGGGACATGGCTTGCACGTTGCCTCGCGCCATTTACTTCATCGGCGAGTTTCTCAAAACTCCTTCAGTAACAGCGTTGTGACTGATCGCCCGATAGGATCCATTGCGTGATCGGCGTATAGGATCCTGGATGAAACTGCCAGCCCTACCGACCGCGTCAGGAGCGTCTTGTTGAAAATGCTCCCGGCAGGGATTGGTTCCGTTGACGCAGTGGCACAGCGTTTGGCCATGAGCAAAAGGTCATTGCAGCGCCATTTGGGTGACGAGCGGGTGAGTTTTCAGGACCTGCTGAACAATGTCCGCCAGGAGTTGGCGCAACACTACTCGATCAATTCCACTGTTTCTCCCGGAGAAATCTCATGGCTGCTCGGCTTTCAGGAAAGCAATTCCTTCATTCAGGCCTTTCGAAGCTGGACCGGCAAGACACCGGTCACCGGCGCTACAAACTGCGCCGCTCGATCGTGGTCACCTCCAACAGGATCGCCGAGGACTGGGGTAAATGCCTAGCGACAACACGATGAGCACGACCATCTTGGATCGGTTGATGCACCGCTCGTCCCTGCTCGCGTTCGAGGGCAAGAGTCACCGTTTGAAGGAAGCCGCCTCGCGCCTTGCCAATGCCGGTGCAGCGTGAAGAACTCGCCCGCCGGTCATGCCGAGCGGAATTTGACCTGTCATGATTTTGGGGAAAGTCCATTGTTGAAGCAGGACCGAAGCCGCTTGCGGCGTCGGTCCTGCTCATTCAAACAGTTACTTGGTCGAGACGGTTTCCAGCGTTTCCCACTTGCCGCCCTTGACGCGGAAGAAGGTCACGGCAGCCGAGCGCAGGTCACCCTTGTTGTCGAACGCGATCGGTCCCGTGACGCCCTTGAAGTTGAGCTTGGCGATCTCGGGAAGGTACTTCTTCGGGTCGGCCGAGTTGGCGGCCTTGATGGCGTTGATTAGCACGTTGGTGGCGTCGTAGCCATAGGGCGCGTACATCACGACCGGGCCGTACTTGGCCGTGAACTTCTTGACGAAGTCCGTTCCGCCGGGCATGTTTTCGATAGCCTGGCCGGAGTCGGCCGATATCGTGCCTTCAGCGGCTTCCTTGCCGGCGAATGAGACGAATTCATCGGACGAAATCGACGAGCCAAACAGTGGTGCGTTGATGCCCAAATCCTTCATCTGGCGCTTCAGCGGGCCGGCCTGCGCATTGAGGCCACCGTAGAAGATGGCCTGCACGTTCTTTGCCTTGATGCTGGTGAGAATGGCCTTGAAGTCGGTCGCCTTGTCGGTGGTGAACTCACGTGCCGCGACGTTGCCGCCGAGTGTCGGGACGGTATTGGCAATGACATCGGCCAAGCCCTTGCCAAAGGCGGTGCGATCGTCGATCACGGCCACCGTCTTGAAGCCCAGCTTGGTGACGATATAGCTGGCCATGGCCGTGCCAACCTGCTGGTCGTCGCCGATGACGCGGAAAGCGGTATTAAAGTTCTGGCGCGTAAAAGTCGGGTTCGTCGCTGCCGGTGCCACTTGCGGAATGCCGGCGTCGTGGTAAACCTTGGAGGCCGGTATCGTGGCGCCCGATTGCAGGTGTCCGACCACGCCGGCTACCTTCTGGTCGGCCAGCCGCGTGGCGACGCTGACGGCCTGTTTCGGATCGCCTGCGTCGTCTTCCGAGATCAACTCGAAGCGCACGGCCTCGCCACCGAGCTTGATGCCGGCTGCGTTTGCGTCTTCAATCGCCAGTTTGACGGCGGACTCGAAGTCCTTGCCATAGCTGGCGGCACCGCCGGTGTAGGGGCCGACGACGCCGATTTTGACGACCTTTTGTGCCAGCGCGGGTGTGCAGGCGGCGCCCAAGGCCAAGCCCAGGGCCAGGACCAGCGGACGGGAAATATGCGGAATAAGTTTCATGAGGGTTAGCTCCTTGGAGTGTTGATGTTGAAAAAAAGGGAATCAGCGCACGGTGCTAAACGCACCTTCGTGCGAATACGACAGCCAGTTGCTGAGATACGGTGCAACGGGTCGATCAGCAACCAACCACACACGTTCGGGATCCAGTCGCAACAGCAGCACTGGAATATCGGCGAGCCGGCAGCGCGTGCACTGGCCACTCTGGCGCGGGATCGACATGGCATCAACCAGGTGCGCGAGCCAGGCATCGAGCGCCGCGCCATGCAGTTCGAAGACGGCCAGCGACTCGGATAAATCAACGGCCACTGCGGTCTCGCTGCGCCCCGGCGTCAGTGAAGTCAGCAGTGCCTTGAGTGGCTGCGACTGCAAACCCAGCGCCAGCGTTTCCTGCGGCGTGCGCCAAGCCAGATAGGGGTCGCAGCCGGTCAAGCTCAGAGGCACTTCGGACCAGTCCAGTCCCTGCGCCTGCACCGCTTCACGCGCGCTGCTGTCGCCGGCAAAGTGCCGTATCGTCAGAGCGGTAACACCGTCGAGTTGGCGGCAGCCCGGTGCGCCGGATTCTGCTTGGATGAGATCAACCATGAAGACGCTCCCCGCTCGGATCGACAAAGGGTGTCTTGACGACCTCTACCGCGATTGACTTGCCAAGATGCCAGGCTGTGAGTTGCTCGCCCAGACGCTGCGTGCCGCGCTTGAGCATGGCCAGCGCGATCGGCTGCTGCAGTGTCGGGCTGAAGCAACTGCTGGTGATCAGACCCTCAGGCACTGTCGGCGGCGGTTGCAGTGCCAGGTGCGCGCCTGCCGGCAGATGCGTGCGCCGGTCCAGCGGTTGCAGCCCGACCAGTTGCAGCCGGTCGGTGTCCAGGCCGGATGCGCGCGTGAGCGAGCGCC
>JBMOJJ010000069.1:0-14183 GCA_049315845.1 Rhodoferax sp.
GCAAGATCAAGAACTACCAGTGCGTGGTGCCCTCGACCTGGAACGCCTGCCCGAGGAACGAGAAGGACGAGCCCGGCCCGTACGAGGCCTCGCTGATGGGCACGCCGATCGCCGACGCGGAGAAGCCGCTGGAGGTCTTGCGCACGATCCACTCCTTCGATCCCTGCATCGCCTGTGCGATCCACCTGACCGACAAGGACAGTGGCACCGCCATCTCGATCAAGGCGGTCTGACCGGGGTTACCATCCAAGGGTCGGCGTTGGCCGACCCTTTTCTTTTGCGGGGCTTCTCCTTATGCGTGCAGTGGTTCTGGGTATCGGCAACACCATCCTGACCGATGAAGCGGCCGGCGTGCGCGCGGTGGAATTGCTGGAGCAGCTCTACAAGCTGCCCGAGGAGGTGCTGGTCATCGACGGCGGCACCTCGGGCATGGAGATGATCGAAGACCTGTCGAACCTCGATTTCCTGATCGTCATCGACGTTGTCAAGACCGGCGCTGCGCCCGGTACCGTGGTGAAGATCGCCGGCGACGAGATTCCGGTCTTCTTCCGCCGCAAGCTGTCGCCGCACCAGATTGCGCTGCCGGACGTGCTGGCGAGCCTGGAACTGCTGGACACGATGCCGAAGGAAATCGTCGTGCTCGGCGTCGAGCCGGTGTCGCTCGAGCTGGGCATGGAGATGACAGACACCGTCGCGACCAAGGTGCCAGAACTGGTCGACAGGGCCGTGGCCGAATTGCGGGCTCGCGGCTACTCGGTGCAAGCGCTGACGGCAAGGGTCGATTGAGATGTGCCTGGCTGCTCCGTCGCTCGTGCTCGAGGTTCGTGACGGCGTCGCGCTCACCGAGTGCTTTGGACAACGGCGCGAGGTCAGCCTGATGCTGCTCGACGAGGAGGTCGCCCCGGGCGACTACCTGCTGATCCAGGCGGGCGGCTTCGCCTTCGAGCGGGTCGAACCGGAGCGCGCGAAGGAGTCATTGGCCACGATGGAGAAGCTGATGACAGACGGCGCCGATGCGCGCTCGTGGGGTGGGAGCAGCCGATGAGCTTTCGCGTTCACGGCCACAGTCCGCTGGCCGCGGTGGAAGAGGCGTTCTTTCGGATCCAGCGCGAGCAGATGGCCGACGTTCCGATCCTGAACCCGGCGCTTTGCGTCGAGGCAGTTGACTTCCAGCGCTGGCAGGGGCATTGGCTGGGCATCGTGATCACGCCCTGGTGCATGAGCATCCTGCTGCTGCCCGGCAGCGCCGAGAACTGGGTCAGCGCGGGTGAAAACAAACGGCGTTTCGTCAAATTTCCGGCCGGCGACTTCGCCTTTCTCGGCGGCGTCGAACCGGAGCTCGGCGAGTACCAGAGCTGTCCGCTGTTTTCACCGATGGACAAGTTCAGTCGCCAGTCGGACGCGACGATGACCGCGCGCGCCTCGCTGATCGGCCTGCTGACCACACCGGCGGCCCCGCCCGCGCCCAGCGACAAGACGGCGGACGAACGGCCCGACCTTTCGCGCCGGCGTTTTTTTGCCATGCGCTAAGCTTCGCCGCTGGTGCTTCCAAAACAAGGGGACAAGGATGTCGAGGATTTCCGAATTCAACAGCGCCGCCGCTGCCGGCATGGATCGCGAGCACGAGGTTCAACTCAGCCTGCTGCGCTCGCTGTGCCAGGCGGTGCGCGAGCAGCGCGACAGCGGCCACGTGACGCAGTTGCTGGACCAGCTGACAGCCTACTGCGAGGCGCATTTCGTCTCCGAGGAATTGATCATGCGCCAGCACAGTTTCGAGGACTACGAGGATCATGCCGATGACCACTGCCACATGATGGACCTGTTCCGGTCGATCGCGATCGACCAGGCGACCGGAAACACGTCGGCGCTGGCAGCCATGACGGAGGAAGCCCTGTCGTTCATCGAAACCCATATCAACACCCGCGACAAGCGCTTCGCCGAATTCCTGGCCGGTTCCCGATAAACTGCGGCCATGCATGAAATGTCGCTCGCAGAAGGCGTGCTGCAGCTGATCGAGGATGCGGCGCGGCAACAGCAGTTCTCGAAAGTCGACACCGTCTGGCTGGAGATCGGCCAGCTCTCGGGGGTCGAGGTGGAGGCGATGAAGTTCTGCTTCGATGCGGTGACGCGCGACAGCATCGCGCAGGGCGCCCGGCTGGAAATCATCGCGCTGCCCGGAACCGGCTGGTGCATGGCTTGCGCGCTGTCGGTGCCGATGAGCGAGGTCTTTGGCGAGTGTCCACATTGCGGCGGCCATCAGATGCAGGTCACGGGCGGCACCGAGATGCGGCTGAAGGAACTGGAAGTAAACTGAAACATTGCGGGACAGATCAAAGCGAAGCGTGCTCTGTCCTCAACTGATCAAGGATGTGTCGAATGTGTACCACCTGCGGCTGCGGCGCTGACGAAGTGAAGATCGAGGGGGCCGACGCCCCGCATGAGCACGATCATGTGCATGCCGACGGCAGCCGGCACAGCCATGGTCATCAGCACGGCGGTGAAGCGCATGAGCACCCGCATGAGCACCCGCATGAGCACCCGCATGAGCACGAGCATCCTCACCCGCACGGCGCAGCGCATTCGCATGCACCGGGAGTCAGCAGCAAGCGCATGGTGCAGATCGAGCAGGACATCCTGGCCAAGAACAACGCCTATGCGCAGGCGAATCGGCAGCAGTTGGCGGAGCGCGGCATCTTCGCGCTGAACCTGGTCTCCAGCCCGGGCTCGGGCAAGACCACGCTGCTGTGCAAGACCATAGGCCTGCTGCAGGGACAGGCGCTGGCCGTGATCGAGGGCGACCAGCAGACCACGCACGACGCCGAGCGCATTCGCGCCACCGGCGCGCCGGCGATCCAGATCAACACCGGCAAGGGCTGCCATCTGGATGCGCACATGGTCGGCCATGCGATGCAGCAACTCGACCTGCAGCAGGATTCGCTGCTGATGATCGAAAACGTCGGCAACCTGGTCTGCCCCGCCGCTTTTGATCTGGGCGAAGCGCACAAGGTGGTGATCCTGTCGGTCACCGAGGGCGAGGACAAGCCGATCAAATACCCCGACATGTTTCACGCCGCCAGCTTGATGCTGCTGAACAAGATCGACCTGCTGCCGCATCTTGATTTTGATGTCGCCGCGGCGATCGGCTACGCGCGCCGGGTCAACCCGCGGATCCGCGTGATCCAGCTGTCGGCCACCAGCGGCGAAGGTCTGGACGAGTGGGTCGAGTATTTGCGCGAGGGCGTCGCCGGCGCGCGCGCCGCCAAGCAGCTAACGGTGGACCGCCTCAAACTGCGGATCGCCGAACTGGAAGCCCAACTGCAGCAAGCGCACGGCTGAGCACCCACTTGGCTTTCACGGCGCGCCGGATCAGGGTCATCGGCATCGTCCAGGGCGTGGGCTTTCGGCCCTTTGTCTGGCGCCTGGCGCAGCAACTGCAGCTGACCGGCTGGGTGCGCAACGACGCCCAGGGTGTCGATATCCTGGCGCAGGGTGAGGCGGCACAGATTGCCGCGCTGCTGCAGCGGCTGCGCACCGAGGCGCCGGTGCTGGCACGGGTCGACGACGTCCAGGCTCGGCTGTCGCAGGCGCAGGCCCTGACGGATTTCAGCATTGTTGCCAGCGTCAAGGGCGAGGCCTCGACCTCGATTGGCCCCGATGTGGCGGTCTGCCCCGACTGCCTGAGCGAGCTGTTCGACCCGGCCGACCGCCGCTGGCGCCACGCCTTCATCACCTGCACCCACTGCGGGCCGCGCTACACCGTGACCCGCGCGCTGCCCTACGACCGGCCCCAGACCAGCCTGGCGTCGTTCCCGCTGTGTCCACACTGCGAGCAGGAATACACGACGCCTGCCGACCGCCGCTTTCACGCCGAGACAAGCTGCTGCCCGGTCTGTGGTCCCAGTCTCTCCTTGCTCGATGCGCAAGGCCGTCGCGTCGAAGGCGACCCGATCGCACAGACGTTGGAGCTGCTGCGCGCCGGCGCCCTGGTCGCGGTGAAGGGACTGGGCGGATTTCATCTGGCCTGTGACGCGCGCAATCCGCAGGCGGTGCAGCGGCTGCGGCGACGCAAGAACCGGGAAGAGAAACCATTTGCCGTGATGACGCTCAACGCGGCCAGCCTGGCGCCGTATGCCAAAGTGTCTGCCCACGCACAAGCACTGCTGGAGGGCCGCGAGCGCCCGGTTGTTCTGCTGCGCGCGCTGACCTGCTGCGACGCCGAACTGCCCGGCGTCGCGCCCGGTCTGCAGGAGCTGGGCGTGATGCTGCCGACGACGCCGATCCACTATCTGCTGTTCCATGAAGCGGCGCTCCGACCGGGCGGCAGCCAGTGGCTGGCAGCGCCGCATCAGCTTGTGCTGGTGATGACCAGCGCCAACCCCGGCGGCGAGCCGATCGTGCGCGACTCGATCGAGGCGCGCACGCGGCTGGCCGGCATTGCGGACGCCACGCTCGACCATGACCGCGACATCGTTGCGCGCTGCGACGACAGCGTGCTGCGAGCGCTGGGCCAGTGTGCCCAGTTCATCCGGCGCAGCCGCGGCTACGCACCCGCGGCGATCGGCCTGGCGCGCGCCGGCCCCCCGGTGCTGGCCTTCGGCGCCCATCTGAAGAACAGCATCTGCGTGACGCGGGGCGCCGATGCGTTCCTGTCACCGCACATCGGCGATCTGGACAATGCCGCGACCTGTTCTTTTCTCGACGAGACGGTGCAGCGGATGCTGGACCTGCTGGACGTCAAGCCGCTGATCATCGCGCACGACCTGCACCCGGACGACTACAGCACCCAGGCGGCGCTGGCATTTGCCGCCCGTCACGGACTGCCGGCGGTGGCGGTTCAGCATCACCACGAGCACATCGCCGCGGTCTGCGCCGAGCACGGCCATCGCGGCCCGGTGCTGGGCCTGGCGCTCGATGGCGTCGGCCTTGGATCCGACGGCAGCGCCTGGGGCGGCGAATTGCTGTGGGTTGATGGTGCGCAGTTCGACCGCCTGGGTCATCTGCGACCCTTGCCGCTGCCGGGCGGCGACAAGGCCGCGCGCGAGCCCTGGCGGATGGCGGCGGCGGTGCTGCACGAACTGGGCCGCAATGCCGAGATTGGCGAGCGCTTTGCGGACGGTGGCGCCATCGTTGAGCGCATGCTGGAGCAGCGCATCAATTCACCGGCCAGTTCCAGCATGGGCCGCGTCTTCGACGCCGCCGCCGGTTTGCTCGGACTGTGCAGTCACATGCATTACGAAGCACAGGCGGCGATGCTGCTGGAACAGGCCGCGACCCGTCACATCGAACAGCACGGCTGGCCGCAAGCCTTTGTTGATGGCTGGCGCATTGGCCCCGGCGGGCAACTCGACCTGCTGCCCTTGCTCGCCACGCTGGCCGATGCCAGTGATGTCGATCTGGCCGCAGCGCGCTTTCATGCCACGCTGGTGGCCGCTCTGGCGACTTGGGTCCTGCAGGCGGCGCACGCCGGGGGAGTGAAAACCCTGACTTGGGGAGGCGGCTGTTTCCTGAACTCCCTGCTATCGTTGGGCCTGCGTGAAACTTTGGCAGATCGCGGCATGAAAGTGCTGGCGCCAACGCGCTTGTCCCCGGGTGATGCCAGCATTGCGCTGGGTCAAGCCTGGGTAGCCCTCAATTCTTTGGAGCAGTGAAATGTGTCTTGCGCTTCCGGTCAGGGTGGTAGAGATCGGCACCGGTGCGGCCGGCGACTGGGCGCTGGTCGATCTCGGCGGCGTCAAGAAAGAGGTTTCACTGGCGCTGCTCGATGACGTGAAGGTTGGCGACTACGTGATCCTGCACGTCGGTTACGCATTGTCCAAGCTCGACCCGGCCGAGGCGGCCAGGACACTGGCGCTGTTTTCTGAACTGAATGAAAGCCAGCTGGCAGCGTGAAGTACATCGACGAATTCCGCGACGGCGATGTCGCCAAGACGATCGCCGCCAGGATCGCGGCCACCGTGCAACCGGAGCGGCGCTACAGCTTCATGGAGTTTTGCGGCGGACATACGCACGCGATCTCGCGCTACGGCCTGTCCGATCTGCTGCCGCCGAATGTACGCATGGTGCATGGCCCCGGCTGCCCGGTCTGTGTGCTGCCGATCGGGCGCATCGACATGGCGATCGCCCTCGCGCTGCAGCAGGGCGTGATCCTGTGCACTTACGGCGACACCTTGCGCGTGCCGGCGTCCGACGGCCTGTCGCTGCTGAAGGCCAAGGCGCGCGGCGGCGATATCCGCATGGTCTACTCGACGCTCGATGCCCTGCAAATCGCGCGCGATAACCCGCAGCGTGAGGTGGTGTTCTTTGCCATTGGTTTCGAGACCACGACGCCACCCTCCGCGCTGGCCATCCAGCAAGCGCAGCAGGAACAACTGGGCAACTTCAGCGTGCTGTGCTGCCACGTGCTGACGCCGGCGGCGATCAGCCAGATTCTGGAGTCGCCCGAAGTGCGACAGTGGGGCACGGTGCCGATCGACGGCTTCATCGGCCCGGCGCACGTCTCCACCGTGATCGGCAGCCGGCCCTACGAGTTCTTTGCGCAGGAGTACCGCAAGCCGGTCGTGATCGCCGGTTTCGAGCCGCTGGACGTGATGCAGGCCGTGCTGATGCTGGTGCGCCAGGTCAACGAGGGCCGCGCCGAGGTCGAGAACGAGTTCGCGCGCGCGGTCACGCGCGACGGCAATCTGAAAGCACAGGACCGGGTCGCCGAGGTTTTTGAATTGCGCTCAGAATTCGAATGGCGCGGACTCTCGGTGGTGCCGTATTCGGCGCTGAAGATCCGCAGTAAATACGCCAGCTTCGACGCCGAGCGTCGATTCAATCTGGTCTACCGACCGGTACCCGACAACAAGGCCTGCGAGTGCGGCGCGATCCTGCGCGGCGTCAAGCGGCCGCAGGACTGCAAGATCTTCGGCACCGTCTGCACACCCGAAAACCCGGTCGGCTCCTGCATGGTCAGCAGCGAGGGCGCCTGCGCCGCGCATTACAGCTACGGCCGCTACAAGGACATGAACTGATGGCTGAAGTCAAGCGAGGCTACGCCCGAGCGCTGGACCTGAAGCATGGCCGCGTCGACCTGACCCATGGGTCGGGCGGCCGCGCGATGGCGCAGTTGATCAGCGAACTGTTCGCACGCCATCTGGGCAACGAATACCTGGGCCAGGGCAACGACGGCGCGGTGCTGCCAGCGGCCATGCTGGACGGCAAGGCGGCGCGGCTCGTGATGTCCACTGACAGCCACGTGGTGTCGCCCCTGTTCTTTCCGGGCGGCGACATCGGCTGCCTGTCGGTGCACGGCACGGTCAACGACGTGGCGGTGATGGGCGCGACGCCGCTTTACCTCGCGGCCGGCTTCATCCTGGAGGAAGGCTTTGCGCTGGCGGACCTGGCGCGCATTGTCGAATCGATGGCGCAGGCGGCGCGCAGCGCCGGCGTGCCGGTGGTGACCGGCGACACCAAGGTGGTCGAGCGCGGCAAGGGCGACGGCGTCTTCATCACGACGACGGCAGTCGGCGTGCTGCCCGACGGTCTGGAGCTCGGTGGCGGTCGTGCGCGGCCCGGCGACGCGGTGCTGCTGTCCGGCTCGATCGGCGATCACGGCGTCGCCATCATGAGCAAGCGCGAGAATCTGTCGTTCGACGCGCCCATCGTTTCCGACACCGCGGCGCTCAACGGCCTGGTCGCGACCCTGCTGGCCACCGGCGCCGACATCCGCTGCCTGCGCGACCCGACGCGCGGCGGACTGGCGGCCACCCTGAATGAAATCGCCGGACAGTCGCGTGTCGGCATGATGCTGCAGGAGAAGGCGATTCCGGTCAAGCCGGTCGTCGCCGCGGCCTGCGAGCTGCTCGGGCTCGATCCGCTCAATGTCGCCAACGAGGGCAAGCTGATTGCGATTTGCGCCGCGACCGATGCGCCAGGCCTGCTGGCGGCGATGCGCGCGCACCCGCTCGGCGCCGATGCGGCGCTGATCGGCGAGGTGATTGCCGACGATCACCACTTCGTCCAGTTGAGCACGGCCTTTGGCGGCCGGCGCATCGTCGACTGGCTGGCCGGCGATCAGCTGCCAAGGATTTGCTGAGCCTGGACCGATGCGCATCCTGCTGCTGACCCATGCCTTCAACAGCCTGACCCAGTGTCTGGCGGCCGAGCTGCGCCAGCGCGGGCACGAGCTCTCGATCGAGTTCGACATCGCCGACAGCGTGACCGAGGAAGCCCTGCATCTGTTTCGCCCCGACCTGCTGGTCGCGCCATACCTGAAGCGCGCGATTCCAGAGTCGATCTGGTCGCGCCATACCTGCCTGATCGTGCATCCCGGCATCGTCGGCGACCGCGGACCCTCGGCGCTGGACTGGGCGATCCAGGACGATGCCAGCCAGTGGGGCGTCACCGTGCTGCAGGCGCAAGCCGAAATGGACGCCGGACCGGTCTGGGCCAGTGCGAGCTTCGCGATGCGCAAGGCAAAGAAGTCGAGCCTGTACCGCAATGAAGGGACGCAGGCGGCGACCACGGCCGTGCTGCAGGCGGTGCAGCGCTTCGAGTCGGGCGCGTTTGTGCCGCAAGCGCTGGCCAGCCTGCCATCGCCGAGCGGGCGGCTGCGTCCGCAGCTGCAACAGCGCGACCGTTCGGTCGACTGGTTGCTTGACGACAGCGCCACGGTGCTGCGCAAAATGCACGCCGCCGACGGCTTTCCGGGTCTGGCCGACAGCCTGTTTGGCGAACCCTGCCATCTCTTCGATGGCTGGCCCGAGGCGATGCTGCGCGGCGCGCCAGGTGAAGTAATTGCGCGGCGCGAAACTGCGTTGCTGCGGGCCACCGTCGATGGTGCGGTCTGGATCGGCCACGTCAGGCGCGCGGGCAGCATCAAGCTGCCCGCGGCGCTGGCCTTCGAGCGCGAGTCGGCAGCGCTGCCGGAGCTGGCGTTGCCGGGCTGCTGGCGCAGCGAGACCGCCACCTGGCAGGACATCGCCTATCAAGAGGATGGTCCGGTCGGCGTGCTGGAATTCGAGTTCTACAACGGCGCCATGTCCAGCGCGCAATGCGAGCGGCTGCGCGCCGCGCTGCAGTGGGCCAAACAGCGGCCGACACGGATGCTGCTGCTGATGGGCGGCATCGACTTCTGGTCGAACGGAATCCACCTGAACGTGATCGAGGCCGCCAGCCTGGGCCAGGGCTCCGCTGCCGACGAGTCCTGGCGCAATATCAACGCGATGAACGATCTGGCGCTGGAGTTGATCAACACCGCGCAGCAGATCACGGTCGCCGCGATCGGCGGCAACAGCGGCGCCGGCGGCTGCTTTCTGGCGCGCGCCTGCGATCTGGTCTGGGCGCGCGAGGCGGTGCTGCTCAATCCGCACTACCGGAACATGGGCAACCTGTACGGGTCCGAATACTGGACCTATCTGCTGCCGCGACGCGTCGGCCTGGATGCGGCGCAGGCCATCATGCGCGACCGCCAGCCGCTGACGGCGCGCCGCGCGCTGGAGATCGGTTTCACCGACGCCTGCCTGCAAGGCGACACAGCGGCCTTTCGCGCCGAGGTGCTCGAGCGCGCAAGCGCATTGGCAAGCTCGAGCGCGCTGGAGGAGCAACTGGCCATCAAACTGGACACACGCCAGCGCGACGAGGCGGCCAAGCCCCTGGCCGCCTACCGCGATGAGGAACTGACGCAGATGCGACGCAATTTCTACGGTTTCGATCCGAGCTACCACATCGCCCGTCATCATTTCGTCCGCAAATCGCCGGCCTCGTGGACGCCGCGCCATCTGGCCCGACACCGTGATCTGGGCTGGCAAATTCCATGAGCGCCGCGCCGAGCCGCCTCAAGCCAGCGAGGCTCGCATGACCCCGCGCCCGCCCTTGTCCGTTCTGGTCGTCGACGACGAACAGCGTTCGCTGGAGACGCTGCGGCGCACGCTCGAAGACCACTTCACGATCTTCACCGCCATCACTGCGGAAGAGGGTTTCAACCTGATGGAGGGTGAGTACATTCAGATCGTGCTGTCGGACCAGCGCATGCCGGGCACGTCCGGGGTCGAGTTCCTGCGCAGCGTGCGCTCGCGCTGGCCGAACACGGTGCGGCTGATCCTGTCCGGCCATACCGAAGCCGAAGACATCATCGCCGGCATCAACGAGGCCGGCATCTGGCAGTACCTGCTCAAGCCCTGGCATCCGGACCAGTTGCTGCTGACGCTGCAAAGCGCCGCTGCACTGTGGCGGCTGCAGCAGGAAAATCAGCGCCTGACGCTGGAGCTGCGCTCCAGCCCCGAGCACCTTTCACAGCGCGTTGCCAACCTGCGGCTGAAAGCCCGAAGCCAGGCCGGCTTCGACCGCCTGACACGCGCGGCCGACAGCCCGCTGAACCAGGTCTGCGCGCTGGCCGAGAGAATTGCCGGCCACGACCTGTCGGTGCTGATCACCGGCGAATCGGGCACCGGCAAGGAGTTGCTGGCGCGCGCGATCCACTACGCGAGCACGCGCGCCGACCAGCCCTTCGTGGTCGAGAACTGCGGCGCGATGCCCGACACGCTGCTCGAGAGCGAGCTGTTCGGCCACAAGCGCGGCGCCTTCACCGGCGCCACCGAGTCGCGCATCGGATTGTTCCAGCAGGCCGACGGCGGCACGCTGTTCCTGGACGAGATCGGCGAGACCTCGCCCGCCTTTCAGGTCAAGCTGCTGCGCGCGCTGCAGGAAGGCGAGGTGCGCCCGGTCGGCAGCCCGCGCCCGGTGGCGGTGGACGTTCGGCTGATTGCCGCCACGAATCGGGATCTGGAGGCGGATGTGGCCAGCGGGCGCTTTCGCGAAGACCTGTACTACCGCGTCGCCGGCGTCACGCTGGATTTGCCGGCGCTGCGCGAGCGGCCGCAGGACATTGCGCCTATCGTTGCGGAAATGCTCAGGAGGCCGATACCCACCGGCAAGGAAATGTCAGAGCAGGCGATGAAGTGCCTGCGCGACCATGCCTGGCCCGGCAATGTGCGCGAGCTGCAAAACGAAATTCGTCGGGCATTGGCGCTGGGCGATGGACCGGTGCTGGGCGCCGATCTGCTGTCGGTCCGCCTGCGTCAGCCGGTGAAGGCGCCAGCCGAGCCCGGCGCTGCCGGCAGCGCCGCGTCGGGCCTGCTCAGGCACCGGCTGGAACGCCTTGAAGCCCAGGTGATACGCGAAGCGATGCAGCGCCACAATGGCAACAAGACACACGTTGCCGACCAGCTCGGCCTGACGCGCGTCGGACTGCGCATGAAGCTGATACGCCTGGGGCTCGAGCACGACGGCAGCCCGTTCTGACGGCAGCTCAATCCAGCGTGATGCCGGCCTTTTCAGCCAGCGCCGCGTAGCGCCCCATTTCGCTGCGGAAGTACTGGGCTGCGGCCTCCGGCGTCGTCGGGTGGATCACGTTGCCCTGCCTGAGCATCGCCTCCTTCACCTCGGCGCTATTGAAGGCGGTGACGAACGCGGTGTGAAAGCGTTTGACCTGGTCGGGCGGCAACCGGGCCGGGCCCAGCGCGGCAAACCAGCCGTCCACCTCATAGTTGGGCAGCCCCTGTTCCGCGATCGTCGCAATTTCCGGGGCGGCCGGCGAACGGGCCTTGCTGCCCAGACCGATCGCGCGCAGGGCGCCGCTCTTGAGATGGGCTTGAATGGCGGGCAAAGCGACAAAGCCCAGATCGACCTGACCGCCTATCAGGTCGGTCACCTGCGGGCCGGTCCCCTTGTAGGGAATGTGGCGCACCGCCACCTGAGCCTCGTTGAGAAACATTTCAGCCGCCAGGTGCGTGATGGTGCCGTTGCCGGGCGAGGCGTAGTTGTAGGCGTCGGGCCGTGCTTTCAGCAGCGCGATCAGTTCGCGGACGTTCCTGGCGTTCATCTTGGCCGGATTGACCACCAGCACAAACGGTGTGGACCCGATGACCGAAATCGGCGTGAAGTCAGCCAGCGTATCGTACGGAATCTTCTTGTAGACGCTGGGATTGATCACGTGGTTGTTCGACACCATGCCGATCGTCAGTCCGTCGGCTTGCGCCTTGGCCAGGGCTGAGGCGCCGGTGACGCCGCCGGCACCGGGCAGGTTCTCGATCACCACCGATTGACCGCCGAGTGCCTTGATCAGTTGCGGCACCGCCGAACGGGTGATCGCATCTACGCCAGAGCCGGCGCTGACGGGCAGGATGATGCGCACCGGCTTGTCGCTCTGCGCGCGGGCCGGACTCAGCGGCGTCAGGCTCAGCGCACAACTGCTGGCGACCAGCGCCACAGCCTTGCGGCGGGAAATGGGGTGCTTCATTCAGGGCCTCCGAAAAGATGTCGATTCAAAACAGCGTGTCCAGACGGATCGATTTAACCATCAATCGGCCAGGCACCGTTCAGCCGCCAAAAGGGTTAAGCCTGAATCATGAAGAACAAGAAACCAGGGCAGGTCGACAACAAATGGGATGAGCCCGAATGCAAGAGCATCGTCGAGCAGCTGGACGACATCCTGCGCCGCATGCAGGCGCAGCCGCTTAGCCGATCAAGGGCAGGCTCAGCGTGAAACGGGCGCCGCCCTGCGGCAGGTTCTCGGCCGACAGTCGTCCGGCGTGCTGTTCGACGATGCCGTAGCTGATCGACAGGCCCAGCCCGGTGCCTTTGCCGACGCTCTTGGTGGTGAAGAAGGGATCGAACACGCGTGACAGGTGCTCGGGCGCGATGCCGGGGCCGTTGTCCGAAAACCGCAGGTGCACATTCGCGCTGTCGCGCTCCAGGGCGATCTCAAGCTGTGGCGGCCTGTCGTCGCCGCTATTGGCTGCGTCATAAGCGTTCTGGATCAGGTTCATCATCACCTGCAGCAGTTGGCCGGCGTTGCCGCTGACATGACAGTCCTCGGCGCGGCTCCACTGGATCTGGAAGCGCGGTGCTGTGCCCTTCTTGACCCAATGGATCGCGCGCTCGACGACGGCATTGATTTCGACCTCGGTCACTTCCTCGTGCACCGCGGTCGAAAAGCGCTTCAGGCCGCTGACGATGTCGGTGGTGCGCTGCGCGCCCTCCAGCGTGCCCTCCATCAGGGATGGCAAATCCAGCAGCAGGCGGTCGATCCGCAGTTCATCCCGCAGCGCCCGCACTTCGGCTGGCAGTTCGAGCTGATGCACCGCTTCCAGGTAGCGGCCCAGCCTTGCGCCATAGCGTTGCAGCACATGCACATTGCCGAGAACGAAGCTGATTGGGTTATTGAGCTCGTGCGCGACGCCGGCCACCAGGCGGCCGAGCGACGCCATCTTTTCGGAATGCAGCAGCTGTTGCTGCGCGAGTTTCAGCGCCTCGTGCGCCTCGCGCAGCTGATGGTAGGCGCGCTTGAGCTCACCCAGCGGGCGTCCGACCAGAACGCGCCCCACCTGGCGCCCGGCGCTGTTGTGCCGCGGCGTGCAATTGAGGTCGACCGCGACCACCTGGCCATCGGCGCCGCGAAGATTGATCTCGACCACCGTTCCCTCGCGCGACGCCGAGTGGTAGATCGCCAGCCGCCAGCGCTGCAGGCTCTGCTCATCGGCCAGCAGGTCGAGCACCGGCGTCCCGCGCAGGGTCTGCTCGGTCTGACCCACCAGCGCGCACAGCGCGGCGTTGGTCTCTTCGATCAGGCCGTCCTCGTTGCACGCGATCAGCACGTCGCTCATGGCTGAGAGCAGGCTAAAGATGAACTGCTGCGACTGCTCGAGCTGGGCGTTTTTTTCCTCCAGCTCGACCTCGTCGCTGACCAGCTTGGAATAGACCTCGTCCATCTTCTGGATCACGTCGAGCCAGGTCGCCTCGTCGACGCCCTCGAGCTCGCCCAGCGGAAGGTGCAGCAGCGGTGATGGGGGTGGGACCGGCATGGTTCGCAGCAGTCTGTCAATGCACCGTGCAGACCATGCACGGATCGAAGGAGCGCACGATGTGCTGCACCGCAACGCTCTGGCCGCGCTCCGCGCTGGCGCCGTCGATGGTGGCGCCGACCAGCGCCGATTCCAGCGCGCCCGGCGTGCCGCCGGCGTCGCGCGGCGAGAAGTTCCAGCTGGTGGGCGCGACGATCTGGTAGTGCGCGATGCGGCCGTTCTCGATCTTCAGCCAGTGGCCAAGCGCGCCGCGCGCCGCCTCCGACAGGCCAATGCCCTGCGCCTGCGCCGGCATCGCCTGAACCTGGTGATAGGGCTCGCGCGGCTGCAGCGCCAGCA
>JBMOJJ010000401.1:0-3166 GCA_049315845.1 Rhodoferax sp.
AACTTCTTGACATCCCAGAAATCGGCCCAGTTCTGCGGCCCCTTGTCGCCATAGGTCTTGGTATTCCAGGCCATCACAGTGGAGAACACGTCACCGCCTACGCAATGCTCCTGAGCCAGGCCCGGCGCAAAACTCGATACGTCGATGGTCTTGTAGTCCAGCGCCTCCAGCAGGCCTTCCGAGCCGGCGCGCGCCGCGCTGCCCGAGCCGCTGGCCACGATATCCCAGGTCACGGCACCAGCCTTGACCTTGAGCCGCAAATCGGCGATGCCGGTGTAGGTCTCTTCCTTCACCGTGATGCCCAGCGCCTTGGCGGCGGGCTGGAACAAGGCCTTGCTCTGTCCGTCCTGGTAGGCACCGCCGAATGAAACGACCGTCAGCTGGGCGGCGGCGTTACCGGCAAAACTGCCGGCCATGGTCATGGCGACCAGGGCCACGATGCGATTCAAAACTGGCTTCTTGATCATTGCGCAGGCTCCAATTGATGTAACAAAAGTTTTGACTATACAGATTGAAACCGGTATCGAACTCCTGAGAAACCCTGACTTGCGCTGGAGTAGGATTTGCGATGACATGAATCAAACCAACCCCCAAGTTGACTGCCTGCTAACTCCTTACTGGTGGGACGACGTCCATCGAGTCGCATTGGCCGACCTGACTTTGCCCGCGAAGGTGGATGTGGCCGTCGTTGGCGCCGGCTACACGGGCCTGCACGCGGCTTTGCAGACCGCGCGAGGCGCTCGCTCGACCATCGTGTTTGACGCCGAAGAGGCGGGCTGGGGCGGCAGCACCCGAAACGGCGGACAGATATCGACCAGCATCAAGCCCGCTTTTGAGCAATTGGCGCGCCGCCATGGGGCAAGCCTGGCCCTTGACATCGTGCGGGAGGGACAACGGTCACTGGCATGGATCGGCGAGTTCGTGCGAAGCGAGCGCATCGAGTGTGATTTCGCGCAGGTCGGGCACTTTCACGCCGCCCACAACGCCAAGCAATACGACGCGCTGGCTGCAAAAATTGCCGCGCAGCCCAAAGGGCTGGAGATGGACGCACACATGGTGTCACGCGCCGAGCAACGCAGCGAGCTCGGTACTGATGCGTATTTCGGCGGTGCCGTGTACCCGCAGTACTGCTCGATTCATCCGGCTCGCTACCACGCAGGACTGCTCAGCACGACCTTGGCGGCCGGCGCGCTGGTCGCTGCGCGATGTCCGGTCACCAGCATCGAACGGGAAGGCGATTCGTTCCGATTAAGGACACCGCGGGGCGAGGTCGTGGCGCGCGACGTGATCATCGCAAGCAACGGTTATACCGGCAAGCTTACGCCATGGCTGCAGCGTCGCGTCATTCCGATCGGCAGCTACATGATCGCCACCGAGCCCCTGCCTGAGGGCACAACCGCACGCCTGATTCCGAACAATCGCATGGTGACGGACACGCGCAAGGTCATCTACTACTACCGCTGTTCACCGGACAACCGTCGCATCCTGTTTGGTGGACGTGTTTCCTGCAGCGAAACCGATCCTCGGATCAGCGGTCCCAAACTTCAGGCGGAAATGGTCCATCTCTTTCCCGAGCTTCGGCAGGCGCGCATCAGTCATTCCTGGTGCGGTTTCATTGCCTATACGTTTGACGAACTGATGCACGTTGGCAAGCACGACGGGATGCACTACGCGATGGGTTACTGCGGGTCGGGTGTTGGCGTCTCAAGCTACTTTGGCATGCGCATCGGCCAGCAGGTGCTTGGCCTGAAGGAGGGCCGCACGGCGCTCGATGGCGTGGCTTTCCAGACCCGGCCCCTGTACACCGGAAATCCGTGGTTTCTGGCGCCGTCCGTCATGTATTACCGCTGGCGCGACCGCGCACCCTTTTAAACGAAAGCCCCTCATGCCAATTCTCAAGCTCGGAGCCCATTCAAACACCGCCAGCGAGAAACTCGACGACTGGGGTACTGTGGGTCTGCCCTTGAGCGAACCTGCGTGCCGCTTGCGCGGCAGCAAGATCGTCGCGCCGATCGCCAACGCGCCCGAAATCGGCGTGTGGGAGTGTTCTCCAGGCCGATATCGGCGAGAGATTCGCAGCGCCGAAACCATGCATGTCCTCAGTGGCGACGCCACCTTTACCCCCGATGGCGGCGAGCCGGTCGCGCTAGGCGCGGGCGACCTGTATTTCTTTCCACCCGACACCATGGGTGTTTGGGACATCAAGAATACGCTGCGCAAGGCCTATGTGCTGTTCAAGGGCGGGTGAAATTCCCGGCCGGGGCGCGCGCAGAAACCAGTCAGCAACCGATATAGGTCGTCTTCACGGAAGTGAAGAATTCCTGCGCATACCGGCCCTGCTCGCGCGAGCCGTAGCTTGAGCCCTTGCGTCCGCCAAACGGCACATGGTAGTCAACCCCGGCGGTCGGCAGGTTGACCATCACCATGCCGGCCTGGCTGTGGCGTTTGAAGTGCGTGGCGTACTTCAGCGAGGTGGTGGCAATGCCGGCTGACAGTCCAAACGGCGTGTTGTTGGCCTCTGCCAAGGCGGCTTCGTAGTCCTTGACCCGGATGATGCTGGCCACAGGGCCGAACACTTCTTCACGGTTGATCCGCATGCCGGCCGTGGTGTCGGTCAGCAGCGCCGGCGCCATGTAGAACCCCTCGGTTGCGCGCGTCAGTCGCTCGCCGCCGGCCACCCGCACAGCCCCTTCGGCCTGGCCGATGTCCACATAGCTCAGGTCCTGCTCCAGTTGCGACAAAGAGGACACCGGCCCGATGTCGATGCCCGCCTGCAGCGCATCGCCGACCTTGATGCCGGCCATGCGCGTGGTCACGCCTGCGACAAATTGCGCGTAGATGCCGTCGGTCACGATCAGGCGGCTCGACGCCGTGCAGCGCTGGCCGGCGGAGAAGAAGGCGCTCTGGACGCTGAGCTCGACCGCTTGCAGCAGATCGGCGTCGTCCAGGATGACTTGCGGGTTCTTGCCCCCCATCTCCAGCTGTACCTTCTTCAGATGGAGCGCACATTGCTGGGCAATGCGGCCGCCCACGCTTTGGGAGCCAGTGAAGCTGATGGCGTTGACACCCGGATGGGTGACCAGCGGATCACCAATGACACTGCCGCGGCCCATCACCAGGTTGAAGACCCCGACCGGGATGCCGCTGCGGCTGATGATCTCGGCCA
>JBMOJJ010000402.1:0-3139 GCA_049315845.1 Rhodoferax sp.
CATCACCAGCTCGATGCCCTCGGAGCCGGCTTCGCGCACATAGTCGATGTGCGGCATGCGCGACAGGCCCTCGGGGTCGGCAATCAGGCGGTCCAGAAAGGCGTTGTCGAATACCTTGTTGATCAGGCCGGCACGCGGCCCCTGCAACTGGTGGCTCATGCCGCCGGTGCCCCAGATCTGCACCTTGAGTGGCTCGTCATAGGATTCGATCGCCTTGCGGACCGCCTGGCCAAGCTGGAAGCAGCGCCGGCCGCTGGGCACCGGGTACTGCACCACGTTGACGGCAAAGGGAATCACCGGGCAGGGCCAGGCCTGGGGCTGGCCGCACATCAGCGACAAGGGCACGGTCAGGCCGTGGTCCACGTCCATCCTGTTGACTATGGTCAAGTCGAAGTCCTGCTGGATCACCGACTGCGCGATGTGCGCTGCCAGCTCCGGGTGGCCCTGTACCAGCGGCACCGGCCTTGGACCCCAGCCTTCGTCGGCCGGTGGGTAGGACGCCGCCGTGCCGATCGCAAAAGTCGGAATCAGGTCCAGGCTGAAGGCGGTGGCGTGGTCGTTGTAGACCAGAAAGATCACGTCGGGCTTGTTGTCCCTCATCCACTGCCTGGAAAACTCGTAGCCCTTGAAGACCGGCTGCCAGTAGGGCTCCTGCGTCTTGCCGAGGTCGAGCGCGGCGCCGATGGCCGGCACGTGCGAGGTGTAGACGCAAGCTGTGATTCTGGCCATGTCAAGGGTTCCCTGCAATGCTCGATCGGCCCTGCGGCTGGCGATGGGCCTGCGCGTCACCGTTCTCGCCGACCACGCGGTTGCCTTCGATCGAACGGCCGCCGGCAATCATCATGTCGCGGTATTCGGCCTCGCTCATGCCGGTCATGCTGCCTGCCATCTGTTGAAAGCTCTTGCCATCGGTCGCGCCGATCTTGGCCAGAAAATAGATGTTGCCGCCCAGCGCAATGCAGCGGTTCAGGTCGCGCGCCAGAACCGCCTGCTTCTGGTCCTCGCTCATCGGCCATGGGTCCAGATAGGCGCGCTCGTCAGCCTTGAAGCGCTCGCGGTTGGCGGCCTTCATCAGCGACATGCAGAACTGGTTCAGGTGATAGCCCAGGCGCGCCTGCTCCGCATCGAAGATGGTGGTGCCGGGGACGTCGAGGTAGGGTTTATCGAGAGACATTGGTTTCTTCCGGCCAATACAGGCGGTTCGGATTTTCCACCAAAAGCTTTTGCTGCAGCTCGGGCGTGACCGCGATGTGCGGGATGAAGTCGACCAGCAGGCCGTCGTCTGGCATATGGTCTTTCAGATTCGGATGCGGCCAGTCGGTGCCCCACAGCACGCGCTCGGGGAAGGTCTCGACCAGGCGCCGCGCAAACGGCACCACGTCGCGGTAGGCGCTGCGCTCGCCGCCCAGCGCCGGCGGGCCGCGCTGGCTCAAGCGCTCGGGGCAGCTCACCTTGCTCCAGATGTTCGGGTGCTCGCGCAGCAGTTTCACGAACAACTCGAACTCGGGGCCGTCGACCGGCTTGCGGACATCGGGGCGGCCCATGTGGTCCACCACCACGGTGGTTGGCAAGGCGGTGAAGAAGTCATACAGCTCCGGCAGGTCCTGCGCCTCGAAGTACACCACCACGTGCCAGCCCAGAGGCGCAATCCGCTGGGCAATCTCCAGCAGCACTTCGGGCGGCGTAAAGTCGGCCAGCCGCCGCACAAAGTTGAAGCGCGTGCCGCGCACGCCGGCTCCGTGCATCTCCCGCAGCTCGGCGTCGGTCACGCTGCGGCTGACGGTGGCCACGCCGCGCGCCTTGTTGCCGGACGCCGCCAGCGCATCGACCAGCGCGCGGTTGTCCGAGCCATGGCAGGTCGCCTGCACGATCACGTTCTTCTCGAAACCCAGTTGGTCGCGCAGCGCGAACAGCTGCTCCTTGGATGCGTCGCAGGGCGTGTACTTGCGTTCCGGCGCGTACGGGAAACGCGCGCCGGGCCCGAACACGTGGCAGTGCGCGTCCACCGCGCCCGCCGGCAGCTTGAAGCGCGGTTTGCTCGGACCGGCGTACCAGTCGAGCCAGTCGGGGGTTTTGGTGAATTGCATTCGCTGATCCCGTCAGTTGAGGGCAGAGCTCGCCACAGCGCGACTGTGGTCTGTGCGGCAAGGTTTCAATCGATGTACCGCAGGCCGGCCTTTTCAAGCGGCTCGCGCATCTTGTACATGTCCAGGCCCAGCACGCCGGCTGCCAGTTTGGCGCGCTTTTCGCCCTCGTTGGCTTCGCGCGCCTCGGCCGCGGCGGCGGCCTTCTGCGCCCATTCGGCCGGCACCGCCACCACGCCGTCATCGTCGGCGACGATCACGTCGCCCGGATTGACCAGCATGCCGGCGCAGACCACCGGGATGTTGACCGAGCCCAGCGTCGCCTTGATCGTGCCCTTGGCGCTGATGCCCTTGCTCCAGACCGGAAAGCCCATCGCGGTGAGCTCCCTGACATCGCGCACGCCGGCGTCGATGATCAGCGCGCTGCAGCCGCGCGCCATGAACGAGGTGGCCAGCAGGTCGCCGAAGAAGCCGTCGCAGTTGTCGGCCGAGAGCGCGGCCACCACGATGTCACCCGGCTGGATCTGCTCGGCCACCACATGCATCATCCAGTTGTCGCCCGGATGCAGCAGCACCGTCACGGCCGTGCCCGACACCCGCGCACCACTGTAGATCGGGCGCATATAGGGCTTCAGCAGCCCCACGCGGCCCATCGCCTCGTGCACGGTGGCGACGCCGAAGCGGCCGAGCTTTTCTGTCGCGGCGCGGTCGGCGCGATGGATGTTGCGTTTCACGATCCCCAGATTGTTCATGTCCTGTCTTTCAAAGTTGCACGGCCTGATTGGGGTCAGAGCCGTCTTCGCTGCGCTGCGCGGATCCGACCCCAAACAGCCCTTATTTGCCCTTCGCCGCGAGAACTGCATCCAGACGCGGGAAAACGCGCCGCGCATTGCCTTCGTAGATCTGGTAGCGCTGCTGCGCGTCAAGCTGCGTGGAGGCCTCGATGTAGCGCTTGGTGTCGTCATAGTAGTTGCCGGTCTCGGGGTCGATGCCGCGCACCGCGCCAATCATCTCGCTGGCGAACAGGATGTTGTCCACCGGGATCACCTTGGTCA
>JBMOJJ010000403.1:0-3128 GCA_049315845.1 Rhodoferax sp.
TCTGCTGGCCCTGCTGCTGATCGGCAGCATTCTGGCCTGGCTGCAAACGCTGCGCGCGCTGGAGTTTGAGCCGCGCGCGATCCAGACCGCGCAACAGATTGCATCGCTGGTCAATCTGAGCCGGGCGGCACTGGTGCACGCGGATTCGATCGCCCGGGTCTCGCTGATCAAGACCATGACCGAACAGGAAAGCGTGCGCATCGTGCCGCGCGAGCCCGGCGACCGCTTTGAGCCGTTCGACAGCGACGCGCTGGGGCAGCGCATTTCGCTTGAGCTGACAGCCCGACTCGGACCCGGCACCGAACTGGCCAACAGCGTCAACCAGGAGCAGGGGCTTTGGGTCGGCTTCACGATCGACGGCGACAGCTACTGGATGCGCGCCAACCGTGACCGCTTCAACCACGCCGCCGGCACCACCTGGATTGTCTGGCTGGTCACTGCGGCCGCGCTGTCCCTGGCCGGTGCGGCGCTGATCGCGCGCCTGATCAACCGGCCCCTGAAGCAGCTCTCCTTTGCCGCCGGCCGTGTTCGCGAAGGCGATTTCGAGGCCAGCACGCTGGACGAATCGGTGGCCACCAGCGAGATCCGCGCGGTCAACATCGGCTTTAACCGGATGAGCCAGAAACTGGCCAAGATCGAACAGGACCGGGCCATCATGCTGGCCGGGATTTCGCACGACCTGCGCACGCCGCTGGCGCGCCTGCGCCTGGAAGCCGAACTGAGCGTGGCCGACGCGCAGGCGCGCGCCGACATGGCCACCGATATTGCCCAACTGGACGCGATCATCGACAAGTTCCTGGACTATGCGCGGCCCGACAAGGCGCGCCTGACCCCGGTCTCGCTAAGGGAAGTGGTGGACGCCTGTCTCTACAGCCTTCGAAATCGCAGCGACATCCGGGTCAAGCTGGACCTCGGCGACGACCTGACCGTGCTGGCCGACCCGGTCGAACTGGGCCGCGTGGTCAGCAACCTGCTGGAAAACGCGCTGCGCTATGGAAAATCGGTCGATACCGGTGTGGCGCTGGTCGATATCGCGGCCAAAGCGCGCGACAACTGGGTACTGCTGCGCCTGCGCGACCATGGCATGGGCGTGCTCGATGAGCAACTGCTCAACCTGACGAAGCCGTTCTACCGCGGCGAGGCCGCGCGCACCGCGGCCAATGGGGCCGGACTGGGCCTGGCCATTGTCGAAAAGACGATTTCTCGCATGGGCGGCACCTTTGTGCTGAGCAACTCAGCCTCGGGCGGCCTGGTCGCCAACATCAGACTGCAACGCGCGCCGACGCCCTGAGCGCTCGTCAGACCCGTTTCTTCCTTGCCCCGCCCGCTGGCGGCGTGGCGCCGGTCGCTCGCGGGGGCAAACCGGTGTGCTGTGTCAGCACGCGGCCCTTGACCGGCTCGGAGGCTTTTGGCGCGGCCGGCGTCGAATTCTTGCGCCGCGCGCTGCTGTAGTTGCCGTCCGTCAGCGGCTGGTAGGTCGGAATCAGATGCTGCTTGCCGTTGCCGATCAGGTCGGCGCGCCCCATCGCCTTCAGCGCCTCGCGCAGCAGCGGCCAGTTGTTCGGATCGTGGTAGCGCAGAAAGGCCTTGTGCAGGCGGCGCCGCTTGTCGCCGCGCACCACATCGACGGTCTCGCTGTCGTGGCTGACCTTGCGCAGCGGGTTGCGCTTGCTGTGGTACATCGCGGTGGCGGTGGCCATCGGTGACGGGTAGAAAGTCTGCACCTGGTCGGCGCGAAAGCCGTTCTTCTTCAGCCAGAGCGCCAGATTCATCATGTCTTCGTCGCTGGTGCCCGGATGCGCGGCGATGAAATAGGGCACCAGAAACTGCTTCTTGCCGGCCTCCAGCGAGAACTTGTCGAACAGGGCCTTGAACCGGTCATAGGAGCCGATGCCGGGTTTCATCATCTTGGACAAGGGCCCGGCCTCGGTGTGCTCGGGCGCGATCTTCAGGTAGCCACCGACGTGATGCGTCACCAGTTCCTTCACATACTCCGGGCTTTGCACCGCCAGGTCGTAGCGCAGGCCCGAGCCTATCAATATCTTCTTGATGCCCTTGATCGCGCGGCCACGCCGGTACAGGTGGATCAGCGGCGCGTGGTCGGTGCCCAGGTTCTGGCAGATGCCCGGGTAGACGCAGCTCGGCTTGCGGCAGGCGGCCTCGATCTCGGGGCTCTTGCAGCCCAGGCGGTACATGTTGGCGGTCGGGCCGCCGAGGTCGGAGATGGTGCCGGTAAAGCCCTTGACCTTGTCACGGATCTCCTCGATCTCGCGAATCACCGAGTCCTCGCTGCGGCTCTGGATGATGCGGCCCTCGTGCTCGGTGATCGAGCAGAAGGTGCAGCCGCCAAAGCAGCCGCGCATGATGTTGACCGAAAAGCGGATCATCTCCCAGGCCGGGATCTTGGTCGCGCCCTCATGGCCTCCGCTCTGGTCGGCATAGGCCGGATGCGGGCTGCGCGCATAGGGCAGATCGAAGACCAGATCCATCTCGGCAGTGGTCAGAGGAATCGGCGGCGGCGTGGTCCAGACGTCGCGCGCCGTCACACCGCTGCCGTGCGCCTGCACCAGCGCCCTGGCATTGCCCGGGTTGGTCTCAAGATGCAGGATGCGGTTGGCATGCGCGTACAGCACGGCGTCCGCCTTGACCTGCTCGTAACTCGGCAGCCGGATCACTGAGCGATCACGCGGCGGCACCTTGACGCTGCCCTTGCCGTAGAGGGCCGGGTTGGGGACAAAGACCAGCCGCTGCACCGCGGAATTGGGGTCAGATCCCAATTCGCAGTTCGTCCCCTGCTGCGCGGCCTGCTCGCTGGTGGTCAGGTAGGGATTGATGTGCGTCTCGACACGACCCGGCTCGTCCACCTGGGTCGAGTCGATCTCCAACCAGCCGTGGCCGGACTCGTCGTCGGGACGGCGCACAAAGGCGGTGCCGCGAACGTCGGTGATATTCTGAACCGGCTCGCGTGCGCCGAGGCGGTGCGCGATCTCGACAATCGCGCGCTCGGCATTGCCGTACAGCAGCAGATCGCACTTGGCGTCGACCACGATCGAGCGGCGCACCTTGTCCGACCAGTAGTCGTAGTGCGCAATGCGGCGCAGCGAGCCTTCGATGCCGCCCAGCACGAT
>JBMOJJ010000404.1:0-3124 GCA_049315845.1 Rhodoferax sp.
GCTTGGTGCGCGCGATGGCCTCGACGGCATTCTCAATAAATTCTTGCGGGTTGCGCTTGAAGTCCTGGAGTCGTCGGCAGTTTGTGAGGATGCGCACCAAGCTGCGCCGCGTCAGCTGGGTCTTGTCCTGCAGGTCAGTCAGCAGGTCGGGGAGCTCGATGTCGTCTTCCTTGATGACCAGCGACTCGTCGCTGTTCTTGGCGGCGGTCGCAGTCACGCCACCGCGCCCGATGGCAAGGTCGGCCTTGCGGATGTTGACCCGGGTGCGCGTAATCGGTGGCCCCTCGTAGATGGCGTCGGCGCAGTCGGCAACGAGCTTCTCGTTGTCGAACTCGACGCGGTACGTCGTCTTGTGCTCGATGCGGTCCCACAGTGCCGCGAACTCTGCGCTGTCCAGGTTGGCGCGACGAGTGCGGACGGTCTTGCGGTCGTCGGCGTTCTTGACGTCCAGCCGCCCCGCGAGCTTGCGCAGCAGCTCTTTGATGGCTGGCGCCTGGTCGGCCACCGCCGCAGGCAGGTCCAGCGTGCCGTCCTTGAGCGCCGTGCGCAGCGCGTCTTGCACCTTGCCCTTGGCGTCGATGAGGTCGCGGTCTCGGAGGTGGTACCACACGGCCTCGGACTGCTTGACGCCGAGCGTCTCCGTGGTGCCGTTCACGCCCGGAATCGGGATGTTGGCAAACTGATGCTTCTCGACGATGCCGAAGCGGATGCCGGTGTCCGATTCGATCTCGTGCTGTAGCGTCTTGGCAAAGTCCTCGTAGCTCTCGCGCGCGACGACGGTCAGTGTATTCACATCGAAGCCGCGCACGCGCAGGCCGTCCTGATTGACGCACAAGCGCAGGCCACGGCCGATGATTTGCCGGCGGCGCAACTCGGTGCCGACGTCGCGCAGCACGCAAATCTGGAAGACATTCGGGTTGTCCCAGCCCTCTCGGAGGGCGGAATGCGAGAAGATGAACTTGAGCTTGGTGTCCATGCTCAGCAGCTTCTCTTTTTCCTTCATGATCAGATTGTAGGCGCGCTCGGCGTTTTGGCGCCCCGCCTCGTTGTTCTCGGCGGTGTCGCTGGCGCGGCCGTTCTTGTCGATCGAGAAGTAGCCGTCGTGGACTTGGCTTGCGTCGGCGCTGAAGTCGACGCCCTTGAACAGGTCGTGATAGCGGCTGTCCTTGGCGGCGCTGCGGTACTCCTCCTCGAACATCTTGGCAAACTTGCCTTTTTGCGCCTGGCCGTTGTCGTCGTAGACGCGGTAGTTGGCGACGGCGTCGATGAAGAACAGGCTCAGCACCTTGATACCCTGCGGACGCAGGCGCAGCTCCTTGTCCAGGTGCTCGCGAATCGTCCGCCGAATCATGTGCCGATTGATTTGGTCTTCGTCGACTCCGCCGACAGCCTCGCCCACCCGCAGCGGTTGCTCCCGGCGGCTCAGCTCAATGTGCTCGTCGCCTGCGCGGCAGCTGATGTTCTGTACGCGCCAGTCGGCGTACAGGGCGCGGCCGTTCGACGCGTCTTGCAGGTCGTCGCCTTGCTCGACCGTCACCGCTTGCCGGCTGACGGTCTTGCCCTGCTGAACGTCCAGCTCCAGCTTGGCGCTGATGGCGCCGTTCTTGTTGCTGGTCGACAACAGCTTGATGTACGAACTGTTGTGGCCGCCTTCAACCTGAAGCGATGCAACCTCAATCTGCTTGACCAGCTTCTGCTCGTACGCGTCGACCGCGTCGAGGCGGTAGACCATGTGGTGCTGCTGAACGTGCGTCGCCGAATACCTGAGCGTGCACAGCGGTTTCATCGCTGCCAGCGCGACTTCGCCTTGGCCTTGTGCGCCGCCTGTCACGGTCTGGGGTTCATCGACGATGACGATAGGCCGCGTTTCCACCAGCAAGTCGATAGGCCTTTCGCCGCTCAGCTTCTCAGTGTCCTTGTACAGGTTGTTGACGTCCTTCTTGTTGATGGCGCCGACAGTGACCACCATGATCTGAATGTTCGGACTAGTAGCGAAGTTGCGTACTTGGCCGGGCTTGCTGGAGTCGTACAGGAAGAACTCAAATGGCACGCCGGCATACAGGCTGCGGAAGTGTTCCTGCGTGATTTCGAGGGTCTTGTAGACGCCTTCCTTGATGGCAACGCTCGGGACGACGATGACGAACTTGGTGAAGCCGTACTGGCGGTTGAGCTCGAAAACGGTGCGCAGGTAGACGTAGGTCTTGCCGGTGCCGGTCTCCATCTCGACGGTGAAGTCGCCCGACGCGAGACTGCTTGACGGCGAGAGGCCATTGCGTAACTGGATGGCGTGCAGGTTGGACTGGATTTGGTCGTCGAGCAGGTGCAGGCGGTTACCGATGCCGAGCACGTTCTCGGCTACGCCAGCGGCTTCAAGCAGCGGCACCGCCGACTGCGCCGTGACGGTAAACTCGGTGCGGCAGATTTCCTGGCCGCGGAACAGGTCGACCACCGAGCCGATGGCGGCCTGCTGGTAGTCGAGATTGGCTTCAAAGTGCAACTTCACGGCTTTCGGTCCTTCTTCGGCTTGGTGGCCTTGCCTGGCACCTTGGCGGCGCGTGCGGTCGGCAACTGCTTGGCGGCGTCTTCCAGGGCGCGCACGGACGCTTCAGTCCCCTGTGCTTCAAGCCAAGCGCGCCGGTGTTCAGCGAACGCGGCGTACTCGATCTCGGCTTTGGCCGTCGCGTCCTTGTTGCTGACCGCGCCCGCGTTGCGCAGCACGTTGCGCTCGTTGAAGCGCAGGAACTCGTTCAGCTTGGTCTCCCAGTCGCGCAAGAAGACCTGCTGGCGGCGGCGCGCCTGGTCCTCGGCGTAGTCCAGCCACATGACCACGATGCGGTTCAGTTCGTCGATTTCGGCCTGCTGCAGGTAGTTCTTGGCTGTGCCCACGTCGGCCTTGCGCACCGCGTCGCCCTTCCAGTTGGTCAGGCCCATGTTCGGCTGGGTGTGGTCGGCGCGCTCCGCAATGATCTCGGCCGCCGTCTTGCCAGTGGCGGCGAAGTGGAGCTTGTTCTGCATCGTGGCAAAGAAGTCGCTGGTGTCCGGCGCGGTCGCGTAGTCCGCCGCCATCTTGAAGATTTCCTGCACGCGCAGGTACATGCGCCGCTCGCTGGCGCGGATGTCGCGG
>JBMOJJ010000070.1:0-13985 GCA_049315845.1 Rhodoferax sp.
TGCATGTGGCAGCGGACAGCGGCGAACTGTTTGTTTCCAAACCGGTGCTCGGGCGCGCCAGCAAAAAATGGTCGGTGCAACTGACACGACGCATCACGCGCTCCAATGGCGAGTTCGCGGGCGTTGTGGTGGTGTCGATCGACCCGGGCTATTTCACCCGCTTCTACAGCGACCTCAATCTCGGCAAGGAAGGCGTGATGGCGCTGTATGGCCTGGACGGCGTGGCGCGCGCCCGGATGGTGGGGCGCAAGGAGGAATTCGGCGTGCAGGCGATCAACTCGCCGATGCTGGCGCGCATCGCGCAGGGCCAGCTGACAGGCACCTTCAGGAACCGGTCGGTGGTGGACGGCGTTGACCGCCTCTACAGCTACCGCAAGCTGCCGCACTACCCGCTGGCGGTGCTCGATGGCGCGGACATGCGCTATCTGCTGGCCAGCCATCAGCACGCCGAGCAGGCCCTTTACCTGCAGGCCGTGATACTCAGCCTGCTGTTACTGGCGCTGGCGACCGTGCTCAGCCGCTACCTGCGAAGAGTCAACCAGAATGTGCTGGCGCGCCAAGCGGCGCAGCGGGAGATCGAGGAACGCAACGAACAGCTCAATGCGATCTTCAGCATGAGCCCGGACGCTTTTGTCTCGTTCGACCGGGAGCACCGGATCAGCTACGTCAGCCCGACCTTCCCGCTGATGATGATGAGTGGCAGCGTGCGGCTGGAAGGATGGTCGGAACAGGATTTTTCGGCATGGCTGATCGATCACTGCGATCAGGGCTCGAGCTTTACCGGCATCGAGGCATTGCGCCAGCGCGGCAGCGACGATCAGAACCGGGCTCCGGCCCTGATTGAAGTCCACAACCCGGCCAAGCGCGTATTGCAGATCAGCCTGCGCGGCAGCGAGTCTGCCGCCGTATCGCAGCTGCTGCACTTTCGCGACGTGACGCGCGAGACCGAAATCGACCATATGAAGAGCGAGTTCCTGTCGACCGCGGCGCACGAGCTGCGCACGCCGATGGCGAGCATTTTTGGTTTTACCGAGGTCCTGATGACGCAGGAACTCACAGTGCAGGAGTCCGCTGAATTCCTGAAGATCAT
Organism: Rhodoferax sp.; assembly: GCA_049315845.1. Classification (GTDB taxonomy): domain Bacteria; phylum Pseudomonadota; class Gammaproteobacteria; order Burkholderiales; family Burkholderiaceae_C; genus Rhodoferax. Next base: position 1,091 of record JBMOJJ010000070.1, read on the forward strand.
TCACACCCGCGCGCAGCTGATGTCGAACATTCTCAATGAGCTGCTTGACCTGGCGCGGATCGAGGCGCGCCGCGGCAAGGATTTCCAGTATCTGCCGGTCAACCTGGGCGAGCTGGTGGCGCAGGGCATTGCTTCCTTCATCCCGCCAGCCGGCAGCGCGCTGCCCGTGCTGAAACTGCCCGAGCAGCCGCTGTGGGTCAAGGCCGACGCGCAGAAACTGCAGCAGGCGTTGCTCAACGTGCTTTCCAACGCCTACAAGTACTCGCCCTCCGGAAGGCCGGTGTCGCTGCAGCTCGAGCTCGAAAACAAGGCGCAGGGGGTGCCGCGCGTCTGCCTGCACGTCACCGATCAGGGTATCGGCATGACGCCCGAGCAGGTTGATCGCGTCTGCGAGCGCTTCTACCGGGCCGACACCTCGGGCAAGATTCCCGGCACCGGCCTGGGCATGAGCATCGTCAAGGAAATCATCGCGCTGCACGGGGGCAGCATCACGGTCGACAGCACGCTTGGCCGCGGCACGCGCGTCACGCTGTATCTGCCGGCCAGCGACGAAAAAAGGCCTTCTTGAACGCTTTTGCGACCCTCTTCGAGCGGCTCAGGCTCAACACCAAGCTGCTGCTGGGTCTGGGAGCCATGATGGCGATCGTGCTCGCCATCGGCATCCAGTCGGTCTACAGCGCGCGCCAGCAGAGCGAGGAAATCCGGCGCATGTACGACATGGAGCTGCAGGGCATTTCGCATATCAAGGAAGCCAGCATCCACCTGATGCAGATCGGGCGTTCGCTGCGCCAGATGATTCTGGCGCCGGACGCGCGTGGCCGCGAGACCGCGCGCCGCGAGGTCGACGAAGCGCGCCAGATCCTGAACCGTTCGCTGATCGACAGCGACAGGCTGTTCTACCGGCCCGAGGGCCGACGCCTGCTGTCGGACATCCGCGACATGCTGTCGCAATACCTGCGCAACGTTGACCATGTGGCGTCCCTGCTGACTGACGACCAGACCCTGCACAACACCGAAATCACGCGCTTTCTGGCCAGCCCGGAAAATGTGCGGGTGTTCGAAACCGTTGACAAGCTGATGGCCGCGCTGGTTCGCCACAAGGAAAGCGCCGCGCAGCAGGCAGCCGCAGAGGCGATCGAATACTCCGCTCAGATCGAACGCCGCTCGCTGCTGCTGCTGCTGGTCGGCATTGTGGCCGGGCTCAGTTCGGGACTGCTGCTTGGCGCATCGCTGCGGCGCCCTTCGGAACGCCTGCGCCAGAGCATTGAGAGCCTGGCCCAGGGCGAGCTTGACGTCGCCGTGCCGCACACCGAGTTCAAGAACGAGATCGGCGCGATGGCGCGCTCGGTCAGCGTGCTGCAGCAGGGTGCCCGGCATGCGGACCTGCAGCGCTGGAGCAAGACGCAGGCCAACATCATCGGAACCCATGTGCAGGCGATCGAGAAGCTCAGCGATTTCGCCGACACCCTGATGGCGCAGCTGGCGCCGCTGATCAGGGTCGAACTCGGCCTGCTCTACGTGCTGGACAAGACAAGCGGAAAGTACCGCTATCAGGGCGGCTCGGGCAGCGCCGGCGACAGCGCGCTGATGCCCGAATTTTCCCCGGGCGAAGGCCTGCTGGGTCAGTGCGCGCGGGACGCCCGGCCGGTTCGGGTGGAGGCGCTGGCAACCAGCAGTCTGCGCATCCGCTCCGGACTGATAGAGGACCGCCCGCGCTGGATCAGCCTGCTGCCGGTCTGCAACGCCGCCGGCGCCGTGCTGGCGGTGCTGGAACTCGCCGGTTTCGAGCCCCTTGGAGAGCGGCAGGAGACGCTGCTGAAGGAGGTGCTGCCGCTGGTTGCGCTCAATCTGCAGATCATGGAGCGCAACCAGGCCGCGCACGCGCTGTTCCAGCAGACCCAGCAGCAAAGCGACGAACTGCGCCACCAGTATGTTGAAGTGGAGCTGGCGCGCACGCGGGCCGAAGAGGCGACGCGCGCCAAAAGCGAGTTTCTGGCCAACATGAGCCATGAGATCCGCACCCCGATGAACGCGGTCATCGGCCTGTCCTATCTGGCGCTGAAGACCGACTTGTCAGCGCAACAGCGCGACTATGTGCAGAAGATTCACAGCGAGGGCACGACGCTGCTGGGCATCCTCAACGACATCCTCGACTTCTCCAAGATGGAGGCCGACCGGATGACGTTGGAGACAGCGCCGTTCTGGCTCGACGACGTGCTCGACAGCGTCTCCACGGTGGTGGCGCAGAAGGCGCAGGAAAAGGGCATCGAGTTCCTGATCCGGGTGCTGCCTGATGTGCCGCAGAACCTGCTGGGTGACGCGATCCGCTTCAAGCAGGTGCTGACCAACCTGATCCACAACGCGATCAAGTTCACCGAGCGCGGCCAGGTCAAGGTCACACTGGCCGTCTCGCTGCGGCGCGACGATCAGGTCGAGTTGACGATTTCGGTCAAGGACACCGGCATCGGCATGACAGATCAGCAGCGCCTGGGATTGTTCCAGGCGTTCAAGCAGGCCGACAGTTCGACCACGCGCCGCTTCGGCGGCACCGGACTGGGGCTGACCATCTCCAGACGCATCATCGAGATGATGGGCGGACTGATCGATGTCGAGTCCGAGGCCGACGTCGGAAGCACCTTCACTTTTTCGGTCTGGCTGCGCGAGTCGGACCAGCAAAGGCGCGCCGCGCAGCGCGATGGCGCGACGCGCGGCCTGCGCGTGCTGGTGGTCGACGACAACCCGTCGGCGCGGCAAATCCTGACCGAGCAGCTGTCCGGCCTGGGCCTGCGGGCGGACGAAGCCGAGGACGGTCAGCAGGGCCTTGCCGCAGTGCGTCGGGCCGATCTCGACGACCCCTACCAGGTGGTGCTGATGGACTGGCAGATGCCGGGCATGGACGGCATCGAGACGACACGGCGCATCAACCATGACATGGCGCTCGCGCATCAGCCGGCGGTGATCATGGTGACAGCCTACGGCGCCGACGAGGCGCGCAGCGCCGGCACCAGCGCGGGTGCCCGGGCTTTTCTTGACAAGCCGGTAAGTCAGTCACGCTTGTGGGATACGCTGGTCGGCCTGGTCCGCCCGCAAGCCGAGGCGCCACCGGTTTTTTCCAGCGCGTCCGACAGCGGCGCGACTCTGGCCGGTGTACGGGTGCTGCTGGTCGAAGACAACGAGATCAACCAGCAGATCGCCAGGGAACTGATGGAGTCGATGGGGGTCCAGGTGACGCTGGCGGACAACGGCCAGCAGGCGCTGGACCTGTTGCAGGCAGCCGCCGATCCGCTGCCCTGGGCGATGGTGCTGATGGACCTGCAGATGCCGGTCATGGACGGCCATCAGGCGACCGCGCTGCTGCGCCAGAACAGGCGTTTCGCCAGCCTGCCGATCATCGCGCTGACGGCGCACGCTTCGGCCGAAGAAGGCCTGCGCTGCCTGGCCGAGGGCATGAACGCGCACCTGACCAAACCGATCGAGCCAGCCGCCCTGTACCGTTCAATTGCCCACTGGAGCAAGCAGCCGGCCGAACAACCCTGGTTGCAGATCGAGGGCATCGACGTCGAGCGCGGGCTGCACCACTGCGGCGGCAACCGGACGCTCTACAAGTCGCTGCTGCAGCGGTTTTTTGTCAGCATGTCCGGCGCACCGGAGGACCTGCGCAGTGCGCTGGCCAGTGCCGACCCGGGCCTGGCCGAGCGCGTCGCCCACACGCTCAAGGGTGTTGCTGCGAACCTGGGCGCGACGCGCTGCGCCAGTCTCAGCGGCGAGCTTGAGGGCGCGATCCGGCTGCGCGCGCCGGCGACTGACACCGAGGCGCTGCTGGAGTCCCTGAACCGGCACCTGGCGCGGCTGATCAGCGCCATTGGCCTGGCGCTGCCGGCACCCGAGCCGCCTGCGCTGCAAGCCGCGCAGGCGTTTGATGCCGGAGCCTTGCAGGCCGCCTGCCGGCAACTCGCTGCCCTGCTGGGCAGCAGCAACGCCGAGGCGCAGCTGGTGCTGCAGGAGCACGCAGCGCTGTTGCGCCATGGCCTGGGCGAGGACTTCGAGCTGCTGCAGCCCCAGGTGCGCAATTTCGACTTTGGGCAGGCTCTGGCCCAATTGCAGCAGAGCGCGGCCACGGCCGGGATCAAGCTTGCCTGAGAAAGTCTTCCATGGAACTTTTCCTGCCCATCAAGCCCTGCATCCTGATCGTCGACGATTCGCCGGCCAACCTGTCTCTGTTGGCCGGGCTGCTGATCAAGCAGTACACGGTCAAGACCGCCACTGCCGGCGCACGCGTGCTCAAGGTGGCAGCCGACGAACAGCCGGACCTGATCCTGCTCGACATCATGATGCCGGACCTGGACGGCTATGAAGTCTGCCGCCGCCTGAAGGCCGACCCCCGCACAGGTGACATTCCGGTCATTTTTCTGACCAGCAAGACCGACCCCGAGAGCGAGCAGCTTGGCATGGCCGTGGGCGCGGTCGACTACATCACACGACCGGTCACACCGGCCATCCTGCTGTCGCGCGTCAGTGCCCACTGCACCGCCGCAACCACCACCAAGAACCTGCGCATCAGCAACGAGTACCTCGAGTTCGAGGTGGCCAAACGCACGCGGCAAATGACGGCGCTGCAGAACGTGACCATCCTGGCGATGGCTTCGCTGGCCGAGACGCGCGACTCCGAAACCGGCAACCACCTCAAGCGCACGCAGCACTACATGGAGCTGCTTTGCCGCTACCTTTGCCGGCAGCAGCGGTTCACCGACTACCTGAGCCCGGAGCGGATCCAGATGCTGATCCGCTGCGCGCCGCTGCATGACATCGGCAAGGTCGGCATCCCGGACCGGATCCTGTTGAACCCCGGTCGTTACGAGCCGCAGGACTACCAGATCATGAAGACCCATTGCGTGCTGGGCCGCGACGCGATCGCCAACGCGCAGGCCAGTGCGGCCGAGGACGACAGTTTCTTCGACATCGCCAAGGAGCTGATCTACTCGCACCATGAAAAGTGGGATGGCTCGGGCTATCCGCAGGGCCTGGCGGGCGACCTGATTCCGATCCCGGCGCGCCTGATGGCGCTGGCCGATGTCTATGACGCGCTCATCAGCCCGCGGGTGTACAAGGAGGGACTGCCGCATGAGCAGGCCGCGCGCGTGATCATCGAAGGTCGGGGTCAGCACTTCGACCCTGACGTGGTCGACGCCTTTGTCGCCCTGGACACCGAATTCCAGGCCGTTGCGGGGCGCTTTGCCGACAATACGACCGAGTTGCTGAAGAAGACCGGCTATGTAACGGGCAGCGTGGCCTAAAATCGCTCCGTGACTTCTCCCCTCAACGCCGACCTGCATTGCCACTCGGTCATTTCCGACGGCACCCTGACCCCCGAAACGCTGGCCAACCGCGCCAAAGCCAACGGTGTTGAGCTGTGGGCCCTGACCGATCATGACGAGGTGGGCGGCCAGCAGCGCGCCGCAGCGGCGGCGCGGGCGATCGGCCTGCAGTACCTGAGCGGCGTCGAGATTTCGGTCTCCTTCCTTGGACAGACCGTGCATATTGTGGGCCTGGGCTTCGATCCGGACAATGCGGCGCTGCAACTTGGCCTGAGCCGCACGCGCGGCGGACGCGGGCAGCGCGCGATGCAGATGTCGGACGATCTTGAGCGCGTCGGCATTCGGGGCGCCTATCAGGGCGCGCTCAAGTACGCCGGCAACCCTGAACTGATCTCGCGCACCCACTTTGCCCGCTATCTGGTCGAGAGCGGCGTCTGCCGGGAAACCAACGAAGTATTTCGCAAGTACCTGACCGAAGGCAAACCCGGCTACGTCGAGCACCGCTGGGCCAACCTCAAGGATGCGGTCGGCTGGATCACGCGTGCCGATGGCGTGGCGGTGATCGCGCACCCGGCCCGCTACAAGTTCAGCGCGACCGAAGAATATGCGCTGTTCAGCGAATTCAAGAGCCACGGCGGACAGGCGGTCGAAGTGGTGACCGGCAGCCACACGGTGGCCGAATACGCCAGCTACGCCGACATGGCCACGGAATTCGGTCTGGCCGCCTCGCGCGGCAGCGATTTTCACAGTCCCGATGAGAGCCACACCGATCTGGGCACACTGCCCCCGTTGCCGCAGCATCTGACACCGGTCTGGCAACTGCTGGCCGAGCGGATTCAGACGCTTCAATGACCTTCTGGCGCAGTCCGCAGGGCGGCGGCATCCTGCTGATCGTGCTGGCAACCCTGTGCTTTGCCGCGCTCGACACCGCCACCAAGCATGCGGTCACGCTGGCGCCGGTGCTGATGCTGCTCTGGTTCCGCTATCTCTTCCAGGCGGTCGCGACCCTTGCGCTGCGTTTTCCGGCGCAAACCTTCGGCCTCTTCGCCACCCCCAATCCACGCTTTCAGGCGCTGCGCGGCATGCTGCTGCTGACCACCAGCGCCTGCTCCTTTTTTGGCCTGCAGTACCTGCCGGTGGGTGAATTCACGGCCATCGTGATGCTGTCGCCGCTGCTGGCGACCGCGCTGGCCGCCTCAGTCCTGAAGAACCAGGTCTCGGCGCGACGCTGGTGGCTGATGACGGCGGGTCTGGCCGGCGTCCTGCTGGTGATTCGCCCGGGCGGTCAGGTGTTCAGCTGGGCCTTGCTGTTTCCGGTGCTGCTGGTCACCACCTATGCCTGGTTTCAGGTTCTCACCAGCCGCCTGAGCGGTGAAGAGAACCCCTACACGACCCACTTCTACACCGGCTTCGTCGGCACCGTGGTGCTGACGCCGCTCGTCGTCTTCAGCTGGGACACGGCGGCGCTGGTCGCGCACTGGCCCTGGTTTGTGCTGGTCGGATTCCTGGGCACCTACGGGCATCTGCTGCTGATCCGGGCCTTCATGCGGGCGCTGGCGCCGGCGCTGTCGCCCTACCTGTACGCGCAGATCGCCTTTGCCACGCTGTTCGGATGGTTGTTTTTCAGCCATGTCCCGGATCCGCTGGCCTGGCTCGGCATTGCGGTGATTGCCGCCAGCGGCATTGGCAACGCCGTGCTGTCCGCGCATGAGGTCGGCCAGCGGGCGGCCCTGCGCGCACCGGCGGGCCGCTGATAATACGGCCATGGCCCAGCTCTTTGCAGTTCATCCGGACAACCCGCAAGCGCGCCTGCTCAAGCAGGCCGTCGCGCTGCTGGAGAAGGGCGACATTCTGGCGGTGCCAACGGACTCCAGCTATGCGCTGGTCTGCCACCTTGACGACAAGGCGGCGGCCGACAAGCTGCGACGCATCCGGGGCGTGGATGAGAAGCACCACCTGACGCTGCTGTGCCGCGACCTGAGTGAACTGGCCAGCTATGCGCGGGTCGACAACCAGCAGTTCCGCCTGATCAAATCCGCCACGCCGGGCCCCTATACCTTCATTCTGGAAGCCAGCAAGGAAGTGCCGCGGCGCCTGAGTCACCCGGCCCGGCGCACGATCGGCCTGCGCCTGCCCGAGCACAAGGTGCTGCAGGCGCTGCTGGCGCTGCACCACGAACCCTTGCTGGCCACCACGCTGATCGCGCCCGGCGAGACCGAGCCGCTCAACGATGCGCAGGAGATCCTGCAGCGCTTTCAAAACCAGATCGGCGCGGTGATCGACGCCGGCGCCTGCGCGCTGGAGCCGACCACGGTCGTCGATCTCAGCGGCGCCGAGCCGGTGCTGATCCGCCAGGGTCGCGGCAATCTGGCCGCGCTCGGCCTGGAGCCTCTGAGACAATAGCGCGATGGATATTGCCCACCTGATTCAAACCGTTGCCCTTTACGCGCTGCCGGTGCTCTTTGCGATCACCGTGCACGAGGCGGCGCACGGCTACGCAGCCCGCCATTTCGGGGACATGACCGCGTTCGCGCTCGGGCGCATCACGCTCAACCCGCTCAAGCACATCGACCCGATGGGCACGATCCTGATGCCGTTGCTGCTGTACTTTGCGACCTCGGGCGCCTTTCTGTTCGGCTACGCGAAGCCGGTGCCGGTGCGCTTTGGCAACCTGCGCAACCCCAAGCGCGACATGATCTGGGTCGCGCTGGCCGGGCCGGCCGCCAATTTCATCCAGGCGCTGGTCTGGGGCGTGCTGCTGTTCGTGCTCAAAGGCGGCGGCGTGACCGAGCCGTTTTTCCTCAAGATGGCGCAGGGCGGCGTGCTGGTCAACGTGGTGATGTTCGCTTTCAACCTGTTTCCGCTGCCGCCGCTCGACGGCGGGCGCATTCTGGTCGGCCTGTTGCCGCACCGGCAGGCCGAGCTGGTCTCGCGCGTCGAGCCCTGGGGATTCTTCATCGTGATGGGCCTGGTGATTGCCGGCGTGGTCAGCAGCCTGTGGATGCAGCCGCTGATGGCGCTGACCTACGGCCTGCTGGACCTGCTGCTGACGCCGATCGCGATGATCTTCAGCTAGAGCCGGCCTCCCCCCACTGCAACCCATTTTCTTATCCATGAGCAACAAGCGATTCTTGACCGGCATCACGCCATCGGGCACGCCCCATCTGGGCAACTATGTCGGCTCGATCCGGCCGTCGGTGCAGGCGAGCCGGCGAGCCGATGTCGAGAGCTTCTATTTCCTGGCCGACTACCACGCGCTGATCAAGATCGACGAGCCCGCGCGCATCCAGCGCTCGACGCTGGAGATTGCGGCCAGCTGGCTGGCCGCCGGGCTGGAGCCCGAGCGCGTCACCTTCTACCGCCAGTCCGATATTCCGGAAATCCCGGAGCTGACCTGGCTGCTGACCTGCGTCACGTCCAAGGGCCTGCTGAACCGGGCCCATGCCTACAAGGCAGCCGTGGACCAGAACACGGCTGCGCAGCAGGAACCCGACTTCAGCGTCAATGCCGGTCTCTTCATGTACCCGGTGCTGATGGCGGCCGACATTCTGATGTTCAACGCGCACCAGGTGCCGGTCGGGCGCGACCAGGTACAGCACATCGAGATGGCGCGCGACATCGCGCAGCGCTTCAACCATCTGTACGGCGAACACTTCACGCTGCCCGAGGCCGCGATCGAGGAAAACGTGGCCACCCTGCCGGGGCTGGACGGGCGCAAGATGAGCAAGAGTTACGACAATCACATTCCGCTGTTTGCCCCGCGCCAGCAGCTCAGGAAGCTGATCGCCGGCATTGTCACCGACTCGCTCGCGCCCGGCGTTGCCAAGGAAGCCGAGGGCTCGGCGCTGTTCCAGCTCTACCAGGCCTTTGCCAGCGACGGCGAAACCGCGGCGATGCGCCAGGCCTACGCTGACGGCATTGGCTGGGCCGACGCCAAGCAGATGCTGTTCGAGCGCATCGACCTCGAGATCGGCCCGATGCGCGAACGCTACGCGGAGCTGATAGCGGCGCCGGGCAGGATGGAAGAGATCCTGCTGGCCGGCGCCGACAAGGCGCGAAAAGTGGCGACCCCGTTCACGGCCGAACTGCGGCGCGCGGTCGGGCTGCGCGATCTGCGCTCTGGCGCCGCGCCAGCCAGACCGGTCAAGCCGAACAAGGCCGCGCTGCCCCTGTTCAAGCAGTACCGCGAGAGCGACGGCAAGTTCTATTTCAAGCTGACCGAACCGGGCGGGCGCGTGCTGCTGCAGAGTCTGGGCTTTGATTCGCCGAAGGACGCCGCCGCTGTGATCAAGCAGTTGCAGCTCGACGCCGCAGCCGCGCTGGCCGAACTCCAGCCCCGGCTGCTGGCGCTGCCCGGCGTCAGCAGCGACGAGGTGCACAGTGCGCTGCAGCAGCTCGGCGGTGCAGCGTAGCCAACCCGGCCTGCGTCAGCGCTGACGCAGAAAGTCCGACAGGCTGGCGCGCTGCGACTCCGAATAGACCGCGCACAGGCGAATGCCTTCCAGCGTTTGCTTCAGCGAGCTGGCGCCACCCTCGTAGGCGCTGACCAGCGGGGCAAAGAACTGCTCCACCTCGGCGGCCTTGCCGGCCGAGCAAAAGCCGGAAAAATACCTCGGAAACCGCGCCACCGACTCGCTGGGAAGGCGCGCCGAGATGGCGGCGAAGTTGTCCCGCAGGAAAGCAAGCAGGCCGTCGGCCACCGCCTCGTCACCGTACTGGTCGCGCCCCGATGCCAGAAGTTCCCGGATATCGTGCCGCGGTGACAGCCACAATTGCCTTCCCGCCAGTGCCAGCTCGGCGGACTTGAAGCGTCCCAGCGCGCCGTAGATGTCGCTGCGCTCGCGGCGGTTCGGGCTGCTGAGCGCCGCGGCCACCAGCGCGTCGAACAGTGCGCGGTCGCCCCCGATCGCGGCGCTGCGCAAGACCAGGCCGCGGTCGGCGGCGTCCAGCACCGTGCGGTCTTTCAGCCAACTCTGCGCAAGCTGCCCGGCTCGGGCGCGCAAGCTCTGGTCGGAGCCGGCGTCCACCATGCGCCCGATCCAGCGCGCGCGCAGCAGACGGTCATCGTCCGTCTCTGCACTGTTTGCAGTCAGACCCAGTTCACGCGCCCGCGCACCCCAGGCGCGCTGCCACAGGGCCGCGTAGGCCTCGCGCTGCAGTGGCGCGATCAGCGGCTCCATCCGGCTGATGATGCTCAGCGCCGCGTCGACCACTTCGCGGCGCGAATGCCGGGCGTAGCGCAGCGCCAGCGCCAGCGCATCGCCCAGCGCCAGGTCGCCGGATTCGGTCAGTGCCTGCGCGTCGTCGAGGTTCGCCAGCAGTTCGTTCACCGTCAGGTCGGCCTGTGTCATCAGGGCGAGCAACTGTCCGCTGCCATAAACGGGCCGGTAGTAGCCGCTGCCACCCGCGTTGGCCTCGACCCAGGCCGGGCAGTCGGCATCGGGCAGCGCCAGACTGCCCTGCGTCTGGCCGAACATCAGTCGCACCTGTCCGCCCGGCGTGCGCACCGTCACCGGAATCTGCCAGACCGAAGCGCTGCTGGCAGTCGAGCCCAGCGGCAGAAATCGCGCTTGCGCAAGTTTCAGTGACGGCTTTCCATCGCACACCAGAGTCACCTGCAGGCGCGCTATGCCGGGCTGTTCGGTGAAGCTGCGCAAAGATGCCGACAGTGCGGCATCGCCGTCACTCAGCGCCGCGACAAAATCATCGCCGGTCGCATTGCCCCAGGCGTGGCGGCTGATATAGCGCTGCACACCTGCCTGGAAACGATCACTGCCCAGCCAGGCCTCGAACATGGCCAGCGTGACCTGCCCCTTGCTGTAAGTGATGCTATCAAACGCGCTCTGCAGCGCGTCGGCGTCGTTCACCGGCTGGTGCACGCGGCGCGCCGAAGCCAGCCGGTCGGCCCGCATCGCTCTGGCCCGTGCCTGCTGGGTGCCGGTGTCGGAGTGCCACTCGGGGACCACGCGCGCGGTGATCTTGTCTGCCATCCAGGACGCGAACGATTCGTTCAGCCAGAGGTCGTCCCACCAGGCCATGGTCACGTAGTCGCCGAACCACTGGTGCGCCAGTTCATGCGCCTGGACCGAGACCAGGCTGCGTTTGAAGTTGACGCTTTCCTCACCCGCTCGGGCCAGCAGCAGGCGCGAGGAAAATGTCACCAGGCCGGGATTTTCCATCGCCCCAAAATTCAGCGTCAGCGGCAAAGCCATCACGTCGAGCTTGGCATAGGGGTAGGGCAAACCGAAGTAGTCCTCCAGCGCGGCCAGGATGGCCGGCGTTACGCGGGCAGCGTAGCGCGCCTCGGCTGAGCGTCCGCGCGGCGTGACAAAGCGCAGCGGGGTGCGGCCCGCATTGCCGGCGTCCAGGATATCGAACGGCCCGACGCCAAACGCCACCAGGTAGCTCGGCAGCGGCGGTGTCTGCGCAAATTCGATCCGCTTCATGCCGCCCGGCAGCGCCACTTCGCTGGTCGATGGCGTGTTGGCGACGGCTGTCAGGCTTTGCGGAATGGTCAGCGCCAGCTTCCATGGCACTTTCCAGCCCGGCTCGTCGAAGGCCGGAAAAGCGCGGCGCGCGTCACTGGCTTCAAACTGTGTGAACACATACCAGTCGCCCCCCTCCTTTTGCCGAAACAGGCCCTGACTGCCCTTGTCATCGATGCGCCCGCTGAACGCGATCTTCAACTCGCCCTTGCCGGCCGGTACCGGCCGGTCAAAGCTGAGCTCCAGCAGTTTGCCGTCGAGTGCGCGCGCGGTGGCCAGATGGCTGGCGCCTGCGATCCTGAGTTCGGCGGCGGCGACCGCAATGTCGCTCGCATGCAGACGGATCGAGCGCGTCTCTGCCTTGACATCGACGCCGATCCAAACCTCGCCGCTGTGGCTCGCCTGGTCCGGGTCAATCGTCAGCGCAAGCCGGTACCCAAGGGGTTCGACGCCACCGGGCAGGCGCATCGCAAGCGCTTGTGCCGAAGCCATCATCGGCATTGCGGTCAACACGAAAAAAACTGCTTCTATCAGCCAATTCATCTTCTTTCCAACTTCCTCAGGCAGCCCCGTCCAATGCGACGGCGCAGCCGTCGATCCCTTTGTTCTGCGGCGCTGTTAAACTATCGCATCACCCATCATAAAGACATCTGGAGAGATGGCAGAGTGGTCGAATGCGCCAGACTCGAAATCTGGTATACGTTTACGCGTATCTAGGGTTCAAATCCCTATCTCTCCGCCAGTACCTTGACTTTGAATTCGCTCAGCGTGATTCCAAGTTGGCCAAAGCCCCGCACCACGCGGGGCTTTGCGCATAGGGCTCCTGACTGCGCCTTTCCGCCAGGGGCGGAAAAAGTGGTCTCAAAGGCCTTTTGTCTCAAAACCTCCTGACTTTTTAGGGTACGGTACGGACGCCGGGCTATTTCGGTTGAACCGGAATTTTGACCGTACCGAATCGCCTCATGATTTAGTTCTGTGCTTGCGTCTGAACCCCGGTCGTTGCCTCCATCGCGGACTTGAAATCAGAGCGTGCCTGCAAGGCCCTTCTACGCGCAGCACACCCCTGGATGTGGTCGTTGACCAGCCCCATTGCCT
>JBMOJJ010000405.1:0-3091 GCA_049315845.1 Rhodoferax sp.
CAGATTTTCGAGGGCCAGGCGCTGATGGTGCAGGTGATCAAGGACCCGATCGGCAGCAAGGGCGCGCGGCTTTCGACGCAGATCAGCATTGCCGGGCGGATGCTGGTGTTCCTGCCGCAGGATGACCATATCGGCGTATCGCAAAAGATTCCCCAGCACCAGCGCGACGAATTGCGCTCGCGCCTGCAGAGCCTGGCTGGCGCTGAGGGCGGCGGCTTTATCCTGAGAACCAATGGCGAGGATGCCTCCGATGCAGAGTTGTCGGAGGATATTTCGTACTTGCGCAAGGCCTGGGCGCGGATCCGCGCCCAGGCCCTGTGCCTGCCGCCGCTGTCCCTGCTGCACCAGGACTTGAATCTGCTGCAGCGTGTCTTGCGCGACCTGGTCAGCGACAGCACGCAGACCATCAAGGTTGATTCACGCGAACAGTTCGAGGCGCTGAGCGCATTCGGCCTCGAGTTCATGCCGGCGGCGGTGAGGAAATTGCAGCACTACAAGGGCGAGCGCCCGATTTTCGATCTTTACGGCATCGACGAGGAAATTGCGAAGGCGCTCGCGCGCCGCGTCGACCTGAAATCGGGCGGCTATCTGATCGTCGATCAGACCGAAGCCCTGACGACCGTCGATGTGAACACCGGCGGCTTTGTCGGAGCCCGCAATTTTGACGACACGATCTTCAAGACCAACCTGGAGGCTTCGCAGGCGATCGCGCGCCAACTGCGGCTGCGCAATCTGGGCGGCATCATCATCGTCGATTTCATCGACATGGCGCGCCAGGATCATCGCGAGTCGGTGCTGGCGGAATTCCGCAAGCAATTGCTGCGCGACCGCGTCAAGACGATGGCCGGCGAGTTCTCCCAGCTGGGCCTGGTGGAGATGACCCGCAAGCGCACGCGCGAGTCGCTTGCGCAGATGCTGTGCGAACCCTGTCCGACCTGCGCCGGAAAGGGCATCGTCAAGACCGCGCGCAGCGTGACCTACGACATCTTTCGCGAGATACTGCGCGAGGCGCGCCAGTTCAATCCGCGCGAGTTTCGCGTCGTCGCATCGCCCAAGGTGATCGAGCTGTTCCTGGATGAAGAAAGTCAGCACCTGGCCGGTTTGAGCGAATTCATCGGCAAGCCCGTTTCCCTGCAAAGTGAGAGCGTGATGGGGCAGGAGCAGTACGATATCGTGCTCCTGTAACACCGCTGCGCCTGTTGTCCTATGCCAAGTGCTCACTCTGCCAACCGGTCGCCGATTCCGATTCTGACCTACCACCAGATTGAGAACAGTCCGCCCAGGGGCGCGGGCTTTCGCAGCCTGTACGTGTCCCCGGCCGACTTTGCGCGCCAGATGGCCCTGCTGGGCATGCTGGGCTATCGCGGGCTGTCGATGTCGGACCTGATGCCCTATTTGCGCGGCGAACGCCACGGCAAGGTGGTTGGCATCAGTTTTGACGACGGCTACCTGAACAACCTGCGCCATGCGCTGCCGGTGCTCGCACGCCATCGGTTCTCATCCACCTGTTACGTCGTCAGCCAGCAACTCGGAAAGAGCAACGCATGGGACCTGTCGGCAGGTATTGCGCAGACACCGTTGATGGATCGCGCGCAGTTGCGCCAGTGGCTCGACGCGGGCCAGGAGATCGGGGCGCACACGCGCCACCATGTGCATCTGGCGCAGGTCGACGCCGAGACCTGCAGGGACGAAGTCGAAGGCTGCAAGACCGAACTGGAGAACATCACCGGTGCGCCGGTTCGGAATTTCTGCTATCCCTACGGTGAATTCACGCCGGAGCTGTCGGCACTCGCGCGCCGGGCCGGCTTTGACTCGGCCACCACGACGCAGCGTAGCCGCTGCCACAGCGGCGAGGATCTGATGCAATTGCCGCGCGTGCCGGTGCTGCGCTCGACATCGCTGGCGCTGCTGTGGCTGAAGCTGGCGACCGGCTACGAGGATCGGCGGCGGTCAGCATGAACGCCGGCAAGCGGCCGCTGCGCGTGGCCGTGCTGAACCGTGTTTTCTCGCCGACCGGGGGCGGCGCGGAGCGCTACTCGATTGCCCTGGTCGAGCAACTGGCGCAGCGCCACGAGATCCATGTCTTTGCCCAGAAAATCGAGCATCAATGGCCGGGCGTGACCTACCACCGGGTGTCGTCGCCCTTCACAAAGCCGCGCTGGATCAACCAGCTGTGGTTCGCCACGGCCACCTGGTGGGCCACGCGGCGCGGTTTTGACGTCGTCCATTCGCATGAAAACACCTGGCACGGACGGGTTCAGACCGTGCACGTGCTACCGGTCAAGGACAAGCTGTTCACCGGCAGGACCGGCTGGCGCTGGCTGCTGCGCTGCCTGAAGGTCCTGTGCAGCCCGCGCCTGCTGGTCTATCTGGGGCTGGAGCGCCTGCGGTTTTCGATTCGTGATGGTCGCTGCATCGTGGTCACCTCCACCAGCCTGATGGCGCGGATGGCGACCGCGTATCCCGCGACACGGCACGCGTTGCGGGTCCTGACACCGGGTATCACGGCGGTTGCGGGCCTGGCAGGCGCTGCCCGGCAGGCCGGCGCGCGAGCGCAACTGGGCCTGCCAGCCGGCGGGCAAGGTATCTTGTTTGTCGCCAACGACTACCGGCGCAAGGGACTCGACACGCTGCTGCAGGCACTTGCCCTTTTGCCCGGCGACAACTGGCTGGCGGTGGCTGGAGGCGGCGCGCAGATTCGCGAATACTCGGCGCTGGCGAAGACCGCCGGCGTTGCCGGTCGGGTCGTCTTTCTGGGACCCCTGAAGGATCTGGCTGAAGCCTACATGGCAGCCGACTGTCTGGCCCATCCGACGCTGGAGGACACATTTGCGATGGTCGTTCTGGAGGCGATGGCGCACGGTCTGCCAGTGCTGGTCAGCGCCGAGCGCTATTGCGGAATATCGGCTTTGCTGGAGCATGGCCGCAACGCCCTGATCCTGCAGCAGCCCCGTGACGCGGCAGCGCTGGCGCAGGGGCTCAAGCGGGTCTTGCAGGATCCGGCGCTTCATCGGTCGCTGAGCGCGGCGGCGCTCCTGTTCGCGGCGCTGCATCGGTGGCCGGCGATCGCAGCGCAGCAAGAAGCGATCTA
>JBMOJJ010000071.1:0-13810 GCA_049315845.1 Rhodoferax sp.
CAGATCACCAATGCGCTGTTTGAGGTGGGTGGGCAGTACCGGCGGAATATGTAAGACCTTGCGGGACAGACCAAGATTTGCGCAGCAAATTTGCTCTGTCCCCAACTCGAAACGGGATGCAGTTGGTTCCGCCTGAGTAGTCGTCATTGCGAAGGCCGCAGGCCTGTGGCAATCCATGCACGTACTTGCTGACGAAGACGGCAATTGGCGTGGACTTTTTTTGCGACACGGCTATAGTGCATGTAGAAAAACAAGGCTACAAGCCGTTTTCAGGAGGAGTTGATGTCCAACTTATCGAGCAGTGGCCAATATCACGAGCAGATCCTGCTCTAAACATCACTTGAGTTCTGACATGAACTGCACCGTGCGAACAGCAAATCCCTCTGATACACAAGACATCTCGGCGCTAATGGAGAGGTCTGGTATTCATGATTTGCCTTGAATTTTGTCAATTGCTTGCAGAACTTGCCTGACTTGATAGGACTTTGCCTTGCCCTTGGCATTCTGGATGTTGACGCGCGGGTCGCCGGGCCAGGGTGTCTTGAAGATGGCGTGGCTGCTACCGTCTTGGCGTGGCTTGCCAAAGCAGGTCTGGCACACTTTCTTCAAATCGTTGAATCCGACGTTCGACTGCAAGGTCCTGGTACTCGCCCAAGCTGACGTCAGTGTGGTCCATGGGATACAGCGTGATCATGCGCCAGAAACGACTGCGGTCGCTCTGGCGAAAGGACGCCGGACGAATACGGTTGCGTATGACGTGTCTGAACAACTCCGGACCCCTGAGGAAATGGCCGCCTATCTGGACGCATGGCTGGAAGACGCTCCTGAGGACGCGGCGGGTATCGCGCGTGCCTTGGGCGATATTGCGCGGGCCAAGGGAATGACTCAGGTCGCCCGCGACGCGGGGCTAAGTCGGGAGAGTTTGTATAAGGCTCTCAGTGAGACTGGCAATCCGACTTTCGCCACCGTCTTGAAGGTGGCGAAGGTACTGGGCGTGAGGTTCCACGCGCAAGTGGCCTGAGTTGCAGTCGAACTGTTAGCAGAGCTCTCCCTGCAAATTCAATATGCCCGATTGAATGTGCAAGGATATTCAACCGCCCTTTTTGCAGCGCTTGCCCGGATTCTTCTTGTTGTTGGTGGCGGTACCGCGCTCGAGGCTGCGCAACTGTCCCCTGGGGGCAGTGAAGCAGACGCCGTTGGGCGGCACGGGACGGGGCGTTGCCTTGCGCTCGGCTTCGGTACGAAACTCTTTGGCCATGAGAAAACTCCATTTAATGTAGAAACGAAACCCCGCGATTATCCCCGGACTGCGCGCTGACCGTTCTTGGCCAGTATTTCAAGGTAGAACGAATCGCCACCGTCTTTGGCGACGCTGTCGATCAATGCGGTCAAGGTCGCAAAATGGACCACGGTCGCGGTCTCGGGATTGGCGCCGAAACGGCAATCAAAATCCCAATAGTCGACACCATCGGGCAGCGGCACCCGCCTCTGCCGTTTGACGTATTTCCGGATTTCGTGCTTGGTGGCTTCCAGCACGCGGTCGCGGTGCTTGCCTTCGATGTTGAGCTTGAACGTCTTTTTCACAATGGCCTTTGGAGAGTGGGCCGATTATGCGACCGATTCCAACTTGTTCGGCCCGCGCCGGCTGCGCCGGGCGGCAGCGTAAACTGGGGTCGTCACCCTCTTGAGGCCTGCCTATGCCATTTTCTTCACTCGGCCTGTCGCCCGCGCTTTTGCGCGCCCTCGAGACCCGGGCTTTTCTGGCGCCGACACCGATCCAGCGCGGCTCCATTCCGGCCGCGCTGCAAGGGCGCGATGTGCTCGGTTCGGCGCAAACCGGCTCCGGCAAGACCCTTGCCTTTGCGCTGCCGCTGTTGCAGCAATTCGAAAATGATCCGGTCAGCAGGCCACGCCGGCTGCGCGCGCTGGTTCTGGTGCCGACGCGCGAGCTTTGCGCCCAGGTGGGTGAGGAGATCCGCAGCCTGGGCGCGCATCTGGCGCACGCGCTGAAGGTCGCGATCGTGTTCGGCGGGATTTCGATCAATCCGCAACTGCTGCGCCTGCGCGGCGGCGCCGACGTCGTGGTGGCTACGCCGGGGCGACTGCTCGACCTGGTCGCGCACAACGCGCTGGATCTGTCTACCGTTGCGACGCTGGTGCTCGACGAGGCCGACCGGATGCTGGACCTGGGCTTTTCCGAAGAGCTTGGAGCGATCCTCGCGCTGTTGCCGCGGCAGCGCCAGAACCTCTTTTTCTCGGCCACCTTGCCGCCCGCGGTGCAGGCGCTGGCACAAAGGCTGCTGCGAGATCCGCTGCACCTCACGGTGCCGTCCGAAGCGTTGACGCAGCCGGACATCGCGCAGCGCGCCGTGCTGGTCGATCCGGGCCGGCGCACCCAGTTGCTGCGCCATTTGATCCAGCAAAACCATTGGAGCCGGGTGCTGGTGTTTGTTGCGACCAAGCACGCGGCGGAAATCGTGGCCGACAAATTACGCAAGGTGCGCATCAACGCCGAGCCGTTTCACGGCGAACTGAGCCAGGGCAAACGCATGCAGGTGCTGGCCGATTTCAAGGCCTCGCGTGTCAAGGTGGTGGTCGCCACCGATGTGGCGGCGCGCGGTCTGGACATCGCGCAACTGCCGGTGGTGGTGAACTACGACCTGCCGCGTTCGGCCGATGACTACACGCACCGCATCGGTCGCACCGGTCGCGCCGGAGACAGCGGCGTGGCGCTGAGCTTTGTCGGCGCCGACAGCCTGGCGCATTTTCACCTGATAGAAAAGCGCCAGGGCCTGGAACTGCCGCTGGAGCAGATCGAGGGTTTTGAGCCGTCGCCAACGGTTTTGGTGGCCGCCCCGTCCGGCGGCGGTGTCAAGGGCAAGCGCCCGAGCAAGAAAGACAAGATCAGGCAGGCTGGGGCCAAAGGCCCGCTCGCCTGACTCACCCACCCCTTCACAGGAGCATTGCATGAACGATCTGTTTTCCCTCCAGGGCCGCACCGCGCTGATCACCGGGGGCTCGCGCGGCATTGGCCGGATGATCGCCGCCGGCTTTTTGGCGCAGGGAGCCCGCGTCTATATTTCGGCGCGCAAGGCGGCTGCCTGCGACCAGACCGCGCGCGAGCTCGCCAGCCAGGGCCACTGCGTCTCGCTGCCGGCCGACGTTTCGACCGTGCAGGGCGCCAGGGCGCTGGCGGCGGCCTACAACGCGCTGGAGCCGCAGCTCGATATCCTGGTGAACAACGCCGGCGCGGCCTGGGGCGCGCCCTTCGACGAGTTTCCGGAGAGCGGCTGGGACAAGGTCGTCGACCTGAACCTGAAGGCGCCGTTCTTTCTGCCGCAGGCGCTGGCCGAGCCCTTGCGCAGGGCCGCCGCCGCGCAACCTGCAAAGGTCATCAACATTGCCTCGATCGACGGTTTGTCGGTCAATCCTCAGGAAACCTATTCCTATGCGGCCAGCAAGGCGGGTCTGGTCCATCTGACACGGCGCATGGCGCTGCACCTGATCAAGGACAACATTGTCGTCAGCGCGATCGCGCCTGGCGCCTTTGCGTCCGACATGAACCGCGACGCCCGGGACCACGCGCAGCAGCTGTCGGTCCGGATTCCTGCGGGTCGGGTCGGGGTCGATGCCGACATGGCGGGCGCGGCGATCTATCTGGCATCGCGCGCCGGCGACTATGTGGTCGGAACCACCCTGGTCGTGGATGGCGGCGTGACGCTGGCACGCTAGCCGATATACTTGCAGCCATTGTTTTTCGTGCTGATCCTTCACCCCACACAGGAGTTTTCATGAGGTTTTCTTCCATCGCGCTGGCCGCGCTTATCGGCACATTGGGCTTCGTTTCATTTGGCGCGGTTGCCGCCGATGCCAATCTGAAGACCGTCGCCGCGCTCTACAAGGACAAGGCGACGCTGGCCGGCAAGACCATCAGCGCGCAGGGCAAGGTGGTGAAGGTGAACAACGGCATCATGGGCCGCAACTTTGTGCATGTTCAGGACGGCACTGGCGACGCCAAGGCCAGCACCAACAATCTGGTCGTTACCAGCAAGCAAACGGCCGCCATCGGCGATCAGGTCACGATTTCCGGCCTGGTCGTGCTCAACCGCGACTTCGGCAGCGGCTACTCCTACCCGCTGCTGATCGAAGACGCGACCATCACTGTCAAGAAGTAGGCGTCGGGCTGTCCTGCAGCCGGTAGCGCTTGATCAGCGCGTCGCGCTGGCGCGGGTCCAGATTGAGGCAGGCGGCATCGCGTCCGGCCACGCGCAGCAGGCGCTCGTCCATCACGAGTCGCCAAAGAGGCGGAATGTAGGCCACGGTGAACATGCCGAAGTAGCCGCTGGGCAGGCGCGGCAGGTTTTCAAAGTGGCGCAGCGACTGGTAGCGCCGCAGCGGATGAGCGTGATGGTCCGAATGGCGCTGCAGGTGAAAAAGTGCCCAGTTGGAAAAAATGTGGTTGCTGTTCCAGGAGTGGTGCGGCTGGCAGATCTCGTATTTGCCGCCCGCTCGCTGCTGGCGCAGCAGGCCATAGTGCTCGATGTAGTTGGCCGAGGTCAGCTGGAAGTTGGCCCAGAACGACGCGACTAGCAGGAACGCCAGGATCTGCACGCCGAGCCACAGCGCAAGGCCGGTCCACAGCAGCAGCGTGATCAGGGCTGGCTGCAGGATTTCATTGTGCAGGGACCAGACTGCCAGCTGCGAACGGCGCAGTCGGTCCGTCTCCAGCGCCCAGGCCCGTCGTGCGGCGCCGGGCATTTCCCGCAGCAGGAAGCGGTAGATCGATTCGCCCATGCGCGACGACGCCGGGTCAGCCGGGGTGGCGACGTCGCGATGGTGGCCGCGGTTGTGCTCGATGAAGAAGTGGCCATAGGCGGTCGGTGCCAGCACGATCTTGGCCAGCCAGCGCTCCAGGGTGGTGGTCTTGTGCCCCATTTCATGGCCGAGGTTGATGCAAAAACCGCCGACCGCCCCGGTCGTCAGCAGCATCGCCAGCAGGCCATGCCAGGGCAGCGCATGGGTGGCGACAAACCAGGCGCTGAAAACAAACGCCGCCCACAGCACCGGCACCAGTGCATAGGTGATCCAGCGGTAGTACCGGTCTGCCTCGAGCGCCGGTACCGCGCTCTCGGGCGGATTGCTGAGGTCTTCGCCCATCCACCAGTCCAGCAGCGGCGCCACGCCGTAGAAGAAAAGAACCGGCAACCACAGCGCGCGCACTTCGCCGCTGGCCATCATCAGGGCCGGCCCGACGGCGACAAGGCAGGGCACCAGCAGCGACAGCAACCACGCATGGCGCTTGCGGTCTCGGTAGGGTCCGGTGTTGCTGGAAGAAGTCAAGTTGCGCCGCCTTACAAAAGCCGCACTTTAACGCTTTTGCCCTTGACTTTGCCGGCGTTGAGCTTTTGCATCGCCTCCAGCGCGATGTCGCGCTGCACCGCCACGAAGGTGGTGTACTCGGTGACGACGATCTTGCCGATCTGTTCGCGGCCGTAGCCGCAGTCGGCGGTGAGCGCGCCCAGCACGTCGCCGGGGCGGATTTTCTCCTTGCGTCCGCCCAGGATCTGCAGCGTCACCATCGGCGGCAGCAGCGGG
Organism: Rhodoferax sp.; assembly: GCA_049315845.1. Taxonomy (GTDB): domain Bacteria; phylum Pseudomonadota; class Gammaproteobacteria; order Burkholderiales; family Burkholderiaceae_C; genus Rhodoferax. The sequence goes on from JBMOJJ010000071.1 coordinate 5,596, forward strand.
CCGGTGCCGGTGGCGGCCAGTTCGTCGAGCTTGTGCCAGACCGATTCGTGGCTCTGGTACTGTTCGATCCTGCCGACCGAACCCATCTCGCTCATGTTCGCCAGACTCAGCGCCAGACCCGATTCGCCGGCGCGCCCGGTGCGCCCGATCCGATGGATATGCACTTCCGGGTCGGGCGTGATGTCGACATTGATGACCGCTTGCAGTTGCGTGATGTCCAGACCGCGCGAGGCGACATCGGTGGCCACCAGCACCGAGCAGCTTCGATTGGCGAACTGCGCCAGCACCTGGTCGCGCTCGCGCTGTTCGAGTTCGCCGTAAAGAGCCAGCGCGCTGAAGCCCTGCGCCTGCAGGTAGGAGACCAGTTCCTTGCAGCGCAGCTTGGTGTTGCAGAACGCCAGCGTGCTGACCGGGCGAAAGTGATTGAGCAGCAGCGCCACGGCCTCGAGCCGGCTGGCGCGCGTGACCTCGTAAAAACGCTGCTCGATCAGGCTCCTGGCGTGCTGCGCCTGGACCTTGATGGTCTGCGGCTCGCGCATGAACTGCCGGGCCAGTTGCGCGATGCCGTCCGGGTAGGTGGCCGAAAAAAGCAGCGTCTGGCGCTCTTTCGGGCATTGTCGGGTGACGGTGGCGATGTCGTCGAAAAAGCCCATGTCGAGCATGCGGTCGGCCTCGTCCAGTACCAGCGTGCCGAGCGCTTCGAGCGCCAGGTAGCCGCGTTCCAGATGGTCCATCACGCGACCCGGCGTGCCGACCACGATGTGCGCGCCATGCTCCAGCGAGGCCCGCTGGCCGCGCAGAGCGACACCGCCGCACAGTGTCACCAGCTTGATGTTTTCTTCGGCGCGCGCCAGACGGCGGATCTCGCTGCTGACCTGGTCCGCCAGCTCGCGTGTCGGGCACAGCACCAGCGCCTGCACGGCAAAACGGCGCGGGTTCAGCTTGTCCAGCAGGGCCAGCGCAAAGGCGGCGGTCTTGCCGCTGCCGGTCTCGGCCTGCGCGATCAGGTCCTTGCCTTCCAGCGCGATCGGCAGGCTCGCGGCCTGGATCGGCGTCATCTCCAGATAGCCGAGCTGAACCAGATTGGCCAGCGTCGCGGGGTTCAGGGGCAGGGTTGCGAAGTTGGTGCTCATGGCCCGATTATCCGTACATCAACATACGCGGCAAAATACGGCATGGAACTCGCACCCGACACCGACCAGCGCCTGATCGATCTGGAAATCAAGGCGGCCTTCGCCGAAGACCTGCTCGATCAGCTCAACGAGATCATCGTGCGCCAGCAGCAGCAGATCGACCAGCTGATACGTGAAATCGCGCACCTGCGGCAGTCCGGCACCGATGGCGGCGCCGGCGCTCCGCGCAACCCGCGCGAAGACCTGCCGCCGCATTACTGACGCCGGATCGATGCTGTGACGATGCCGCGGCGGTCCTTTACCGGAACCCGGGCCACTTCTACAATGGCCCGGTCAGAGCGCAGCAGGCGAGCAGCCGCCGACCCCAACTCCGGACCAGCCGAAAAACCATGACCCCACTTCACATCTCCACCGCATTTGATTCCGGCGCCATCGAGGTGCTCAGCCTGGCCGAGCCTGGCGACATCCAGCTCAACATCCGGCGCGACAACGCGAGCGAATTCGCGCAGTGGTTCCATTTTTCGCTGCAGGGAGCGGCCGGCCTGGCGGTGACGCTGCGCTTTCTCAACGCCGGCGGCAGCGCCTACCCGAAGGGCTGGGACGGCTACCGCGTGGTCGCCAGCTACGACCGCTTGAACTGGTTTCGGATCGCCACCCGCTTTGACGGCAAGGTGATGACGGCCGACATCACGCCCGCGACCGACAGCGTCTACTTCGCCTACTTCGAGCCCTACTCGCACGAGCGTCATCTGGACCTGATCGGCTCGGCGGCGGCCTCCGACAGCGTGCAGGTCCAGCATCTGGGCCAGACGCTGGACGGGCGCGACATGACGCTGCTGCGCATTACCGATGAACGCGGCACGATGGCGCCGGCGCAGAAGAAAAAAGTCTGGCTGATCGCGCGCCAGCATCCGGGCGAGGCGATGGCCGAGTGGTTTGTCGAAGGTTTCCTGGAGCGACTGCTCGACGGCGATGACCCGGTGGCCCGCGTGCTGCTGTCAAAATGTGTCTTCTATGTGGTTCCCAACATGAACCCGGACGGCGCGGCGCGCGGCAACCTGCGCACCAACGCCGCCGGCGCGAACCTGAACCGCGAGTGGCAAAGCCCGACTCCGGAGAAGTCGCCGGAAGTGTTCTGGGTGCGACGGAAAATGATAGCAACCGGCGTCGATCTGAGTCTGGATGCCCATGGTGACGAGAACCTGCCGTACAACTTCTGTGTCGGCACCGAGGGTCGACCGGACTACTCGCCGCGCATCGAGGCCCTGGAGAAGAGCTTCAAGACCGCCTGGCTGCAAACCTGCCCCGACTTTCAAACCACGCAGGGTTATGCCCGCGTGCAGCCGGGCGCAGGCAATATGACACTGGCCACCAACTGGGTCGGCCAGAATTTCGATTGCCTGGCCTTCACGATCGAGATGCCGTTCAAGGACAACGCCAATCTGCCCGACGAGGCGGTTGGCTGGAGTGGCGAGCGCTCCAGGAAGCTCGGCGCCAGCGTTCTGCTGCCGATTCTGGCGTTGCTGGACTCACTGCGGGAAAAGCCATGACGGACGACAGCAGTCGGCCCGCATTCCGGCGCGCGGCGCCACCGCCTGGGCGCGCGCCGGCGGCCAGCACGGCGGTCAACGCCAGCGGCACGCTGCGCCTGAACAAGCGCATGGCCGAGCTGGGGCTGGCTTCCAGGCGCGAGGCCGACGACTGGATCGGCCGCGGCTGGGTCAGGGTCAATGGCGAGATCGCGACCATGGGCATGCAGGTGACGCCCGATGTGCGGATCGAAATCAACAAGCAGGCGCAGGGTCAGCAGGCGAACCAGGTGACGATTCTGCTGAACAAGCCGATGGGCATCGTCAGCGGGCAGGCCGAAGACGGGCACCAGCCCGCCATCACGCTGATCCAGCCGCAAAACCGCTGGATCGACGACAACGCGCGCTTCTTCTTCCACCCGAAGCAGCTGCAAAGCCTGGTGCCGGCCGGACGACTCGACATCGACTCGATTGGCCTCTTGGTTCTGACGCAGGACGGCCGCATCGCGCGCCAGTTGATCGGCGAGGATTCGGTGATGGAGAAGGAGTATCTGGTGCGGGTCAGCTACACCGGCTTTCGTGAGCCCGATGGGCAGGCCGATCGCCTGCTGCAGATCAATGAGGGCGATCCGGTGACGACCAACGTCGAGGCCACTTTCCCGCCGGAACGCCTTGTGCTGCTGCGCCACGGCCTGAGTCTGGACGGCCAGGCCCTGAAGCCGGCCAGGATAAGCTGGCAGAACCCGGAGCAGTTGCGCGTCGTGCTGACAGAAGGAAAGAAGCGCCAGATCCGCCGCATGTGCGAACTGGTCGGTTTGAAGGTGGTCGGCCTGAAACGGGTGCGCATCGGCCACGTGATGCTGGGCAACCTGCCGCTGGGCCAGTGGCGCTATCTGGCGCCGCATGAAAAGTTTTAAACTTTGTGGGACAGACCAAGATTTGCGAAGCAAATTTGCTCTGTCCCCAACTTGAAACGGGATGTTGGAAGTTCACTTTGGAGACCATGATGTTTGCATTGAAAAAGATAGCCACCTGCCTCTTGCTGACCGGCGCCGGCCTGGCGTTTGCACAGGGCTCCGGGTCGGGCACTGTCAACGCCATTTGCAGCACCGACCAGGCCTGGTGCGAGCGGGCCGCGCAGGAATTCACGCGCGGCACCGGCATCAAGGTGCTGCAGTCGCACAAGGCGACCGGCGAGGCGGCGGCCCAGTTGCGCGCCGAAGCGGCCAATCCTAAAACCGACATCTGGTGGGGCGGCACCGGCGACCCCTTCCTGCAAGCCGCCGAACTGGGTTTGCTGGAACCCTACCGGCCGATCTACCTGAACGACTTTCACAGCTGGAGCGTGCGCCAGTATGCGATGACCCAGAACATGGTGGGCGGCTTCTACACCTCGGCCATCGGCTTTGGCTGGAACACCGAGCTGCTGAAGAAGAAGAAGCTGCCCGAGCCCAAGTGCTGGGCCGATCTGATCAAGCCCGAATACAAGGGCGATATCGAGATTTCCCACCCCGCGTCCAGCGGCACCGCGTACACGATTCTGGCCGGCCTGGTGCAATTGATGGGCGAGGAGCAGGCTTTTGACTACATGAAGAAGCTGCACAGGAACATCAGCAACTACACCCGCAGCGGCCAGGCGCAGGCGCCCAACGTCGCCAAGGGCGAGGTCGCGATTGGCATCAGCTTCATTTTTGGCTTTGACGGCTGGCGCCACAACAACTACCCGGTCAAGACCGTGGCCCCTTGCGAGGGCACCAGCTATGAGGTCGGCGGTATCGCGATGGTCAAGGGCCAGCGCAACAGGGAGGCCGCCAAGCGCTACTACGACTGGTTGATGAGTCCGCAGGGCCAGGCGGTCGGCGCGCAGGTCAACAGCCTGCAGGTGCCGGCCAACAAGACCTTCAAGCTCGACCCTAGGATTCCGCTGCTCGACGAGGTGCGCCTGATCAAATACGACTTCGAGAAGTATGGCAAGGCGGCCGAGCGGCGTCGCCTGCTGGAGCGCTGGACCAAAGAGGTCGAGTCGCTGCCGCGCTAGCTCGCCGCCTCTGATGAACAAGCCGAAGGCCAGCAATCCGCTCAGGCATCTGCGTGCCGCCGACCTGCGCGCCGTGGCGCAGTTGGCGACGCAGGCGACCGCCGGCGTGACGCGCATTGCCGAAGGTGTGCACCAGTCGGTCTGGAGCAGCATGGGTGTGCCCGGCGGCAAATCGCCGGCAACAACCCGCGGCGTCACGGGTCTGGTCTACCAGAGCGTGCACGGGGTCACGCAGTGGGTTGGAAAAGGGCTGGAAAAGGTCTTTTCCAGCCTCGAACCGATGTTGGAGGCGCTTGTCAAAGATCCCCCCGAAACACCGCAGCGCGAAGCGGTGCTGGCCGCGCTCAACGGCGTGATGGGCGACCGCTTGCTGGCCAGCCGCAATCCACTGGCCACGCCAATGACACTGCGCTACCGGGGCCGGGCGCTGGACTGGAAGGCGATGCCGGCCATGCCCGAGGCCGGCGCCAGAGTGCTGCTGCTGATTCATGGCCTGTGCATGAACGACCTGCAGTGGCAGGCGCAGCACGACGGGCAGGCGGTGAACCATGCGTCGGCGCTGGCGGCCGAACTCGGCTACACGCCTGTCTATCTTCGCTACAACACCGGTTTGCATACCTCCTGGAACGGGCGCGAACTCTCGGCTCAGCTTGAGCAGTTGATCAGCCATTGGCCGGTTCCGGTCGAAGAACTCTGCGTTCTTGCCCACAGCATGGGCGGCCTGTTGACGCGCAGTGCCTTGTGCCAGGCCAGCGAAGAAGGCTTGCGCTGGCCGCAGCAGCTGAAGAACGTGGTGTTTCTGGGCACCCCCCATCATGGCGCACCGCTGGAGCGGGCCGGCAACTGGGTCGACGTGATCCTTGGCAGCACGCCCTACAGCCGGCCCTTTGCCAGGCTGGGCCAGTTGCGCAGCGCCGGCATCACCGACCTGCGCTATGGTCATCTGCTTGAGGCGGACTGGCAGGGCCACGACCGGTTCCGGCGCCGACCCGACAGGCGCCAACCGGTGCCCTTGCCCGAGCGCGTGGCCTGCTACACGGTCGCGGCAACCATCGCTGCCAGACGCAGCCTGCTGGCGGATCGCCTGACCGGCGACGGCCTGGTGCCGCTGCGCAGCGCGTTGGGACAGCACGATGATGCCGCGCGCACGCTGGCATTCGCCAAAACCTCGCAATCGATTGCCTACCGGACCAACCACATGGAACTGCTCAGCAGCCCCGAGGTGACGCGCCAGTTGCTGCAGTGGCTGACGCCGCGCTGAACAGGACAGGCCAGCGGGCGGGTCGCCGAACCGGTTCAGCCGCTTGCCGCGCCCAGCACGGCGTTCCACAGCAAGAGCACGGCGTCGCGCTGGGCCTTCAACTCGGCCGGATCGACGTGAGTGGGTTCCTCGTTGAGCCGTGCCCGGTGTTGCACCCGGCGCAATTCGCGGTAGGAGTCGGCCGCGCCATGGCCGACGCCGGCAGGCAGCAGACCGATCACCTCGGCCCGCTCCAGTAGCGCAATATTGCCGGTGTTGGCGGTCAGTTCCTGGTGCGCCGCAGCGTGGCACAGCACCAGGTACTGCATGACAAACTCGACGTCGATCATCCCGCCAGGACTGTGTTTGACGTCGAAGTACTCGCCCTTGACCGGATGCGCGTTGCGCACCCGGTTGCGCATGTTGATGATCTCGCCCCGGAGGTCTGCGGCGTTGCGCGGCGCGGTGATGACGGCCTTTCGAATCGCGTTGAAGCGCTGCCGCAGCGCATCGTCGCCGAGCACGAAGCGCGCGCGCGTCATCGCCTGATGCTCCCAGGTCCAGGCGGTATTGCTGCCGCGCTGCTGCTGGTAGTTGGCGTAAGCGTCGAAAGTCGTGATCAGCAGACCGGAATTGCCGTTCGGCCGCAGCGCAGTGTCAATCTCGTACAAGTCGCCTTCGCCGGTCTTGACGGTCAGCCAGTTGATCAATTTGCGCACCAGACTGGCGTAGATCTCCAGCGCTCGCTCGTCTGCGTCCTCGTAGACAAACACAATGTCCAGATCGCTGCCGTAGCCGAGCTCCTTGCCGCCGAGCTTGCCGTAGGCGATGATCACAAATTGCGGATTCTCGCGGTGCTTCCTGTTGAGCCGGCTCCAGCACCAGCGGGTAGTGACGCGCAAGACCGCTTCGGCCAGTGAACTCAGGTCGTCGGCCACTTGTTCGACCGTCAGTCGCCCCTCGACATCTCGGGCCAGCGTGCGGAAGACCTCGGCGTGGTGCGCTCGGCGCAGCAGGTTGAGCAGCGCCTCGTCGTCGTCTTCGCCGGTGCCCGCCAGCGAACTGCGCCGGTGATCGAGTTCACGCTCGAATTCAGCCGGATCAAAGCGTTCGTCGAGCATGTCGGCGTTGGCCAGCTCATCGATCACGCCCGGGTGCAGCAGCAGGTAACGCGCCGGCCAGCGCGCGGCGCCCAGCAGGCGCAGCAGGCGCTCGTGCACATTGGGGCGCTCGAGCAGCAAGGCGAGGTAGCTCTCGCGCCGCAGCAGCGGCTCGATCCAGTCCGCCAGTCGCACCGCGGCGGTCTGGCTGACGACGCCTTCCTGAATCCACTGGGCGGTGCGGGAAACCAGCCGCAGCAGGCGGGCACGCGAGTCCTCGCGCAGGGCGAGCACGCGCGGATGCTCGCGCCAGGTCGCGACACGGGCGCGAAATTCTTCCGGCAACTGGGTCAGCAATTCATCAAAGCCGGGCGCGCTGGCGCCGCCCTTGCCGCCATTGCAGCCCTTGCACTCCTTGTCCGCGCCGCCGCCCAGCAGGGAGTCGAATTCCTGCGCCACCAGTTCGCGGTGGCAGTCGAGCTGGTGCAACAACTGCGATACGGCGCCGTAGCCCATGGTGCTGGCAATCCAGGCCAGATCCTGATCCTGAGTCGGCAGCACATGGGTCTGCTGGTCGTCCAGGTACTGGATCCGGTGCTCGACGCGGCGCAGAAAATCGTAGGCCTGGGCGAGCGCCTCGGCGCTGCTCTGCGGCATCAGGCCGGCCTTGACCAGGCGCCGCAGGGCGCTCAGCGTGGGGCGGGTTCTGAGCTCGGGATACTGACCGCCGCGCACCACCTGCAGCAGCTGCACAATGAATTCAATCTCGCGTATGCCGCCGCGACCGAGCTTGACATCATTGGCGCGTTCCGGGTGTCCGCTGCTGCGTTTGCTGGCATGCTCGCGAATCTGCCGGTGCAGCACGCGCAGCGAGTCGAACACGTTGTAATCGAGGTAACGCCGGAAGACGAACGGCAGCACGATGTTGCGAAGGCCCTGGGCGGCGCTGCGGTCCAGGCTGCCAAGGCGCGCCACGACCCGGCTCTTGAGCCAGGCAAAGCGCTCCCATTCGCGGCCCTGCACATGAAAATACTCCTCCAGCGCGCCCAGCGACACGGCCGGCGGCCCGGAGTTGCCATTGGGCCGCAAGGCCAGATCGACGCGAAAGACAAAGCCGTATTCGGTGCTGTCGCCGATCAGCGCGTAGATGGCGCGCACCACCTTGGCAAAGTACT
>JBMOJJ010000072.1:0-13805 GCA_049315845.1 Rhodoferax sp.
CCAGGGCGATGGTTTCGCCCGGCTTCACCTCGAGGCTGAACTGCTCCAGCGCTGGCGTGTTGCCTTGCGGGTAGGTGACACCGACCTGCCTGAAACTCAGGCTGCCCTGCGCGCGCGCCTTGACGAACGTGCCACCGGATTCGCTGGGTGTATGGGCGATCAGGTCCAGCCCCCTTTCCATCGCTGCCAGTCCACGCGTGATCGGACTGGCCAGTTCGGACAGGTGTTTGACCGGCGCCACCAGCATCAGCATGGCGGTCACAAACGCGGCGAAGCTGCCCACCGAGGTGCCATGGCCGGCGCTTTGCGCCAGCGCCACCGAGATCACGGCAGACAGCGCGAAGGCGGCCAGGATCTGAGTCAGCGGCGTCATGGCGGCCGATGCCGCAGTCGATTTCATCGACAGCCGTTTCAGCCCTTCTCCCAGCAGCTTGAAGCGGCGCGCCTGCGACGGCTGCGCCGCTTGCAGGCGGACGTCGCGATGCGCCAGCACGTTCTCTTCCACCACATAGGCCAGCGCGTCGGTCGCATCCTGGCTTTCCTTGGTCAGTCTGTACAGGCGCTTGGACAGTGTGCGCATGACAAAGGCCACGGCCGGAAAGAGAACGGTGACGATCAGCGTCAGTCTCCAGTTCAGGAACAGCAGATAACCCACCAGCGCCAGCAGGGTCAGACTGTCGCGCGTCAGCGTTGTCAGGGCATTGACCAGCAGCACGGAGCCGGTTTGGACTTCGTAGACGATGGTGTTGGCGAGCGCGCTCGAAGACTGCTTGCCAAACAGCGTGAGCCTGGCGTCCAGCAGCTTGTCAAACATGGCTTCGCGCAGAATCAACAGGCCCCGGTTGGTGATTTTCGCCAGTGCAAGCTGGGCCGAAAAGCCGGCCAGACCGCGTGTCCCGAACAGCAATATCAGCGTCAGGGGGATGACCCAGATGTCCAGCGCGCCTTGCTGAAAACCCTTGTCCAGAAGCGGTTGCAGCAGAGCCGGTATCAGGGGCTCGGTCAGCGACATCACCACCGTGGCGCCAAACGCCATCAGCCAGGCGGCATACGGCTTGCCGAAATAGGGCCACAAGCGGGCCAGTCTCCTGACCAGCCGGGTTTGCGCTTTGGGTGTTGGAAGGGGCATGGTGCAGGAACCTCAAACAGTCGATGGCACGGCAGACGGCGGCGCCGCGACCGGGCTGCCCAGCGCCAGCAGCAGCGCCAGCGTGATGCAGAAGAAATCCCCGATCATCGCGTCGTACAGCGTGCAGTTGAAAACGCAGGCCAGCGCAAGCGCCGCCAGCACCGACTGCGTGGCGCGCCGGTCCGGTTGGTCGAGCCGCAGGCTGTCGCGGTACAGTGCCAGTAATACCGCGCACAGCAGCGCCAGACCTGGTAGCCCCAGCTCGACCGCCCACAGCAGGTACTCCTGATGCGGGTTCTGGTGCTGGGCGCTGGCGCCGTTGATCGGTATTTCTTTCAAGTGAACGATCTCCTGCCGCCTGAATTCACGGCTCCAGCTGCCAACGCCGGTGCCGAGCCCGGGATTTTCCGCAATCGACTGGATTGAACGGCGCCAGAGATCAAGCCGCATGCCAGACGAACTGGAGAGGTCGCCCGAGTTGCTGAACGACTCCAGGCTGCCGCCAATCTCCCGCAACCCCTGACTGACCCGGCTGGAGCCCGCTGCCAGCGCAAGCAGCAGCGCCAGCGGCAGCAGCACAGCCAGCAGCCGCAGTCGCTTTGGTAATTCCCATGCAATCGCCAACGTGATCAGCATGATCGCCACCAGATGCCCTGTGCGTCCCTGGAAGATGAAGAAGACGCAGATCAGAGCCAGTGCCGGTATCGCGAGCGCGAAAACTGCCCGGTAGCGCGGATTGACATGGTGGCGCAAGTGCCAGCAGACGGCGGCCAGGACGGCCGTCATGATCGACTGATCAAGATAGCTGGAGAAGATGGCAAATGAGCAGTTGACGCAGACTCCGGCCTCCTTGGAAATCACCCAGGGGATCGGCGCGCCGAGGAACAGCAGCCAGGTGCTGGCCAGCAGGAAAATCTGGCCGCCGATGAAGAAGGCGAGCGCGACGAGGACTTCGCGGCGTGATCTGGTCATGCACAGCAGAACCGGAATCACAAGCAGGCGACCATGCTTGACCAATGCGTTCAGCACCTGATCGCTCGAGCCGGTGCTCCACAGGCTGCTGATGAACATCGCCGCCAGCGCCAGCAGAATCGCCGGCGCAGCGCGGCTGGCCGACAGAGCCGGCTGCGACTCGTGGCGCAACCACGCGCCCACGACCACAACCAGGAAGCCCAGGATCAGCAGGACTTTGGCCAGGCTGACGAAAGCAATCGGCAATGCCAGGGCGAGGGCGGCGAAACAGATCAGGCTGAAGCGAACGTTGGGTAACGACCGGGGCATGGAGATGGGAGATTCGTTGGGTCTTGGTGATACGCCAGGGCCGTCCATTATCGGCGCTCTGCTGTGCGCTTGAGCGAGTGAATGCTTAGGCTATGCTCTGCGTCTGAGATGCAACTTTGAAAAGCCCCCACTTTGACCCAGCTGAGCGTCATTATCATCACCTTCAACGAGGCCGCCAACATCAAGGCCTGTCTGGAGTCGGTGTCATTCGCCGATCAGGTGCTTGTGCTGGACGGCGGCAGCACGGATGGCACCACCGAACTGGCACGCGCGATGGGCGCGCAGGTGCATGTGGCGCCCGACTGGCCGGGATTCGGTCGGCAGAAGAACCGGGCGCTCGATCTGGCGCGCCATCCGTGGGTCCTTTCACTGGATGCGGACGAGCGCGTGACGCCTGAATTGGCCGGTCAGATACGCCAGGCCATTGAGCGCGGAGGGTCCGAGGCCTTCCAGATCCCGCGGCTGACGCAGTTTTGCGGTCGCTGGATCCGGCACTGCGGCTGGACCCCGGACCTCGTGCTTCGCTTGTTCAAGCGCGGATCGGCACGCTTCAGCGACGACCTGGTCCATGAGCGCGTCATCGTCAGCCAGGGGGTCACCAGTCGCCTGGCTTCGCCTTTGCTGCACTTCAGTTACCCTACGCCATCCCACTACTGGCGCAAGCTCGAGCAGTACAGCCAGGCCTGGGCCCGCCAGCGGTTTGAAAGGGGTCAAACGACATCGATGCTTCGAGCCGCTCTGGCCGGGGTGGTAGCATTCCTGCGCAGCTACGTTTTTCGCCTCGGTTTTCTCGATGGCGCAATCGGTCTTGCGGTCTGCACCATGCAGGCTGAAGCGGCGTTCGGAAAGTATTTTGCCTTGTATTGTTTGAATCAGAAAAATGACAGTTCGTCTACTCCACCGTCCCTTTGACGTCTTGCGTCTGTTGTGCGTGGGCCTGCTGCTGATCGCGGCCATCCCCGGTCATGCGCAATTCCGCGTAGACGTGTCCGGCATCGGCTTGAATCAGCTGCCGATCGCCGTCCCCGCCTTCCGCGGCGAGGATGGTTCGCCGCAGAAAATCGCCGCCATTGTGCAGGCCGATCTTGAGCGCAGCGGGCAATTTCGGGCAGTCGATGCGGGCGGCCTGGTGCTTGACGAACTGACCCGGCCGGAGTCGGCCGTGTGGCGCCAGAAGGGCGCAGACTCGCTCGTATCAGGCAGCGTCACGCGTCTGGTTGACGGCCGCTATGACGTCCGGTTCAGATTGTGGGACGTGGTCAAGGCGCAGGATCTTGGGGGGCAGAGCTATGCGGTGACGCCGGCCGATCTGCGCCTGGCCGCGCACCGCATCGCCGATTTCATTTATGAAAAACTGACTGGCGAAAAAGGTGCTTTTTCGACGCGCATCGCCTATGTCACCAAAGTCCCGCAGCGCTACCAGTTATGGGTCGCCGATGCCGACGGCGAGAATGCCCAGTCGGCGCTGGCCAGTCCGGAGCCTATTATTTCGCCTGCCTGGTCGCCCAGTGGCAGCCAGCTTGCGTATGTGTCTTTTGAATCCCGCAAGCCGGTCGTTTACGTGCATGACGTGGCCAGTGGAAAACGCAGGCTGATCGCAAACTTCAGGGGCTCCAACAGCGCGCCGGCCTGGTCTCCGGACGGCAGCACCCTGGCGCTGACGCTGAGCCGTGCCGGCGGATCCCAGCTGTTTTCGATTGCGGCCGGCGGTGGCGAGCCGCGCCGGCTGGCCGAGTCCGGCAGCATTGACACGGAACCGGCCTACAGCCCGGACGGGAAGCTGATTTACTTTGTCAGCGATCGTGGCGGCGCGCCTCAAATCTACAAAATGCCGGCTTCCGGCGGAAATGCCGAGCGCGTGACATTCACTGGCAGTTACAACATTTCTCCGGCCGTCAGTCCGGATGGGCGTTGGCTGGCTTACATTTCCCGGGTCGGCGGTTTTTTCAAACTGCATGTGATGGATCTTGCGGCTGGCACGGTGAACGCGATCACCGACACGACAGCCGACGAGAGCCCCAGTTTTGCGCCGAACAGCCGCCTGATCGTCTACGCCAGCCAGCAGCAGGGGCGCGAGGTGCTGATGACGACCACACTGGACGGCAAGCTGAAGGCCCGTCTCACCGGTCAAAGCGGAAATATACGGGAGCCGGATTGGGGTCCGTTCCAGAAGTAATCAATTTGAAGAAGGATGAAATGATGAAACGAATGATGCTGCTTCTTTGTGTCACTGCCGCGCTGGCAGGATGCGGTTCTTCAGTGAAACTGGACAATGTGCCGGTTGAAGACAAGTCTGCAACGGCGGTGTCGCAGGATGCCGGCGCGGGTGCCGGCAGCGCGGTCGACAAGAGGGGCGTGGCTGCGGTGGACATTGAGAAGTCAGCACAGCAGGGCGCTGTGCCGGCGGGGCCGCGGATCGTCTATTTTGATCTCGACAGCTTTGTCATCAAGCCGGAATTCCAGTCCATCATCGAGGCCCAGGCGCGCTTCATCAAGGCCGACAAGGGCCGCAAGGCGGTCATTGAAGGGCACACCGACGAACGCGGTGGTCGCGAGTACAACCTCGCGCTGGGCCAGAAGCGCGCAGAGGCCGTGCGCTCCGCTCTGGCCCTGCTGGGGGTCGGCGATGCGCAACTGGAAGCGGTCAGCTACGGCAAGGAAAAGCCGGCCGCGGCGGGGAATGACGAGGCCGCGATGGCGAAGAACCGCCGGGCCGAAATCGGCTACCGTTGAGCAAACTGGAAAGCTGCGATATGAGCATCGTTCGTCGGGCAGCGGTCTTGCTGCTGCTCTTCTGCGTCTTCAGCGCAAATGCCGGTCTGTTCGATGACGAAGAGGCGCGAAAGGCAATACTCGACCTGCGCCAGCGGGTCGACTCGGTCAGGGTGCTGACAGAACAGGGTTCCGCTCGCGCCAGCGAGGAAAACACCGCCTTGCGTCGAAGTCTGCTCGAACTGCAAAACCAGATTGAGGTGCTGCGCGCCGAGACCGCAAAGCTCAGGGGTATGAATGAACAGTTGTCGCGTGATCTGGCCGATGTGCAGCGGCGCCAGAAGGACATCGCGCAAGGGGTGGATGAGCGGCTGCGCCAGTTTGAGCCGGCCAAGGTTGCGCTCGATGGCCGCGAATTTACGGCGGAGCCCGCAGAAAAGCGCGATTATGAGGCTGCTCTGGCGATTTTCAGAAAGAGCGATTTCGCTGCCGCGCAACCAGCGTTCCTTGACTTCCTGAAGCGCTATCCGCAGAGCGGTTATGCGCCGACGGCGCTGTTCTGGCTCGGTAACGCGCAATATGCGACGCGCGACTACAAGGAGGCGATGATCAATTTTCGGGCGCTGATAGCGCGGCAACCGGAGCATCTGCGTGCGCCCGAGGCTGTCTTGTCGATCGCCAATTGCCAGATTGAACTTAAAGACACCCGGGGGGCGCGCAAGACGCTCGATGACCTGATCAAGGCCTATCCGCAGTCCGAGGCGGCGGTCGCGGCAAAGGAACGACTGACGCGCCTCAAGTAGCATGCGCAGCGCTATGGAGATGGACCGGCGCTTTGGTGGATTGGCCCGCTTGTATGGCGTCACCGGCGCGCGACTGGTTCGGGATGCGCATGTGGCGGTGGTCGGCATTGGCGGCGTTGGATCCTGGGCCGCCGAAGCGCTGGCGCGCAGTGGGGTCGATCAACTGACCTTGATCGACCTGGACCATGTGGCCGAGTCCAATATCAATCGTCAGGTGCACGCGGTGCAGAGCACACTGGGGCAGGCCAAGGTGTTGGCGATGCGGGACCGGATTCTGTCGTTCAACGCCGGCTGTGCGGTCACTTGCATCGAGGAATTTGTCGAGCCCGGCAATTGGCCTTCGCTGCTGCCGGCCGGCGTCGACGCAGTCATTGATGCCTGCGACCAGGTTCGCGCGAAGGCCGCCATGGCCGCCTGGGCTCGAAGCCGCGCTGCCCTTTTCATCGCTGTCGGCGCCGCCGGTGGCAAGCGCCATGCCCATCTGGTCGAGATCGATGACTTGTCCCGGACCACGCATGACCCCTTGCTGGCGCAGGTGCGCTATCGTCTGCGCAAGGAGCATGCGGCGCCCGCCGCCGACAGGAAGATCGGCATCGCCTGCGTCTTCAGTCGCGAAGCGGTCAAGGCGCCTGATCCCTCCTGTGCCATCGTCGGCGACGGGACGCTCAATTGCCATGGTTATGGTTCGGTCGTCAGCGTGACCGCCACCTTCGGCCAGTGTGCGGCGGGCTGGATTCTTGATCAGATTGCCAGTGGGGCTGTTAAGGCGCGAAATAAGGCTACAATTTAGCGCTTGACTAGGTGCTCAAAATTCAGTTTTTGAGAATCTGATGGGATGTTAGCTCAGCTGGTAGAGCAGCGGACTTTTAATCCGTTGGTCGCGAGTTCGAATCTCGCACATCCTACCAACCGCAAGCCGCATAGGTATTGAATAGCCTGCTACTTAATTGCTAGCAGGCTTTTTATTTTGGTGTGTTGCTTTTTGCCATTTACAGACTTTTTACAGACTGCGGTACGCGACTTTGTACCGCGTCGACCAAAGCTCTGGGCAAAAGGACCCGGCACGATGACCGGGTGTGGCTGTCGATCCGCGTTTCAAATGCGAAGGGGGTCCAGTTCTTGGATGCCCTTGGCGTTGCACTGTGGGGTGCATCGCTTTGGTGCTGCCTTACGGTTGCGGGCGAAGGGCTCGATTTCAAATCGAACCCTTGAGGCTGTCGTCGACGGGGTGGTGAAGCGAACCCCCGACCGGGCTCGTTTCTCAAATCGTCACACTCAACTGTGCAGGGGCGGCTACGGGAGACGGTTTGAACCCCAGTACGCGCGATGCCTGGCACTGCTGCCTGACTCCGAACTCTACGGCCGAACCGTTACCGGGATGTGTGGATTATCGTCTTTGCTCAGAATTCAAATCTGACCATGAAAAGGAAAACCCCGCATGTCAGTCGGGCCTTTTGCCGTATTTGCGCAGGCGAGTTCCGGTGAGGCGGGGTTTTTGCGAGGGGGCGAGTCTCTAGGGGAGCGGGACCTGTCACCATCGGCTTCTGGTGGAGGCTCCCCGCTGCGCTCGTCGCCCTTGGAAGTTATTGTACGCGCTGCCAAATGCGGGAATTCCCGCCATCTAAACCCCTGCCACGCTGGCGATAGCGCTGTCATCTGTGTGGTGTGCCAAATCAAGCAGCAGTGCCCGGTACATGACCTCGGCCAGCTCGCTGGCGTAGAGGCTGGCTTCGTCAATCCGGCCATCGTCAAGCGCGAATTCAATGTGGCACAGAAGACCCCTGGCATCCTCAATTTCGGCGTCAAGGGGCGCTGCTGCGGTCATAGTCAGATATTACCGTCCGGCCGCGCTGGAGATAGCGTCGGCGATGTTGAATGCCAGCATGTCCTTGGTGTGCTCGGCAACACCCCTTACGATGAACTGGCCCGGTCGCGCCGGCTGGATCCAGCCCGGGCTCCATTCGCCCATTACGCGAAAGCTGAGAAATTTTGACGACGTTTGATTGCCGCTGCTGGTGTTGAACCGGTACATGCCCCTGAATCGCTTTGGGACGTCCGGACCATTGCCAAGCCGGCCGCCCCAGTTGTAGGTGCTGCGCATCGTCATCAGGGGGCCCTTGGTGCGGACGTCTGAGGCATTCAGGCCGGACCGCATGGGAATCATGCCTCTGACCGTTGACGGGGCGAGCTGCCGGGCCTGACGGTAGACCGCCGGGGGCATGTCCTGCGCCAGAGCGTTGTTTCCTGGTGAATTCGCTCGCATTGGGATGATTAAATACCGCTGGCCGGCGTGTGGACCCTGCTTCGCCGCGCGGACCTTGATCGAAGTGTCGAGCGCCTTTTTCATGTCCCGGGCTGGCATCCCGGTTTCAATCGGCGTGGCCATCGGGTCGTCGCTGAATATCCTGGCGGTCAGGCGGTCCCGGTTGACCTCGTACTTGACGCTGTTGGAATACCGGTCCTTGAAGTCCGCTGAGATTGCTTTTGCACGCAGCGCGGCCTCCTGCCACTCGCTCTGCGCATTGCGGGCAGTCATTTCCAAAGCGTCGGCCATGGCCTGCTTGATCTGGTTGTTCAATCCCCTGAATAAGGCGCCAGCGTTGAAAGCGACGGTGTAGGCCATGGGGTGCGCTCCTGGTCAAACGTAGTCGAACAGCCGGAAGTAGGAGCGTGCCGCGTGCCTGGCTGCTGGCGACACCGTGATCTGACCGAAGTAGGCAGGCTCCACGTTGGCCCGCCTTTCCATTAGGCTGGCGCCGGGCATCCCTGACAGGTCGTAGCCGTCAACGGACTGCATCCGTCTGGTCATTGTGTCCATGAGGTCTTCGCCGGGCAACATGCCAAGGTCGGCCTGGCCGTCGATGCCCTGCAACATGGCGGCGACCTCATCAATGAACGACTTGGGACCGGTCCTGCGGCGTTCCTGGCGTTCCATGAACTGCTGCAGCTCTGAAATTCTGCGGTCAATGGTTGCGCTCATACCTCCTCCGGCTCTGGCTGGAACAAGCCGTCCTGCCGTGCCACTGGTAGCCCCTGGGCGGCTTCGATGCGCTCGCGGGCGATGGTGACATAGGCGGCTTCACGCTCGATGCCGATAAACGATAGCCCGGCCATGACCGCGGCCACGCCGGTTGATCCGCTGCCCATGAATGGATCCAACACCGTGCCGCCTGGGGCAACGCACCGCACCAGCTCGCGCATAAGCGGGGTCGGCTTGCCGGTCATGTGGTGTTTGTCGTGTTGCAGGACGGTCGCCTGAATGCAGCCCTCGAACGGTCCACCATGCTTTGCGATGACCGCCGGGCCTTTGCTGCCCCAAGGGACGAATTCACACTGGTGTCGAAAATAGCCGGTGTGGGGTGCCCTGGAACCTCGGCCTTTGTCCCATGTGATGACGCCACGCCAGACGATACCTCCACACTGGATTGCATCCGTCATTGTTGGCAGTTGTCGCCAGTCGGAAAACGCAAGGAAGTAGGCACCCGGTTTCATCACGCGGACACATTCTTCAATCCACAGACTGCACCACATCAAATAGGAGCGCTGGTCCCTGCTGTCGCCCTGAAAATCCGGATACTGGCGCTTCGTGCCGTGCTGCTGATATTTGTCGGCGACTGGCTTGCTCTTATCGTCGCGGCTGAATCCGCCGGATGAATAGGGCGGGTCCGTGATGACCGCATCAACGCTCGCATCAGGCAGGCTTTGTAGGATGCGAAGGCACTCGCCCTGGTGCAGGATGGCGGTCATGCTGCTGCCTGCACTGATGGCCGGGTTGCTGCGTCGAATCGCTTGCACAGGTCGGGTCCGGCCGTACCGCTTGCGAGTGCCTGGAGTTGCGCGTCGCTGAAGTCGGACAGGTTGGCCGGATCGGTCCCGATGACCGCTATCAGCTCGGCGTCGGTCATGCGCTCCAGCATGGCGGCGGTCAGGCGGTCTAGTGTTTGCCGGCGGGACATATCAACTGCTCCAGTGCTTCAATGCGTTGGATAACTTCGGACTGCTCGATCAGGCGCGATTGACTGACCAGCGTGTTCATGGCGACTTGCGCGACGTCTGGACTGCACTTGCCCCGGCTCATCGCGTCAATGATGGCCTGCCCCTGCTCTGACAAGCCGCCCGATGTTTTCAGTTGCAGACTGTCGCTCGTGGGTTTGAGTGCTGGCACGGTTCTATCGAGAATGACCCGGATTGCAGCAACGTCGCCACCTTGGGCGGCTTGCACCAGCGTCTGAACGAGGTCTGGCATGGATGGATCAACCATCGACCGAAAACGCGCCCTGGGCGATGTTCCGGGCGGTCGGCCCGCCGGGTTGCCGGACTGACCTTTTTTGAAGCTGGCGCTGGATTTGGGCATGGCTGCTACATCACGGTTTTCTGACTGGTGAGCGGTGCACTGCGGGGTGCATCACTTGCGTCGGCCTGGTGCAGGCTTGGGGCCGGTCACCTTCACGCCTGCTTCTGCTGCCGCTGCTGCTACCTTTGCATTCATGGGTGCGCTGGTGCTCACGGCCGCTGCATTCTTCGGCCCTGCGGCGGCAATGACCTTTGGTGTGACTGGATTTTTCATGATGCGTCCTGGTTGAGGTGGCAAGGTGCAGCGTCTGGAAAGGAGAGCGGCGCGTCCGACTTGCCTCCCGGTTGCCCGGCGGTGCGGATCATGGGTGAGTTCGGGCCTCGGCGCCCACTAGTGCAGCTATGACCCGCAACGCTCGCCGCACTGGTTGATTTCATTTTCCGGATCCCTGGTCCATGCCAAGTTTCAGCATTTCGACGGCGGCGAGCTGCGACGTGGGGTCGCCGGTCAATGCCTTGGCCAGCACGCTCGATGCCAACTGATGGGCACTGCGGTTCATCACCCTGGAAACCTGGCGGCGGACCGTGCTCGATGCCATGGTGCGGCCTCCAAGGTCGGCGCTCTTGTTTCGGTTCATGCGACCTCCGGCGGGACATTCATCGTGATGGCGCGGTGCATGGCTTGGCTTGGCTGCCAGCTACTGCTCAAGACGCTGTGGCCTAGTGCTTTGCCGACACGGTGCGTTTCTGCAATGGCACGAACCAGCATGGCCTCTATCTCGCCGGCCTTCTGGCGTAGCGCGAGAAACTCCAGTTGTGCCTGCTCGCGCTTGTGTGCGGTCAGAGCGTCAGAGTAGGCGACGGCTACCGCGTGCAGGTTGTCGCCGTTTGCCTTTACCTCTGCCTGCACGTCGGCGTACATCCTCTCCAGCGCGGTCTTGTCGTGCGTTGCCAGCACCAGTTCGTCCGACTCTGTGGCGGTGGCGGTGCCGGCAACACGGGCGGCGCTGATTGCCGCGATCCGGTCGTTGATGGTCGTCAGGCGTTGCTCGATGCTTGCCGCCTTGGTGGATGCTTCCTCATGCACGCGAGCGGCGCTCAGGTGGGCGCGTTCGATTTGGGCTAATGTTTCAGCAGACATTGTGGGCTCCGATAAATTCAACAAATGGTTTCAGCACGGCCGCAAGGCGGTCGGCGTCGGCCTGGCGGATGGCGGCGGCGGTGTGGCCGTCGACCAGCTCGTCAACCTTGGCGATGACTGCCCGGGCCTGGGCCGCGTCATGCTCATGGGCTTTGATTTCCTCGGCGATGGCGCCAAGGTCAACACGGTGCTGGCTGGTGGACTCAAGTGCAAGCAAAGCGCTTTCCAGCAGGGACTGTGTGGCCTGTTCCTTGTCTCTCAGGTCGGCAACGATGTCGCGGGCGGTGGCGACTTCCTGCCGGGCGTTTTCGATGACCTGCTCGGGACGCAGGAACGTTTCCCGCTTTCCCTGCTTGGCGGCAACGAATAGCTTGCCGTCGATGATGCGGATTTCCATCATTTGCCCCTTTTGAAGCGAACAACGTCCTGGCGGTACTCGTCGCGCTTTGCGAAGTCGATTTGCACGGTCGGGAAAGATTTGACGAATGTCGCGCTACCTGCCCCGTCGGCGTTTTCCTGGGCGTCGCTGAAAATGCTGAACAGTGCCTTGCCGTCCAAGACTCCGCGTTTGGTCAAGGCCGTGGCGGCGTCAACAATGGCAGGCAACCAGCTTTGAAAAGTGTGTTGTAGCTGTTGGTAGATTTGCTGCATCCTGAAGTCGATGTAGTCCTCCGACGTGCCGGCGTCGCGCAGGTCTTTTCGGGCGCTTTCAACGTCATTGCGAAAGCCCTCCATGGGCAGGGGTTCGCCCGCCACCAATCTTTCACCTGCAAGCCCGGCGAGACTAACCCGGGCTCCATCTTCCCCAAAACCTCCGCGTCCATAGCTGCGACCGGCGCCACCTCCAGCAATCTCTGCCAGCACAACGCCGTCCACGTAGCCTGCAAAGAGTTGCCCGGCCAAAGAGTGCGATATCTGATGCACCCCCAGACGAAACATATTTGACCGCAACCAGTTTGACTTGAATTCCTTGGGAATCCGAATAGGGCATAGCGCTGGCTGCACGAACTGCTCGGGGGACTTGCTCAGTTCAATGGGGGTGAACTCGTCGTCAGCATTGTTGTCGGCTGGTAGGCTCATTTTTGCCAGCTCGGCGAGTAGCCCTGCGTGCGCCCTTTGGGCGTCGCTGAGTTTGTCCTTGATGCGGTCGGTCACAAAGATGGCTGCAGGGGCTTTTGCGGGTTTGGGCATGGCATGGTTCCTTTCGGCTGAATGGGTGTTGCTGCGGGTTCTTATGGTGTTGTCACGACCACCTGACATGGCATAAACTCGCCCTGTGCGTGCCGTTACCGGCCGAAAGGTGGTAGCCACCGAAGGGAGTCCCCCGGCTCAGTGGAGTCTTGAAGTTCGGCGAAGACGGTCGAGAGCCCATTCCAACGAGTGGGCTTTCGTTTTTCAGGGGTACCGTTCCTGGCCGGCTGGCGCTGTGGCTGCGTCAAAGCCGCGCGGCAGGGGCTTGGTAAGGGTTGGATTTCAAATCGCGCCCTGGGCTGCCTGGTGCGCTTCGGTTCGGGAGACACCACGTCCACACTTTCCACAGTTGGTGGAAACCTCCGCCAGTGGGGGACGTCGCGTTTCAAACGCGGGCTGTGTGCAGGCCGGCGCTGAGGGTACGCAGCGGCTGCGGACCCTGCCAAAGTCGGATTTTCGGATTTCAAATCCGAAAATCCGACTTTGGTGTCGGCGTGCCTTCGGACGTTTTTCGTACGAAGGCAAAGGGGGGGGGTCAGTTTGGTCCCCCCCTTCAAACACCTGGCTTTTGCGACTTACCTGTAGAAGGGCGTCGGGTTCTGTGACCCGCTTGGTGCCCATGTTCCGCTCGCACCCCTGAATAGCGTCGGCTAACTTTTTAGCTTACGTTGATGTGGCTGTCTGGCCGGGCTCTCCAGAACTTTGCGGACACCTACCGTTTGTGTCGACGAAATTCGTCGGCGCTGGGGATTATCCAGATTTGGACCATCTCCCGAGTTAGGCGGTCCTATCGTGTTACCGCCTATTCGCTGGTGGGTCCAGATTTGGGCGTATCTCGGGGACTCGTACGTTTTGACGAGACCGGGGTGTGCTAGATTTCAAGCAATTTGCCGAAGTGGGGATCCATCACTTCGGAAAAAGAAAACCCCAATGAATAAATCCATTGGAGCTTCTAGCTCCACGTTTACCGTATTGGGACCATCCGGTCCGGGTGCATTGACTGCGACCCTGGCGGCGCACTCTCTGGTATTGGCTGGCGCCTGGGGGCATTGTAGGCGACCGCTTTCGTCGGGATGCTGGCGCCTGTGGAATGATGTCGTTGACTTGGGCCAGCAATCCCATGCTAACGCGGGTCACCTGGCATCAGCCACACTTGACCATAGGGGCCGCGGCCGTAACACACATCAAAGACCACTTCAGGCCGAATTCCAAAAGGGAGCAATTCACCCCATTCGTTTATCTCCCAAGATAAAGT
>JBMOJJ010000406.1:0-3073 GCA_049315845.1 Rhodoferax sp.
GTACCAGGAGCAGGTGATGCAGATGGCGCAGATCCTGGGCGGCTATTCGCTCGGCAGCGCCGACATGCTGCGCCGCGCGATGGGCAAGAAGAATGCCGAGGAGATGGCCCGACACCGGCAGATTTTCCGCGACGGCGCGGCGCGCAACGAGCTGAGCCAGCAAAAGGCGGACGAAGTCTTTGACCACATGGAGAAGTTCGCCGGCTACGGGTTCAACAAGTCCCATTCGGCCGCCTATGCGTTGCTGGCCTATCACACGGCCTGGCTCAAGGTGCACTACACGGCGGAGTTCTTCTGCGCCAACATGACGGTGGAGATGGACGACACCGACAAGCTCAAGGTGCTGTTTGAAGATGCTCTGAAGATGGGCCTGAATTTCGAGGCGCCGGATGTGAACCGCGGCGTCGGGCGCTTCGAGCCGATCTCGGACAAGATGATCCGCTATGGTCTGAGCGCGATCAAGGGCTCGGGCCAGCAGGCGATCGAGGCCATTGTGGCGGCGCGCGAGGGGCGCGGCGCCGGTCCGGCCGCGCCCGAAGCGGGGCCGTTTCGCAGCCTGTTTGACTTTTGCCTGCGGGTTGACCGCGGCCGCATCAACAAGCGCTGCGTGGAGGCGCTGATCAAGGCCGGCGCCTTTGATTCGATCCAGCGCAACCGCGCCAGTCTGCTGGCCTCGCTGGACCGGGCTTTCGAGTTTGCCGCGGCGGCGCTTGCCAATGCCAACCAGGGCGGCCTGTTCGACAGCGATGGCGCCGACGATCACGGCTCCAGCACGCAGGAGCCCGAGCTGGTGCAGGCAACACCCTGGGGCGTGCGCGAGCGCCTGGGTCACGAAAAAACGGCGCTTGGCTTTTACCTCTCCGGCCACCTTTTCGATGAGGTCGCGTCCGAGGTGCGCCAGTTTGTCAAGCGCGAGATCGGCGAGCTGATCGACACGCGAGAGCCCCAGTTGCTGGCCGGCGTGGTGACCGATTTCCGGGTCATCAACGGCCAGCGCGGCAAGCTTGCGCTGTTCAGGCTGGACGACAAATCCGGCGTGATCGAAGCGCGCGCCGATGAGGCCCTGATCAACGCGCACCGCAGCCTGCTGAAGGACGATCAGCTGATCGTCGTCATGGGCAAGCTGCAGCCGGACCGGTTTTCAGGCGGCATGCAGCTGACGCTGACGCAGCTGTGGGATCTGGAACAGGCGCGCTGCCGCTTCGGCAGGTTCCTGCGCGTCAGCGTGAACGGCAAGCTGCCCGATGTGGCGCGCATGATCAGCGATTTTCCGCCGCAGCGCGAGGCAACCGAGCAGGGCGATCTGCTGCGCGGTCTGGGCGTTCGCCTGTCGGTGTCCAGCGAGGGCGAAGCCGGCCGGGCCTGCGCCGAGCTGCAACTGGGCGAACGCTTCAAGTTCTATCCGAGCGACGCTGCGCTGGCCAGCTGGCGGGTGCAGGCGGCGCAGGGCAAAGCCGAGATCGTTTTCGATTAATCCTTGGGCCGAAAGCCGATGATCAGCGCGCCGGGCACGCGGCCGTCGGTGTCGGGAGGCAGTTTTTCGGTCTTGTCGATCGCCTTCAGCACCGCCTCGTCCCAGGCCTGGAGACCGCTCGACTTGATCAGCTTGCGGCTCAGGATGATGCCGTTGGCGGCGACCCTGACATCAACTTCGGCGACCGGGTTGCCCGCCACACTGTCGGTGAACACGATATTGGGTTTGATGCGGGCGCTGACGCGACCGGCGTAGCCGCTTGAAGGCGCGGAGGATTGCAGGTTGCTTCCGCTCGCGGTTGACGCGCCGGTCGCTCCGGCCAGACCGGCGATGCGCTGCAGGTTCTTGCTGCGCTGCTCCTCCGTCCGCCTTGCCTCTTCCTGCGCCTGCAGCGCATCCTTGCGGCGCTTTTCCTGCTCGACCTTCTTTTTCTCCTCGGCGGCCCTGCGCTCGCTGTCCCGGAGTTCCTGCTGGCGCTTCTTCTCCAGCAGTTGCTTCTCCTCCTTGAGCTTTTGCTGCTTCTGCAAGGCCAGTACCTGTTCCTTTTTGAGTCGCAGCTTTTCCTGCTCCAGCGCGATGTCGACTTCGGCTGCCTCGGGCGGTGCCGGCAGTGGCTGCGCGGCAGCGAGCGGCTCCGTGGGGGCCTCGGGCGCGACCTCGACCAGCCTGGGCGCCGCCTGTTGCGGCAGCGCCGACCAGAGCTCGGCCTCAACGCTGATGCTGACCGCGTCACGCCGCCAGTGCACGCCCCAGGTCAGGGCCGCGACCAGGAACGCATGTGCCAGCACCGCCAGACCGACAGCGCGCAGCAGGCCCGGTGTCGGCGGCGGCACAAACTCGAGGCGATCGGTCGCGACCTGCATCAGCGGCTTCTCTAGTTGACCAGTTGCACCGAGAGACCGACACGCTGCACGCCGGCGCGCTGCAGCGTGTCCATCAGCCTGACCACAGTCTCGTACTTGATGTTCCGGTCGGCACTGATGACAACGGCCGAGTTGGGCACGCCGGCCTGCGCCAGTTTGACCGCGCCGGCGATTTCCTTGAGCCCCAGCACGCTGGTCTTGTCGCGCACTTTGAGCTCCAGTGCCTCGTCCTTGCCAATCACGATTTGCAGGATCTGGTCAGGCTGTTTGGCAGCCTTGCCTACACTGGGCAGATCGATCATGCTCGGGGTGATCAGCGGCGCGGTCACCATGAAGATGATCAGCAGCACCAGCATCACGTCGATGAAAGGCACCATGTTGATCTCGTTGATGGTGCGTCGTCCGCGTCCGCGGCTGACCAGGGAGGGCATGCTCAGTCTCCTTTCACTGGCCGGAAGCCGACTGCGCGCCGACGTTGCGCTGCAGAATGTTGGAGAACTCTTCGATGAAGGTTTCCAGCTTGATCGCGATGCGGTCGATGTCGCGCGCAAAGCGGTTGTACGCGACCACCGCCGGGATCGCCGCAAAAAGGCCGATCGCGGTCGCCACCAGCGCCTCGGCGATGCCGGGCGCGACCGTCGCCAGCGTCACCTGCTGCAGCGAGGCCAGGCCGGTGAACGCGTGCATGATGCCCCAGACCGTGCCGACCAGGCCGACATAGGGCGATACCGATCCG
>JBMOJJ010000407.1:0-3050 GCA_049315845.1 Rhodoferax sp.
TCCTGATCAGCGAACGCGTGGTGGCCGAAGACCGCTACACCTCGATTCACATCGAGGAACTGGTGGTGATGGCGCGCGACACGAAGCTCGGATCGGAAGAAATCACGCGCGACATTCCGAACTTGAGCGAGCAGCAGCTCAATCGTCTGGACGAGTCCGGCATTATTTATGTGGGTGCCGAAGTTCAACCCGGCGACACGCTGGTCGGCAAGGTCACGCCCAAGGGCGAGACCACGCTGACGCCGGAAGAAAAGCTGCTGCGCGCGATCTTCGGTGAGAAGGCCAGCGACGTGAAAGACACCTCGCTGCGCGTTGATCAGGGCTCGCAGGGAACAGTGATCGATGTGCAGGTCTTCACCCGCGAAGGCATTGTGCGGGATCGCCGTGCGCAGCAGATCATCGACGACGAGCTCAAGCGCTTCCGGCTGGACCTCAATGACCAGTTGCGCATCGTTGAAGCGGACGCGTTCGACCGGATCGAGAAATTGCTGGTCGGCAAGGCCGCCAATGGCGGTCCGCAAAAACTGGCCAAGGGCAGCAAGATCGACAAGGCGTATCTGACCTCGGTGGAGAAGTTCCACTGGTTCGATATTCGACCCGCCGATGACGAGGTTGCATCGCAACTGGAGAGCATCAAGAACTCGCTCGAGCAGACGCGTCACAGCTTCGACCTCGCATTTGAAGAGAAGCGCAAGAAGTTGACCCAGGGCGACGAACTGCCGGCAGGCGTGCTCAAGATGGTCAAGGTCTACCTGGCCGTCAAGCGCCGCCTGCAGCCGGGTGACAAGATGGCCGGCCGCCATGGCAACAAGGGCGTCGTGTCCAAGATCGTTCCGGTCGAGGACATGCCCTTCATGGCCGATGGCACACCGTGCGATATCGTGCTGAACCCGCTGGGCGTGCCCTCGCGGATGAACGTCGGCCAGGTGCTCGAAGTGCATCTGGGCTGGGCCGCGAAGGGCATCGGCCAGCGCATCGGAGACATGCTGCAGGCCGAGGCCAAACTGGCCGAACTGCGCAAGTTCCTGGACGCGCTGTACAACGGCTCGGGCCGCAAGGAAGACCTGTCCAAGCTGAGCGACAACGAGGTTCTCGAGATGGCCGGCAACCTGAGCACCGGAGCCACGTTTGCGACACCGGTTTTTGACGGCGCGACGGAGGAGGAAATCCGGACCATGCTGAAGCTGGCCTACCCGCCGGAGATCGTCAAGGCCAAGGGTCTGACCGCCGCGCGCACGCAAGCCAACCTGTTTGACGGTCGCAGTGGCGACGCCTTCGAGCGCCCGACGACGATCGGCTACATGCATGTGCTCAAGCTGCACCATCTGGTGGACGACAAGATGCATGCACGCTCTACCGGTCCTTACAGCCTGGTCACGCAGCAGCCGCTCGGCGGCAAGGCCCAGTTCGGCGGTCAGCGTTTCGGCGAGATGGAGGTCTGGGCGCTGGAAGCTTACGGCGCCGCTTACACGCTGCAGGAGATGCTGACGGTCAAGTCAGACGACGTGCAGGGGCGCACCAAGGTCTACGAGAGCATTGTCAAGGGTGAGCATTCGATCGACGCCGGCATGCCGGAGTCGTTCAACGTGCTGGTCAAGGAAATCCGTTCCTTGGGCATCGATATCGAACTGGAACGCGGTTAAACCTGAGACTTTGCGGGACAGACCAGGATTCGCGCTGCGAATTTGCTCTGTCCTCAACTGATTAAAAAGGATTAGACATGAAATCATTACTCGACCTGTTCAAGCAGTTCACGCCCGATGAGCATTTCAGTGCCATCAAGATTGGCATGGCTTCGCCCGAGAAGATCCGTTCCTGGTCTTTCGGCGAAGTGAAAAAACCGGAAACCATCAACTACCGCACCTTCAAGCCCGAGCGCGATGGCCTCTTTTGCGCCAAGATCTTTGGCCCGATCAAGGACTATGAATGCCTGTGCGGCAAGTACAAGCGGCTCAAGCACCGGGGTGTGATCTGCGAGAAGTGCGGCGTTGAAGTGACGCAGACCAAGGTGCGCCGCGAGCGCATGGGCCACATCGACCTGGCCGCGCCCTGCGCCCACATCTGGTTCCTCAAATCGCTGCCGTCGCGTCTGGGCCTGGTGCTCGACATGACTTTGCGCGACATCGAGCGTGTGCTGTACTTTGAAGCCTATGTGGTGACCGACCCCGGCATGACGCCGCTGAAAAAATTCAGCATCATGTCGGAAGACGATTTTGACGCCAAGTTCAAGGAATACGGCGACGAATTCCAGGCCAAGATGGGCGCCGAAGGCATCAAGGAACTGCTGCAGAGCATCGACATCGAAGGCTCGATCGAAAAGCTGCGCAACGACCCGACCGGCTCCGAGCTGAAGATCAAGAAGAACACCAAGCGGCTCAAGCTGCTTGAAGCGTTCAAGAAGTCCGGCATCAAGCCCGAGTGGATGGTGCTGGAGGTGTTGCCGGTGTTGCCGCCGGACCTGCGCCCGCTGGTGCCGCTCGACGGCGGTCGCTTCGCCACCTCGGATCTGAACGATCTGTATCGCCGCGTGATCAACCGCAACAGCCGTTTGCGCCGCCTGCTGGAATTGAAGGCGCCTGAGATCATTGCGCGCAATGAAAAGCGCATGCTGCAGGAGGCGGTTGACTCGCTGCTGGACAACGGCCGTCGCGGCAAGGCCATGACCGGCGCCAATAAGCGCGCGCTCAAGTCGCTGGCCGACATGATCAAGGGCAAGAGCGGTCGTTTCCGTCAGAATCTGCTGGGCAAACGGGTCGATTACTCGGGCCGCTCGGTGATCGTGGTCGGTCCGACGCTCAAGCTGCACCAGTGTGGTCTGCCGAAGCTGATGGCGCTCGAGTTGTTCAAGCCGTTCATCTTTGCGCGGCTCGAGGCGATGGGCATCGCCACCACCATCAAGGCGGCCAAGAAGGAAGTCGAATCCGGCACGCCGGTGGTCTGGGACATTCTGGAAGAGGTGATCAAAGAGCATCCCGTGATGCTCAACCGTGCGCCTACGCTGCACCGCTTGGGTATTCAGGCGTTTGAGCCCATCCTGATCGAAGGCAAGG
>JBMOJJ010000408.1:0-3049 GCA_049315845.1 Rhodoferax sp.
GCCAGCGGCATCACGCTCAACGTCACACCGCTGGCTGTGCCAGTCGCATCGGTCAGCGTCACCGTGCGCGACGTCTGCAGCAACGACACGACCAAGTTCACCAATGCCGGCGGCGTCTCGGTCTTCGCCAATTCGAGCAGCGAGTCAGTGAGCGCGCTGACCGCTTCCACAGGCGTGGGTACGCTGGTCGATCTCGTGGTCGGAGCGACCTACGCAATCACGATCCCAACGCCCTACAACTACAGCGCCAACTACACGGTTCTGTCAAGCGGCAACGCGATTGCGGTGAACCGTTCCGTCAGCTGCACCACGGCGCCACCGAGCGGAGGCGCCTGATTGTCGATGGCACCGGGCGCAGCCCGGCTGAGCGCGGGTAATCGGCCGGCATGAGCCGGCTGACCTACCGCAGCACGGTTTACCGGGGCGCCTACGCAACGCTGTTTGCAGGGACGTACCTGCTGCTGGCGGCCTACTGGCTGTCGGGCGACGAGTCCGGCTCGGACAGCGTCGCAGGCATCTGGAAACTGCTGCTCGGCCTGGTGGTTGCGGCTGTGCTGGGCGCGCTCTCGGGCCCGGGTCTGCACCGGCGGCTGCGCGGCGGGCGAGCGGCCCATTCCTCGCGCCACCGTTCCAGCAAACGACCCCATTCATGAGCGAACCCCAGTTTTCGATTCTGGTCGTCTGCACCGCCAACATCTGCCGCAGTCCGGCCGGTCAGGCGCTGCTGGCGCAGCAGCTGGACGGCCACGGCGCACGCGTGGAGTCGGCAGGCACCCGCGCGCTGCACGGCAACCCGATCGACGCCACCATGGCGCGACTGCTGCAGAGCCGCGGCAACGGCGCCATGCCCGAGCACCGCTCGCGCCCTGTCATGCCGACCATGCTGGGCCACTACCAGCTGGTGCTGTGCATGCAGGAGCAGCACCTGCAGCAGGTGCTGGCGCTGTATCCGCAGGGCCGCGGCAAGGTGAGGCTGCTGGGGCACTGGAGCCAGCAGCAGATTGCCGACCCGGTCGGCCAGGCCGATCCGGTTTATGCTACAGCGCTAGATCAGATCGAGGTCTGCACCGCTCAGTGGGCGAAGAAATTGATAGACATGGGACTCACAAGATGACGCAAACACAAGACGCCCGCGCCGGCGCGCTGCTCGCAAGGGCAGCGGCAGCGCTGGCCCTGCTTACCGGACTGTTGTCTGGCTGCAGCACCGCGCCCGGCATGTTCATGGCAACGCCCGCCACCGAGCAGCCGCACAGCACCTGGTTTGGCCCGGCGGCAAGCGCCCCCGAGCCCAGCATCGAGTATTCGCTGATTCGGCTCGGCGCCGACAACATGGCGAGCTTCGGCCTGCCGGCCAACGCCGCCGCGCCTGCCTTCAACGCCAGCCAGACCGGGCCCTATCGGCTGGGCCTGCAAGACGTGCTGCGCATCAATGTGTTCGGCCACCCGGACTTTCTGCCAACCTTCTCTGCGGTCTCATCCACCGGCATTGCCAGTGTCCCTCTCGGGCGCACCATCAACGAAGACGGCAAGCTGTTCTTTCCGCTCGTCGGTGTGCTGCCCGCTGCCGGCCTGAGCGTGCCCGAGTTTCGCGCCGCGCTGACCAAGGCGCTGACCCGTTACATCAAGGACCCGCAGGTCGATGTGGACGTCGCTGCCTTTCGCAGCCAGCGCGTCTTTCTGGCCGGCGAGGTCAAGACCCCCAGCGCGGTCCCCATCACCGACATTGCGCTGAAGATAACCGACGCCATCGCAGCCGCTGGCGGCACCACCGCCGAGGCCGACCTGTACACGGTCCAGCTGACCCGAGGCGCCCAGAGCTTCACGATAGACCTGAATCGCCTCTATTACGGCGGCGACCTGGCGCTGAACCTGACACTGCAGCACGGCGACGTGCTGACCGTGCCCGATCGCCAGGCGCGCAAGGTGTTCCTGCTGGGCGAGCTGAGCACGCCCAAGTCATTGGTGCTGCGCCGCGGCCGCGTCACCTTGGCCGAGGTGGTGACCGAGGCCGGCGGCCCGAATCCGCTGTCGTCCAATGCTGGCGAGGTCTTTGTGATGCGCCTGGACCCGCAGGGCAAGCCGCTGGTGTTCCAGCTTGACGCAAGCCAGCCGATTGCGCTGCTGCTGGCCGATCGTTTTGAGGTTCAGTCGCGAGACCTGGTCTATGTCAATCCGACGCGCGTGACCCAGGTCACAAGAATCCTGAACCAGTACCTGCCGTTCCTGCAGACCGCCGCCAACGTCAAGGTGCTGTGGAACTGGTAGGCGGCCAGCCAAGCTCCTGAACCCTCCCCTAAACTCATATTCCAAGCATCCATGTCATCCGATCTAAGCGAACAAAGCAGCGCCAATCGCCCCCTGATCCAGGAGGAGGAGGGTCTGTCGCTGATCGACATCCTTGAAAACGTTCTCTACTTCAAGTGGCACTTTATCGTCGTCGCGCTGGTGGTGTTCTCGCTGTCGGTGTTCTATGCCATCATGGCCACCCCGGTTTACACCGCCGACGCGCTGATCCAGGTCGAAGAAAAAAAGGGCTCATCGCTGGGCGCGCTCAACGCGGTGGCCAAGGCGCTGGATGTGCAGCAGTCGCCGGTGATGGGCGAGATCGAGATCATCCGCTCGCGCAACGTGATAGGCCGCGCAGTAGAGGCCGAGCTGGCCCATACCAGCACCAAGGTGCTGAACCGCCTGCCGCTGGTGGGCGGCTGGCTTGCGCGCCTGGGCGAGCGAGACAGCACCGGCCTGGCCAAACCGCTGTGGAACTGGGGCAACATCGCCTGGGGCGGAGAGGCGATCGACCTTGACGAGTTTGTGGTGCCTGCGCGCTACTACGGCCGAGCGTTCACCCTGCTGGCGCAGGAGGGCGCCACTTGGTCGCTGCTGGACGACGAGGGCGTGACCGTGCTGCAGGGCAAGATTGGCCAGAGCACCCAGTCCGCCGACGGCCAGTTCAAGCTATGGATCTCCAGCATGAAGGCGCGCCCGGGCAACCGCTTTGAGATCCGGCGCTACTCGGTGCCCTCGCGCGTGACCCAGATCCTGGGCCAGA
>JBMOJJ010000073.1:0-13624 GCA_049315845.1 Rhodoferax sp.
CTCCGCCAGGAAATCAAAAAACTCCAGCAAAATCAACGAGTTGCAAATTCTGCGGATGAATGGGTTTTTTGTACAGAAAATCCAGACTGACTTGCTAACCGCCCTAGCGCTCGGCACCGATCAGCACTAACAGAAAGAACACGGCGAAGGGTGCACCCATGAGCCAGGCAACGACTTTCATACACTTCCTTTCCCTTTTGCATGCGCAGTGTTGACCCGTTCATGTCGCATGTATTTGACAAAACGCATCAGTCGAGCGCAGCATGGAGTTCATGCACCCCTTTCCCGCCGAGGCATTGCAGGTCACCTTGCCTGCCGTTGCCCCAATCTGATCACAATGCGCTATCTGCTGAACGAGGCTGACGATGAAATCAATCCACTTCCCGCTCTACACGGTGCTGCTTGCGTTCGCCGCAGCGGCCTGGGTGACAGCCTGCGGCATCCGGTCGCGCACTGCGGCGCCGGTCAGCGTCTCTTCTGCCACAACCCCGTTGGCCTACCGCAAGGATGCCGCCGCTCATCTGTATGGCAAGAACAGTCAGCGCATTCAGCAAGGAAAAATGCCGGCCAACCTTTATGCAGTGGGCGTTCTGCAGGTCGAAGTGGGTCCGCAGGGAGAAATGATCTCCACCCACTGGTTGCGCGCGCCCAGGCACGCGCCGGAAGTAATGCGGGAAATCGAGCGCCTTGTGCGCGCCGCCGATCCGTTTCCGGCACCGGTGCGCATGGGCAAGGTGACTTACACCGACACCTGGCTCTGGGACAAGAGCGGCAACTTCCAGCTTGACACGCTGACCGAGGGGCAACACTAGGGCATGGCCGCGATTCAGATGACCCGGCTCTTTGGTCCGCAGTCAGGATGTCTCCGACAACCTGAACGCGCGCCACAATGCCAGGTCGTAGGCAATCTTCAGCACGCCGCATGCGACCAGCGGAGCGGCGGCCCAGCCTGATTCAAAAAACCAGCCCGCCAGCAGAGGGCTCGCGGCCGATGCCAGGCTTCGCCGCACTGCGGTAAAGCTTGCGGCCGCCGCGCGCTCGTGGGGCTGCACCACCGACATCACGAACGCGCTGCGGGCCGGTACATCCATCGACGTGACCCATGCGCGGGCCAGCAACAGGCCCAGCGCCAGACGGACATCGCTCGAAAATGCGGCTGCGATCAGGCACAGGCTTGCGGGAATATATGTGAACACCATCGTGTTGACCAGTCCGATGCGCCTGGCCAACGCCGGCGCCGCGAACTGCGAGATCGCACCGAGCAGGCCCGATCCGACGAAGAAGGCGCCCGCGGCCGAGAGCGACAAACCAAATTGCTGGAACAGCCAAAGCGCCAGCAAGGAATTGACCACCAGACCGCCCGCGAAAGAATCCACCGAAAACAGCGCTGCCAGCCTGATGACCACCGTCTTCAATGGCCCAAGGGGCGCAGGCCTGGCCTCGGCGGATGCCTCGTTTGCCGGCAGCTGTCGATACAGCACCCAGACCAGAAAACCTAGCATCCCATAGAGAACGAACATGGCGCGCAGCGCATCCAGTCGCTGAATCCCGGTCAGCGCAACGACCCGATCGGGTAAGCCCGATGCCAGGGCGCCGAGCGCCGCGCACAGCGCACCGATCAGCGCGTACCGTGCGAACAGGTCGATCCTGCTTGCCCGGTCTGAAGCGGCAGCCAGACGGGTGTGCTCCAGCGGATGTATGGATCTATGGGGTGCCTCGGCGTGGACGGTCAGCGCCGCACAAGCCGCAGCGCCAACTCATGCGACAGATTGGGATGCGTCACCTTGGCATAGGGCGGCTTTGGCCAGATCCATGACTTGTCCGGGAACAATGCCCGCATGGCATTGATGTCGCAGTGGTACGGCGGGCCGTGGATGACGCCCTCTTCGCTCGCCGCGCTGCGAATCATCTGCATGTACATCACCCACAGACTTCCTGCCGGCCTGAGCCACCGATGCAGTTGCCTCGCATAATCGATCCAGTGCTCCGGGTGAATGGCACAAAGACAGGTCTGCTCGTAGACCGCATCAAATTCGCGCTCAGGCAGATAGGCCAGCACATCAGCCTGGATGACTTCGGCCGCCAAGCCCCGGGAATCAAGCAGCGCTCGGGTCTTTGCCACCGCTGCGGCGGTGTAATCGATGCCGGTGACATCAAAGCCGCGCCGGCTGAGCTCGGCCACCTCCCAGCCGGTTCCGCAGCCTGGCACGGCGATACGGCAGGGCTGCAATGCGCCACTGTCGAGCCAGTCGAGCAGTTGCGGGCTCGGTCCGCCCCGGTCCCAGCCTATTTCATTCTTTTCGAAACGCTCCTGCCAGAATTCGGGTTTGGGACCAGCCATGCGACGCACCTTGAAGGGAAATTGAGTCAAGTTTACCCAAATACTTCAGCGGGCAGCCGGTATCGCCTGCCGGATGGACAGAATTGTCTGACTCTCTTCGAGACGCGCAAGAGGAGCCCGCAGATGGCTTCGACACTGGTCCTGGGCGCGCCCCGGTTGGCGGTTTGATTACTATCAGCACCGGGAACGGGCCAGACAGTTAAGGTGGTCGCAATTCTTCACGAGTCCCCCCCCCCCAAATGAGCGACGAGCGAGTCCCCCGACTGGAGATTGCACCGAATCCGGCGTCTTCTGACGGAACCGTCGAAGTGCGCTGTACGGGAGCATGGACCGTGCATGCCATCGCCCAGCTCGAACCGCGACTGGATGCTCTTAGCTGGCCCGACCAGTGCGATCTGGTGCTGGAGGGCTCGGCGATATCCGCGCTCGATACCGCGGGTGCCTGGCTGCTGCATCGGACCATCCGGACGCTGGAGCAGCGCGCGCGACATGTCAGGATAAACGGTTTGCGGCCCGAGTTCAGCACCTTGCTGAAGTTGATTGCATCGCGCTCATTGCCGCTTGAGCAGGCGACGCCGGCCCGGACCGGGCTGCTGACGAACTTCGGGCGGCGGGCGTGGCGCGGCCTGATCGGCGTGTCCGTCATGCTTTCGTTCATAGGGGAGAGCGCCTTTGTCTTGCTTCGTTCGCTTGCGCAGCCCAGGCGCATTCGCTGGCGTCCTATCCTGCACAATCTGGAGACTGCCGGGTTCGAGGCGTTGCCGATCGTCGGCCTGCTTTCGTTCCTGATGGGGTACGTGATCGCCTACCAGGGCGCGGATCAGCTGGACCGCTTCGGCGCGGACATTTTCATTGCCGATCTAGTGGGACTGTCGATGTTGCGCGAACTCTCGCCGCTGCTGACTGCGATCATCGTGGCGGGCCGATCCGGCTCGGCCTACGCGGCACAGATCGGCACGATGAAAGTCACCGAGGAGATCGATGCCTTGCGCACCATAGGCGTCGGACAGACCGAAATGCTGGTGCTGCCCAAGATGCTGGCGCTGATCATCGCGCTGCCGCTGCTCACGATCTGGGCCGATGTGGCCGGGGTGTTTGGCGGCATGCTGATGGCGCGCTCCAAGCTCGATGTCGGCTTCGACCTATTCATCGACCGCATCGGCGACGCGGTCAGCCTCTCCTCCTATCTCACCGGCGTCGGCAAAGCGCCGGTGTTTGCCGCGATCATTGCGCTGGTCGGGTGCTATCAGGGCTTCCAGGTGTCTGGCAGTGCCGACAGCGTCGGCCGCAAGACGACCGTGAGCGTGGTTCAGTCCATCTTCCTGGTGATCGTGGCCGACGCCGTGTTCTCGGTCGCGTTCAACTGGCTCGACCTATGAGGGCGGCGCTCGAACGAGCTGAAAACGGCGGCGCCGTGATCGACATCCATGATCTGAACACGCGCTTCGGCAGGAACATCGTGCACGACAACATCAGCCTGACGGTGCGCTCGGGCGAGGTATTCGCGCTGGTCGGTGGCAGCGGCTGCGGCAAGTCCACTCTGTTGCGCGCCATCATCATGTTGCTGCAGCCGCTATCGGGTTCGATCCGTGTCTTCGACCGGGAGGTTGTGGGCCTGAACGACGAACAGGCGCTGCCGCTGCGGCGCCGCTGGGGCGTGATGTTCGAGCGCGGCGCACTGTTCAGTTCACTGACCGTGACCGAAAATGTCGCGATGGTGCTGCGGGAGCACACCAGGCTCAGCGCGCGCCTGATCGGCGAACTCGCGGCGCTCAAGATCGCGCTCACGGGCCTGCCCGCGGATGCGGGCGCCAAATATCCCAGCGAGCTCAGCGGCGGGATGCGCAAGCGGGCCGCGCTGGCGCGCGCCATGGCGCTCGATCCCGAACTGCTGTTTCTCGGCGAGCCGACCGCGGGTCTGGATCCGCTCAGCGCAAGCGGCATCGACGAGCTGGTGCGCAGCCTGCGCGATGCGCTCGGGCTGACCATCATGATGGTGACGCACGATCTCGACCTGCTGCGGCGCTCGGCGGATCGCGTCGCTGTGATGGGTGAAGGACACATCCTGGGGGTCGGGACCATGACGGAACTCTCCCGGTCGGATCATCCCGTCATCAGGGAATATTTTCATGGACCGCGCGGACGCGCCGCGTGGCAGCAGGCATGGAAGAAAAACTAAACTTTGCCGCGGTTGGACTCTTCGTTCTGGTTCTCAGCGCCGGGCTGATCGGCGGCGTCCTGTGGTTTAGCAGCGGAAAATCCTATCGCACGGTCTACGATGTCTACCTGACCTATATGACCGAATCGGTGTCGGGCTTGAATGTCAACGCGCAGGTGACCTACCGCGGAGTCGAGGTCGGTCGCGTGCAGAAGATCGCGCTGGCCCCGGCAAATGTCGAGCAGGTCCAGCTGACCCTCGGGATCGAGCGCGGCACCACTGTCAAGGTGGACACGGTGGCGATGATCCAGACCCAGGGATTGACCGGTCTGGCCTTTGTCGAGCTGACCGGAGGCACGCGCGATTCGCCTGTGCTGCGCAGGCAGGCGGACGAACCGTATCCGGTCATCAAGTCGGCGCCCTCACTCATCACGCGGCTCGATTCCGCGGTCACCGCCTTGCTCGCCAATCTCACCCGCACCAGTGAAAACTTCAACGCATTGATGGACGAAGGCAACCGGCGCGCGGTCAAGAACACGCTGGCGGACATCAGTCTGTTGTCGCAGACCCTCGCGGCGCGCTCGGCTGCGATCGACGCCAGCCTGACCAATGCAGCCCGCACGATGGAAAACACCGCCCGCCTGAGCACCGAGCTGCCGCAGCTCGCGCAGCGCGTGCAGCGCAGCGCGTGCAGCGCAGCGCTGACGCCTTCGATCGCATGGCCAATGAGCTTGGGCGCGCAGGAGCGAGCGCGAGCAGTGCGCTTGACGGCACCCGTCAGTTCACGGAAGAATCCTTGCCGGAGATACTTCGGCTGACCTTGGAACTGCGTGATCTGACCGCTTCATTGCGGCGTGTCAGCGGCGCACTGGAACAGAATCCAAGCACATTGCTGTACGGCAAGCCCGCAGCCAGGCGCGGGCCTGGGGAATGATCCCGTTCATGGCCCTTATCCTGCCGGCAGCCCCTTGAGCGATCCACATGAATAGACCCAAGCCCATTCGCCACTGGATATTGCCGGCTCTGGCCGCCGCCATGCTGCTCAGCGCGTGCAGCGCGTTGCAGGCTCCCCAAGTAGAAGATCCTCACATCTACCTGCTCGATGCGCGACCGGCTGTCAAAGCGGTGCCAAGCCAACGCAATCTGGTGGTCCTGGTCGGCACGCCCCGCGCGCGACCCGGCTTTGATACGCCCCAGATGGCTTACCTGCGTCAAGCCCATGAGCTGAACTACTTCGCGGCCCATCGCTGGGCCGATGCTCCGTCGCGCATGCTGGGGCCACTGATGGCTCAGGCATTGGAGCAGACAGGGAGTTTCCAGGCCGTCGTGCAGACGCCCGGTACGGTTGCGGCGCAGATGAAAATCGATACAGAGCTTCTTCGCCTGCAGCAGGACTTCGGGACACAGCCAAGTCGAGTGCAACTCACGCTGCGCGCGCAATTGATCGATCTGAATCAGAAACAGGTGGTCGCGGTCAAACTGTTCGATCAGGCTGAAAGCGCAATCAGCGACGACGCCTACGGGGGCGTGATGGCGGCAAATCGCCTGGTAGAGCGCTTTTTGGTCGAATTGGCTGATTTTTGTGTCAACGAGTCAGCGCACCGATGAGCGAGACCGCAAGTTGCCCTATCATTTGAGTGCCGGGTCTGTCCGGTTTGAGTATTCATGCCCCATCCCATCAACCCATCGCTTGTTGAACTGCGCAATCTGACTTTTGGATACGGAGAGCGCACCGTTCTGGACAAGGTCTGCCTGCAGATACCCCGCGGCAAGGTGACCGCGCTGATAGGTCCGATGGGCAGCGGCAAGACGACTACGCTGCGGCTGATGGGCGGCCAGAACCGTGCCTGGTCGGGCCAAGTGCTTTTTGACGGGCAGGACATCGGCCCGATGGATCAGGAGCAACTCTATGCGGTCAGGCGTCGGATCGGCATGTTGTTCCAGTTTGCCGCCCTGTTTGCCGACATGAGCGTGTTTGAGAACGTCGCCTTCCCGTTGCGCGAACACACCGATATGCCGGAATCGCTGATCCGTCATATTGTGCTGATGAAGCTCAATGCGGTGGGCCTGCGAAACGCGCGCGACCTCATGCCCAGTGAAGTCTCGGGCGGGATGGCCAAGCGCATCGGAATTGCACGTGCGATTGCGCTGGACCCGGAATTGGTGATGTACGACGAGCCATTTTCCGGTCTCGATCCGATTTCTCTTCGTGTGGCGGCGCGCCTGATTCGTCAGCTCAACGACTCGATGGGACTGACCAGCATCTTTGTATCGCATGAACTCAAACAGACCCTCGGGATTGCCGATCATGTGCTCATCCTCGACCGTGGAAAGGTCGCGTTCCAGGGCAGCGTGGACGAAGTGCGTGCAAGTACCGATCCGTTGGTGTTCCAGTATGTGAACGAGCGCCCGGACGGCCCGGTGCAGTTTCATTACCCGGCCGCAACCATCGACGAGGATTTTGGCATCCCGATCCACCGTTATTCGACATCCGCGGGTTGACCAAGCCATGCGCGACCGAATCCCTTCTCCATCCATCCAACCCAGGCTCCAAAAGGAAACAACCATGCTGAACTCTCTTTACACCCGACTTGGCGCCGCCGTGCTGGCGCTCGTTCTGACCGCGTGCGCCGCACCAACCCCGCCCGCACCGGTTGAAGTCCGTCGTGGCGTAATCGAGCAGATCACACCGACGCAAATCACCAGTTCCGCACATTCCGGTGTGGGTGCTGTGGTCGGCGGTCTGGTAGGTGTAGGCATCGGCAGTTTGATCGGCGGCGGCACCGGCCGCGATGTGGCCATGGTGGCAGGCGCCATTGGCGGCGCCTTGGCCGGCAATGAGGTTCAGAAGAAGCACGATCAGCCGATCGCTGCGCAGCAGATCATTGTCCGCACCAGTTCGGGTGTGCTGGTACTGGTGACCCAGCCGCTCGGCCAGAATCTGTTCGTTGGTCAAAGGGTTTACATCCAGGGCAACGGCGAAGGCGCGATGGTCACACCTCAGTAATTCTGGCCGTAGCGCAAGCCGAACGGCTCTTGTCATCGATCGACCGCACGCGGTGAAGCAGTTCCTGCGTGTTATGGCCGCAATGGTGGGCGGGATGTTAGACATCCCTTGTTTTCAATGCCCTCAATTTCTGGAGCCTACGAAATGTTCGACGCAAGTCTTATGATGCAAATCGTACGAACGATAGTATTGATTTAAACGAAGACTCTTCTTATGTCAACGGCACAGGTTTCCAAGGAAAAGTTACACAAGACTGGGTACCGGATGGACAACTTCCCGCGAGAACGCAGGCGAACGATGATGATCCTTCGGACGTGAATCCATGTGCCGATTCTCGTCTTGGATCTAGACCCGGTCACTTCCTTCCCGGCTTGACCTTCTCCAATTGATTAAGGATGGTCACGAGGTCAGCGGGTTCCAGCGCGAGAAGACTTCTCAGGCCTGCCCTGACAACTTCAGACTTGTTGGTGTTTCGGCTCTCTCTCGCAGCCCTGACCCGCAGTTGCTCAATCAGCGCGTAGTCACTGGAAGGCATGGAAAAGGTATCCCTGGTCACGTGCTGGGCGACCAGTTTGATATCCGATGCCACGGGCGCTACCTTCTTGGCCGGCTTGACAACGGCGCTCGGGGGCGCAGTGGTGTCAGCGATCAAAAACAGGTCATCGAAGGCCATCTGTTGAGTGTCGCCTGCCTTCTTGCTTACTGAGCCCAGATATCGTTTCGCCATATTGACCTTCTTGTCCTCTTGCGCTTGCCGCCGCCGGTGATTGAGTTTTCATTTCGCGCCGTTCACCGACAAATAGGTGTAATTCGCATCTATTTCATATCGTTCGTACGATACATATCGTATCACTGGAAAATTTATGCCGATGAAATTACTCTGTTTTCCTTGAATTCGCTGCTGAAGGCGCAACGCTTGCACTGGGTCAGGAAACTTGAGTCCATGCGACTCACCCCTATGTCTCGCGTCTATACCCCATCAGAGCGTGGTTTCAAGGCCAGAAAAAGGCACTCCAGGAAACAGAAAAGCCCCTGTCTCACTGGGAAACAAGGGCTTCAAGGAGGCCTGCTTACACGGTTGGAGACCGTTGGGGACCTATGACTGGCGGAGCAGGCGGGATTCGAACCCGCGGAGGGTTTTACCCCTCGCACGCTTTCCAGGCGTGTGACTTAAACCGCTCATCCACCGCTCCAGCAGGTCGAGTTTAACTGAGGCTGAAGTCACTTTGCCTGCCAAAGCCGCCGCAGGCAAGAAAAAAGCCACCCTGAGGTGGCTTCTTCGCTAGCTACAGAACGGATCAGTTCAAAGCAACCTTCTTGCCGTCCTTGTAAGTGGACAGTGTCATGGACGGATTCTTCAACTCGCCGTTCGATTCGAACGCGATATTGGCCGTCACACCCTTGAAATTGGTCTCGGCCAACTTGGGCACATAGACCTTGGGGTCGGTCGAATTGGCGCGTTTCATCGCATCGACCAGAACAAACGTCGCGTCATAAGTGAACGG
This sequence comes from Rhodoferax sp., assembly GCA_049315845.1. GTDB lineage: Bacteria > Pseudomonadota > Gammaproteobacteria > Burkholderiales > Burkholderiaceae_C > Rhodoferax. The sequence continues at coordinate 9,012 of JBMOJJ010000073.1, forward strand.
GCTGTAGATCTGGAATTGGCCCGGGAACTTGGCGTCGTACTTTGCCTTCCAGGCACTACCACCTGGCATCTTGGCGACGGATGCGCCACCTTCAGCGCAGACCACACCATCGAGACTCTTGGCACCGGATGCGATCTTGATGATTTCCGTGGTGCAGATGCCGTCGCCGCCGAAGAACTTGACCTTGGACAGGTTCAGCTGATCCATCTGGCGCAGCATTGCGCCGGCTTGCGCGTCCATGCCGCCGTAAAAGATCGCATCGGGGTTCTTGGCCTTGATGGCGGTCAGGATCGCCATGAAGTCGGTTGCCTTGTCGGTGGTGAACTGCTCGTCCACAACCTTCATGCCCTTGGCCACGGCGGTCTTCTTGAACACCTCGGCCACGCCCTGGCCATACGCGGTACGATCGTCGATGACTGCAACACTCTTGAGCTTCAATGTATCGGCTGCGTACAGAGCCAGACCAGCGCCAAGCGAATTGTCGTTGGCTATGATCCGGTAGGTGGTCTTGTAGCCGGGTTTGGTCAGATTGGGGTTGGTCGCAGCGCCGGTGACGTGGGGAATACCGCAGTCGTTGTAAATCTTCGCGGCGGGGATGGTGGTGCCTGAATTCAGGTGCCCTACCACACCGGCAACCTTGGCGTCACACAATTTTTGTGCGACTGCGGTGCCCTGTTTTGGGTCAGCCGCATCATCTTCCGCCATCAGCTCGAACTTGATCTTCTTGCCGCCGATCACGATGTTCTGGGCGTTCAGGTCTTCAACCGCCATCATCGACCCGTTGGCATTGTCCTTGCCGTAATGGGCTTGCCCGCCTGACATCGGCGCAACGTGACCAATCTTGACGACCTGCACGTCCTGTGCCATGGCCATGCCGGCAACAACAGCGATCGCCGCAGCGGCGGTAAGTTTCAACTTCATTTGCATAGACAACTCCAAAATTAATGAGAAATGTGAATTATGTAACTCCACACCCCGGACAATAACGCAATTTTCAAGCCAATTGCATAGGGAAGACACCAATCTGCCGCACAAAGCGCTGATTATTTTGATTCGGTGTGACCCTCGGCATCCGTAGACGCCTGTGTTACCGTCTGCCGCACGAGGGATTGAAACTCTTCGTGAAGACGCCGTTGCAACGCCGCAAGCTGCTCAGCCAGCACAGTGCGCACAAGCACGTCGAGTTCTTCGCGCACCCTCTGCTCAATCGCGCGGTCAAGTTGCTGCAAGGCCGACCGCACCCGGTCCTCGGGGAGCGGCTCAGCCAACGTGCTGTGGCGCACCAGATCGTCAGCTTGCACGATCTCGGTCAAGGTTGGCACGAAGCGCGGCGTATCCTGGTGTGGTGAATTCATTTCGATGCAAGGTCATGCCGGACGATCGCATGCCCCCCTTCAGCGTACCTCTTCCAGCGAATCCTGGCTCGCAAGCGGTCATCATCGTCCAGTCCGACCAGTTCGATCACACGGTCGAAACTCTCAAAACCGTCGGGCACGCCCTCACCGAGATTGAGCAGCACCTGACGATGCGGTGCCAAATCAACGGTTGTCGCCAGGATCACTGGCGAAGCTGCCACGATACGGGCATCGCTGTCGAGTCGGCAGTGCGGAACAAAGTCGGTGGCGGAGAAGGTCCACAGGGCGACATCGAGTTGCTGCAGGGTTTCGGCGCTGCCGGTCACTACAACCCGCGCGCCATTGCCCACCGCCTTGCGCAGCAGACGGCAACCGTAGGCCATCCGGTCCGGCGCATTGAAATGGAACGCGACCTCGGTCACCGCTACCGTCCCGTGCCTGTCACTTGGCGGAATTCAGCAGGTAATGCAGCAACAGCGCCACCGGCCGCCCGGTCGCGCCCTTGGCGGTGCCGCCCTTCCAGGCGGTTCCTGCGATATCCAGATGAGCCCAGGCAAACTTTCCGGCAAAGCGCTGCAGGAACTTGGCAGCGGTGATGGCGCCGCCGGCCCGGCCAGCGATGTTGGCGACGTCGGCGAAATTGGTTTTCAGCCCCTCGGCGTAGTCTTCGTCCAGTGGCATGCGCCAGCACAGGTCGGACGAGGCCTCGCCAGCAGCCAGCAAGGCCGTCGCCAGTTCGTCATTGCTGGAAAAGAGCCCGCTGCGCACGCCGCCCAGCGCCACCATGCAGGCTCCGGTCAGGGTGGCAATGTCCACCACCGCGCGCGGCTTGAAGCGTTCCGCATAGGTCAGCGCATCGCATAACACCAGCCTTCCCTCGGCATCGGTATTGAGTATCTCGATAGTCTGGCCGCTCAGGCTGGTAACGACGTCGCCCGGTTTGATGGCCCGGCCATCCGGCAGGTTTTCGCAGGCGGGTATCAGGCCCACCACATTGATCGCAGGCTTCAAATCCGCCAGCGCGCGAAACACACCAAGCACACTGGCGGCGCCCGACATGTCAAACTTCATCTCGTCCATCTCGGCGCCCGGCTTCAGGGATATTCCGCCGCTGTCGAAGGTGATTCCTTTGCCAACCAGCACCGTCGGCGCCTGCGCCTTTGCCGCGCCAGCGTATCGCAGCACGATGAAGCGCAGCGGCTCCTGCGAGCCTTGAGCGACCGCCATGAATGAGCCCATCGCCAGCCGCGCCACCTCTTTAGGACCCAGCACCGTGCACTGGATCTTCGGAAATTTCGCCAGCGCCCGCGCCGCGCCCGCCACCAGCGCCGGGGTCGCATGGTTGGCCGGCCGGTTGGCCCACTCCTTGGCGAACTCGATCCCGGTCACCGCAGCAGCGGCCTGCCGAAAAGCGGGCTCCAGCCCGACTGCTTCAGACACGCCGATGACAACTCGCTCGATCGTCCACGGCTCGGGCTTGGTCTTGGTCGTGGTGTACACATAGCTGGCTTCGGCAGCTGCCAGAATGGCACTGTGCAGCACCGCGGCAGAGGGCATGGCGGCAAAACAGATGGCCAGCTTCCTGACTTTGCCGGCCTTGACGGCCGTGATGGCGGCCGAGAGTCCCTGGCGCAATTCCTTCGCCGAACCATCCCCGACACTGACCAGCACGAGCTGCGTGCAAGCGATTCCGTCCGGTCGGTAGATCTGCAGCGACTTGCCCGCCTTGGGCTCCAGATCGCCAAGCTTCAAGGCCTGCGCCGCAAGAGCCGACAGCGCATCCTTGGCGGGCTTGAAAGAGCCGGTCAGCAACACGATCAGGGCGTCGCATTTTTCGTCCGCGGCAGCTGCAAGATCAAGTGCCTTGAGTTCAAAGTTCATAATTCACCTCTTTAATTGTTTGAGGACAGCGCGGGCGCGCTTTGCAGCGCCGCGAGCTGTCGGGCAGATTTTCAGGCTATGTTATTCCATTCTTCCATCCGTCAGGAACTGGCGCGCAGTTTTGGCGCCACGCTGGTTGTGCTGGCCACCGTGGTCATGACCATGACGCTCATCCGCACGCTCGGGCAGGCATCGCGCGGCACCTTCAATCCGTCGGACGTCATGCTGATCATGGGCTACACCGTGCTCGCCTATATGCCAACCATCCTGACGATGAGCCTGTTCATCTCGATCTTCGGCACCATGTCGCGCATGTACCGCGACAGTGAAATGGTGATCTGGTTCACCAGCGGCCGCGGACTGGCTGCCCTGCTCAAGCCTCTGTTCCGGTTTGCCTGGCCGGTCTTGCTGGTCATCATGGCGCTGGCGCTGCTGGTTCTACCCTGGTCCAACCAGAAGATCGAGCACATGAAGCAGCAATACGAGAAGCGAGGCGACATCGAACGTGTCGAGCCCGGGCAGTTTCAGGAATCGATGGGAGGCAAGCGGGTCTTCTTCGTCGAGAAAGACGCCAGCAGCAAGCAGTCCGGCTCGAACGTGTTCATTGCCACCACCGAAAATGGCAAGGAGACCATCACATCGGCCCGCAGCGGTCGCATCCAGCGCACCGAGCAGGGCCGTTTCCTGATGCTGAGCAACGGTCAGCGACTTGAAAGCGCGATCGCCGGGAACGACCTGAAGATCAGCGAATTTGAGGAGTACGGCATCAAGGTGGATGCCGAGGTCCTGCCCAGCGGGGATTTTGTCCAGGTCAACACTCTGCCGACGCTGGAACTGCTGCAAAACCGCTCCTTGCAGGCCCTGGCCGAACTGTCCTGGCGCATCGGGTTGATTCTGGCGGCGATGAACTTCGTAATCATCGGCGTGGCGGTCTCCAGCGCAAACCCGCGCGTCAGGCGCAGTGCCAATCTGGTTTTTTCGCTCTTTGCCTTCGTGCTGTACAACAACCTGCTCAATCTGGGACAAAACTGGATTGCCACCGGCAGGTTCACGTTTGGCGGATTCCTGCTAACCCTTCACGGCGGCGCACTGTTGATTGGCCTGGTCTGGCTAGCCAAGGGCCATAACAATTGGGACTGGCAAACCCTGTCCAGCCTGATCCGACCCCATCCACGGAAGACCCCATCGTGAAAACCATTCGACGCCTGATCTACGGCGAGGTCCTGTCAGCGGTGGGTTTTGTCGCTCTTTGCTTTCTCGCGCTGTTCTTCTTCTTTGATTTTGTCGAGGAAATCCAGTCGATCGGTCGCCATGGCCCGGTGGAGTACCGGCTTGTGCATGCACTGACCTACGTCACCCTGATGATCCCGAGTCATC
>JBMOJJ010000409.1:0-3027 GCA_049315845.1 Rhodoferax sp.
AATACGCACGTTCACTCCGGCTGAATCACGGCAGATTCGGCCCGGCGGCCACACTGAACTGCTCGAGTGTGATCCGCGCCCCGATTCACGGCAAATCCTGATGGTCGATGTGTACGGCCAGGGCCATGCCGTGACCGGCGCCTGCAACCCGGCTTACGCCGGTCACCATGTCGGCGCCGGCTACGGGTGCGGCGGCAATGTGCTCGCCAGCGAAGCAGTTGTCAAAGCCATGGCTGCCTCGTATGAAGCCACCGCCGATCTTGCCCTGTCAGAGCGCCTGGTGCGCGCCCTCGAGGCCGCACGCGACGCCGGCGGTCAGCCCGAAGGCCAAACCTCCGCCGCGCTGCTGGTTTACGGACAACGCCCGTTCTCGCTGGTGGACCTGCGCGTGGAACTCGACGATGAGCCCGTGGGTGAGTTGCGCCGCATCTGGGACTGGTATCAGCCGATGCTGCCGTATTTCGAAACCTATCTGCCCGACTTGCTCTCGGGCAAGCTCATGCGCTGGTGGGAATGGCGCCAGGAGAACGTACCGGGCTGGGTGGCCAAGCATGTGCGCTAGCCTCGCATGAAGCGCATTTACGTCACCGGCGGCAACGGCTTTCTGGGCAAGGCCGTGGTGCGCGCGCTGGCCAGCCACGCCGACGTTGCCCAGGTCGTTTCGATGGACTTGCGACCGACCGCGCCGGCTGCGCGACTGGCCAAGGTGATCTACCTTGAGGGTGATGTGCGCGATGCGCCGTTTGTTGATCATTTTTCCAGGCACGCGATTGACACCGTGGTGCATCTGGCCGCCGCGATTCCGAGCGGCCGGCAGAACCCGAAGCTGGAATACGAAATCGATGTGATGGGCAGCCAGCGCGTGCTCGATGCCAGCATCGAAGCCCGGGTCGGAAAGATCGTCGTTGCCTCCTCGGGCGCTGCCTACGGCTACCACCCGGACAACCCGGCCTGGTTGACCGAAGACGACCCGGTGCGCGGCAACGAGGAATTTGCCTACAGCCGCCACAAGCGATTGCTGGAGGAAATGCTGGCGCGCGCGCGCAGCACGCACCCCGAGCTCAAGCAAGTGGTTTTGCGCGTCTGCACGATTCTGGCGAGGAAGTTCGCAACCCCATCACTGATTTGTTCGACCAGCCAAGGATCCTGGCGATCAAGGGCTCGATCAGTCCGTTCGTGATGGTCTGGGTCGATGACCTTGTCAATTGCATGGTGCGTGCCGCCAGCACCGACCTGGCCGGGATCTTCAATGTCGCAGGCGATGGCGCCATTTCAATGCATGAAATCGCTGCCATGCTCGGCAAGCCGGTGCGCGAGGTGCCGGCCTGGCTCGTGATGGCCCGCTTGTGGTTTGATCAGCGACGCGGGCGCGGTGGCGGTCCGGCCACGGTGAACTTTCTGCGCTATCGCCCGGTGCTCTCCAACGCCCGGCTGAAGGCCGAATTCGGCTACGTTCCGGCCCTGACAAGTCGCGCTGCATTTGCAAAATTCATTGCCATTCGCTACGGCAGAGCGGTCCAGTAATCAGCAGGTCCCTGTTAACAAGGAGATTGAAAATGGCCCAGGTAACCGGTGGCGAACTCCTGCGTGGCACCGCCACCACTCAACATAAGGTTGCCTTGAATTTGCAAAGCATCTCCTCGGTGACACATCTCCTCGGAGAGGTTTTCCACCAGAGGACATTACCTTATGATGTGGCGAAATGATTTTCTCAGGGTGACTTCAGACTACCAGGAAATTCAAAATGGAAAATCTTCTAGGCGAACCAGTCAGAAGCGGGGCACAAACTGCTTATCAGGAATTGCTCAATTCTGGTCGTTTCATGATTCAGTGGTGCAATCATTGCAGATCGCATGTGTTCTTTCCAAGAGAGTTTTGCCCGCATTGTGGCGAAATCGAAATGGCCTGGATCGAGCCTACAGGAGAAGGCATTGTGTACTCGGTGACTACAGTGCGCCGAAAGGCGGAGATGGGTGGCGATTACAACGTGTCGCTGATTGATCTTGCGGAAGGTGTGCGGTTGATGAGCCAAGTTGAAGGTTTGTCACTAGATCGGATTGTGATTGGGCTGCCGGTGCGGGCGCGCGTAGCAGTTAGGGATGGGCAGGGTCTAGTCGTGTTTGACGCAGCTGCAGCACAAGAGGTATTGCCATGAGCTCATCATTGCGCCAATTGCGAGGCTCCGCGGCTATTGCTGGCATTGCCACTTTCGGAAACGGAGAGACACCTGGTTTCACCGATATGGAAATTCTCGCGAAATCAGCTAGAGCTGCGGTCGCAGACGCTGGCCTAAAGATGAGTGATATCGATGGGCTATGTACAGCAAGCGTCGCCGCCTCCATGTGGACCATGCCCGTGATTGAGTATCTAGGCATCAGGCCTACCTTTATCAATGGGACCATGTTGGGCGGTTCTAGTTTCGTCGCACACTTGCTACCAGCGATGCTTGCACTGCAATCAGGACAGTGCAATGCAGTATTAGTCTGCTATGGCAGCGCTCAACGTTCAGCGCAATTTGGAAGAAAGGAGGTGGCGGGAGCTCGAAAGTACCTCGATCCGCAACCTTATGAGCATCCGTACAATCCATTACTTCCGTTGTCAGCCTATGCGCTCATCGCCTCGCGCCACATGCATGAGTTCGGCACTACGCGTCGGCAGTTGGCTGAAGTAGCGGTGGCGGCGCGTGGATGGGCACGCATGAATCCAGAAGCATTTATGCGGGGAGCCCTGAGCATTGAAGAGGTGATGAGCGCACGCATGGTGTCCGATCCTCTGACTGTCCGAGATTGTTGCTTGGTAACGGACGGCGGTGGTGCATATGTGCTAGTTTCGGCGGCGCGTGCGCGGGATCTGCCGAATCCGCCCGTGTTTGTGCTCGGAACTGGTACCGCTGTGTGGAACCGGCAGGTCTCGTCAATGCATGACCTCACGACGACCGCAGCAACAGCATCCGGGCGCGCTGCTTACGATATGGCTGGGATGACCGCCAAGGAAATTGACCTGGTGCAGCTCTACGATGCCTTCACG
>JBMOJJ010000074.1:0-13540 GCA_049315845.1 Rhodoferax sp.
CTTTTCTGTAGCCCGTTCTGCACACACCAGCCAAGCAGAACGGGCGAACGAGGCTAAAGACGGCGAGACAGGCAGCCAGACCATGTCAGGCATTGACCTCACGACCGAGTCGGGTGAAAGAATGCCAACCGACAAGCTGTTGGACATTTCGCCCCTGGCGCTGCGCATGAGCAGCCCCTTTAATGCCGGGTACTGGCTGACCGCTGCCTGAAATAGTTGGCCACCACGCAGGTCGCTTCGCGCACTGCACAGCCCCCCGCGGGGGGGGGCTGAACATCCTTGGCGTCACAATGCGCTATAGGGCTCTGGCCAGTGCCACGTATTCAGCCACCGGAACTTCTTCAGCCCGGCGCTGGACGTCAAATACTCCGCCGTGGCCATTTTCCTGCAGCCATTTTCCCAGCGTATGGCGCAGCAACTTGCGCCGCTGGCTGAAGGCCACCCGCACGATTTCACTCAAGCGCCCGACGTCCAATTCGACCGCGTGCTTGTGCGGGACCATCCGAACCACCGCACTGTCGACCCGGGGCGGCGGCCGAAAGCTCTCGGGCGGGACAAAGAGAACGTTTTCCATCGCATAACGCCATTGCAGCATCACGCTCAGGCGACCGTATTCGGCGCTTGCGGGTTCTGCCAGCATCCTGTCTATCACTTCCTTTTGCAGCATGAAATGCTGGTCTTCGATCAGATCGACGAAATCGAGCAAATGAAAAAGGATGGGGGTCGATATGTTGTAGGGCAGGTTTCCAACCACCCTCCACTTCGCCCCGGTTTGGGTCAGCTCGAAAAAATCGACTTTCAGAACATCCGCCTCGATCACGGTCAGTTGCTGGCGCAGGCGCAGACGCGCTGCCAGGTCACGATCGAGTTCAATCACCGTCAGATGACCCAATCGCTCCACCAGGGGCTGCGTCAGCGCCCCCAGGCCCGGGCCGATTTCAACCATCGCCTGCCCCGGCTGCGGATGGATTGCACTGACGATCGCATCCACTATCCCCGCGTCAGCCAGAAAATGCTGGCCGAAGCGCTTACGCGGAATATGTTTCATGCGAAAGACCAGGCGCTGCCGCGACGCCACGCAGCGAAGGATGCATCAGTGCCATTTCTACTGCGGCGGCTCGCGCATTTCAACGTAGGCGCGCCCGCGCAAATCCTGCGCCCAGACGATATAGCTTTCATCGAGCTTCTTCTCGCGCAATAGCGCACGCACCGCTTCGCGCTGCTCGCGCTGGCTCAAGGCGGCATTGCGACGCTCCATCAGCTGGATCAGGTGCACGCCAAAGCGCGAAATGAGCGGATCGCTGACCTGGCCAGGCGCGAGGCGATTCATCGCCTCCTCAAACTCGGGCACGAACATGCCCGGATTGGTCCAACCCAGATCGCCGCCCTGCGCAGCGCTGCCATCCTGCGAATGATCGCGCGCCAGCGCTGCAAAATCAGCCTGTCCGGCGGCTATGCGCCGCTTGAATTCGGCCAGCTTGTCCCGCGCAGCGCTCTCGCTGAGTTGGGGACTAACACGCAGCAGGATGTGGCGCGCCCGGCTTTGCACCACAGTCGTGGCAGGCAGTCCGGCGCTCTTCCTTTCAAGCAGCTTGATGACATGAAAGCCGGCGCCAGAACGTACCAACCCGCCGACGGTACCCACCGCCAGGGTCTTCATGGCCTCCAGAAACAGTGGCGGGTAACGGTCCCCTGTGCGCAGGCCGATCTGTCCGCCATTGGCGCGGTCCGAGGCATCCGAAAACTCGCGCGCCAGCGCCGCAAAATCCTCGCCTGAACGGGCGCGCTCGAGCAACTTCTGCGCCTTGTCCCGCAGCGCTTCGATCTGTTCGGGCGTGGCCGACTCCGGCACGCTGACGAGAATGTGCGCCATGTCGATCTCCATGCTCGCCGGGTCCTGGTTGCTCTGCTGCTCCCTCAGGTATTGATCAATGTCCAGGTCGGACACCTTCACCCGCGGCTCGACCTCTCGCTCACGCAGTCGCGTCAGCATCAACTGCTCGCGCAACTGCGCGCGAAACTGGCTGTACACCAGACCATCGTCTGCAATCCGGCGCTGAAGCTCGGCCACTTCCATCTGGTTTTGCCGGGCGATGTTCTGCACCGCCTGGTCAACCGAGGCCTCATCGACCTTTATTCCGGTTTCGCTGGCCGATTGCAACTGCACCTTTTGATTGATCAGACTCTCGAGCACCTGAGCCGAGAGTTCCTTTTGATCAGGCAGCGGCCTGCGCTGCTGCGCCATTTGCTGGGTCAGGCGTTGCACCTCGCGCTGCACTTCGTTGTTGGTGATGGGCTCCGAGTTGACCACCGCCACGATGTAGTCGGCCGGTCGCTGAGCCTGCGGCTGCGCTCGGGCCGCCGGCGCCGGCGTGCTGGCGCCAGCGGACGGGCGCAGACCTTGAGCCGTTGACGACAAGCTCGCGAGAAGGGTTAGACTGGCCACAATCAGGGCAACAAGGCGATGGGTCATGATGGATTATTCATAATTACTGAAACGGCTGGGAGGACTCTGCTTCTCACGCAGGTACTGGTAACTTGGAATGTTTTCTTTCAATGTCTTTACCGGGCTCGCGCCCAAACGGGCGAAGCCTACCAGTTCGAGCTGAAACATCACACGCTGACTGGCCGTCGAGGTGCTGGTCTGCATCCTTTCCAGCACCGCGCGACCGAGCCAGCAACCAGCATCGTACTCAAAACCGAGAACCGCATTGACCAGCTTTCGCTCATCCAGGCTGTAGTTCATGCGCCCCACGCTGTACCAGCGGCCCTCGCCCTGTCCGCGCCCAGGGCCGAGTTCCTGCCCCCGGTCCCCCCAAAGATCGTTGAGCGGCCATTGCCAGCCAATGTCGACCTGCTCGCTGATATCGCGCTGATACCGGTAGGTGCCGGTCACCGATCGGTAATTTCCCGGGTTGTAACGCGCACTGATGGTCGCGAGGGTCGACTGCTCGGTCTTGGGGTTGAACTGCACGGTCGAGTCGAAAGCCCATTTTGGATCCCAACTGACGGCCGCGCCCAGCAACAGGTCGCTGATTCGGTCAACCACGGGCGGGTCGGTCGGCAGCAGGGTCACATTCTGATCCTTGAAGCGCAGGCGCTGCGCAATGCCAAAGCGCGCGGCTTCAGCCCCCGTGACCGGATTCAGCAGGCGCGTGGAGACTCCCATTGTCAGCAGATTGCTGTCGGAAATCCGGTCGTTGCCGACGAAGGCATTGTCTGTGTAGATGGTCGCGAAATTGAAATCCTTCGCCCCTGTGTCGTAATTGGGGATCGAGTTTTGCTCACGGTAGGGCGTGTTGACATAGAAGGCCCTGGGTTCGAGCGTCTGGCGAAAACTGGTTCCGAAAAAGCTGGTATCACGCTCAAACACCAGGCCGCTGTCCAGGCTGAAGGTGGGCACGACATGGTTCGCCGAAGTGGCTCCACCGGCCAGTGGCGAGTCAAAAAGGTAGTGCGCCGCGTGCAGTTGCAGCTTGGGCGTGATGAAGCCCGCCGGTGCCAGCCAGGGCCGGCTGATTTGCAGCAGCGAAAAGGTCCGCTGAGCGTTGGGCTGCTGGGTGATGGCACTGTCGGACTGAAAGTGCGTGTAGTCAGCGTCCACTGAATAATCGAACCCGTTGGCATCGTTTCTCGCATACCGCGTCGCCAGCTGGGGGAAACGATCGTAGGGCGGGGTGATGGGCGCGGTCGGGTCCTGCAGGGTCTGCCATTTGACCATCCGAACACTGTTCGAGAAATTGCCATTGCTCCATGACAGCGAGGCATCGTTGGCCAACAGACGTTGCGTCAGGGAGTTGGACGCGCCAGCGAAATCGCGCCAGTAGTCGTCGTCGCTGACCCGGTTCAGATTGAGGCCCAATGCCATGCCACCCGGTGCCACCAGGTCTGTCAGGCGGTTTCTCAGCATCTGCTGGTGCCCGAGCGCAAGACCCCAGCGATTGCTGTCGCGCAACTGGTCGTGGGGCATCAGGTCGAGCTGCATCTGGCCTGAATAGTCAGGTTCGAGGTAGCGAAACTCGCTCCGCAGATTGACCCCGCGCTTGCTCATCAGCATCGGTGTCAATGTCGCGTCCCGGTTCGGGGCAATGTTCCAGTAGTAGGGCACCGCAACGATCGCCCCGCTGACATTGTCGAGTCCGATCGTGGGAGGCATGAAACCCGACTTGCGCCTGTCGCTCAAGGGAAAGCTGAGATAGGGAATTGGCAGCAGTGGCAGCCCCTTGAAAGTCAGCAGTACACCGTCTGCCGTGCCGACATCGGTCTCGTTGTCGACCTGCAGGGTGGTGGCACGCAGAAGCCAGTCGGGCATCCAGCCCGGTCCGGGAAGTCGCCGGCAACTGGTCAGGCTGGCATTGTGGATGACCGATCTCTGCGAGTCGATGAAATCGACCCGATCGGCCTGGCCATTGGCATTGTTTTTCGGAAAAAAATAGCTGGGCTGGTCAAAGAAGCCCTGGAAGGCGTCCAGCCTGAGCTCGAGCAAAGGGCCCTCATACACATTGCCGGCACGGTTGATCCGAACCTGGCCCAGCGCCTTGGCCAGGTCTCTCGGCTGGTCATACTCCAGCCGATCGGCCTTGATCACCGTATCGCCCCGCCGCAGCATCGCATTGCCTTCGACCACCGTTTCCAGGTCCGGGCGCCCAAAAATTCGATCGCCCGACACAAAGGTCGGCAAGACAGCCGGCGAAACGGTGATCGCTTCTGTCAGCAGCGGACTGCTGTTGAGCATCAGGGGCGCCTCACCCGGCGTCACTTGCGCCCACAGCGAAGTCGCCTGCATCACTGCAAAAGCGATCAGGGCAGTCGGGTAGTACTTCAGGTCGAGCAGCAAGATGCGCATGGATGCAGCGGCGTTGTCGATCGTGGCAGTGGATTGAGGATGAACTTCGAGGCTATCTGGCAGCGGGACAGATCAAGGTTTGTAGAATGGATTATCCATGAGCCACGCCGCGCCCCCCGATCCCAAGCCGAGCAGCGCTCCAGCCTGGTCCGACGTCCATCGCCAGGCCAGTTTCAGCAACTGGTTGACAGGCCTTGTGCCGGTTCATGGTCTGCGCGTCAGCTCGCTGCGCAACGCCTCGGCCGACGCCAGTTTTCGCCGCTATTTCCGGATCGATTGCACGCACGGCAGTCGCATCATCATGGACGCGCCACCCGACCTCGAAGACAGTCGGCCCTTTGCCAGAGTGGCGCAGCTGATGCAGGCGGCGCAGGTCAGGGTGCCGCAGGTGCTGGCATGGGACGAGGCGCAAGGATTCATGCTGCTCACCGACATGGGCGCACAGACCCTGCTGCAGGTAATCAACCGGGATGACCCCCATTCGAACCAGCACTGGTACATGGAGGCGATCGAGGCGCTGATCGCGTGGCAGACCGCGTCAACCCCGGGCGTGCTCCCGCCCTACGACGAGGCGCTGCTGCGTCTTGAACTGGAGTTGTTCCCGCAGTGGTACCTGACCGGGCACCGCAGCGTGTCGATCGACGCTGACCTGCGGCGCACGCTCAACCAATCTTTCAAGCACATCGTCCACAACAACCTGGCCTGGCCCAGCGTCTACGTACACCGCGACTTCATGCCGAGGAATTTGATGATGGGCTCCGACGGTCTGGGCGTGCTGGACTTTCAGGACGCGGTCTACGGCCCCATCACCTACGACATCGCCAGCCTGATGCGCGATGCGTTCCTCAGCTGGGAAGAAGACTTCTGCCTCGACATCACTGTGCGCTATTGGGAAAAGGCGCGCAGGGCCGGCCTTCCGGTGGGCAAGGACTTTGGCGAGTTTTACCGCGGCGTCGAATGGATGGGCCTGCAGCGTCACCTGAAAGTGGCAGGCATCTTTGCCCGCCTCACGCTGCGCGACGGCAAGCCGCAGTACCTGGCAGACACACCGCGCTTCATCAATTACATCCGGGCCACCTGCGCGCGTTACCGTGAACTCAAGCCGCTGCTGCGACTGATCGAGCGCGTCGAAGGCATTGAAATCGTCGATGGCTATGGCTTTGGCCGGACTGACTGTCGCTAGGGGATTGGATGCCCCGCTTCTATTGCCCCACCGCCCTCGACACGGGTGAACTGCTGGACCTGCCGGCCGGCGCAGCGCGTCACGTTCAGGTGCTGCGTCTGCAGCCTGGCGACAGCATCACCCTGTTCAACGGCGGTCCCGGCGGCGCGGCCGGCGCCGGCGAGTACAGTGCCTGCGTCACACGCATGGGCCGCAGCGACGTCCAGGTGCAGGTCGGCGCGCGCCAGCTGGCGCAACGCGAGCCCGCTGTGGCGGTGCATCTGGCCCTGGGCATGCCGGCCAACGAGCGTATGGACTGGCTGGTGGAAAAGGCGGTCGAGTTGGGCGTGGCCAGCATCCAGCCGCTGATGACCGAGCGCAGCGTGCTTCGGCTCAGCGGCGACCGCGCCCAGAAGAAGGTCTCGCACTGGCAAAGTATCGCCATTTCGGCTTGCGAACAATGCGGCGGCAACCGGGTGCCGCTGGTCCATGAGGTGGCGGGATTGACGGCCTGGCTCAAGCGGCGCACGGCCAACCCGTCAGACCGGACCGGGCACTCCTTTCTGCTCTCGCTGCGCGGCGCAGCTGCCGGCCTGCGCCAGGCTGTCAATGCCTCGGCTACGCCAGGCCCGATCACCTTTCTGTCCGGACCCGAGGGCGGTCTGAGCAGCGCCGAGGAAGACACGGCCCTGGCCGGCGGATTTGCGCCGGTCACCTTGGGGCCGCGCGTGCTGCGCGCCGAGACGGCGGCCCTGTGCGCACTGGCGGCGCTGCTGGTGTAGCAGCCGCCCTTGTTCCTTCACGCGCCTGCCCGATGCTGCGGGCACAGGCGCCGGCGGGTATCATCCCGTTTCCTTCTCACCAACAGGAGTTGCACATGGGACTGATGGACTTCGTCAAGAAACAGTTCATTGACATCATTGCCTGGACCGAAGATTCGGAGGGCACGCTGGCCTGGCGTTTTCCGATGGCCGACATGGAAATCCAGAACGGCGCTTCGCTCACCGTGCGGGAATCGCAGATGGCGCTGTTTGTGAACGAAGGCAAGATCGCCGACGTCTTTGGCCCCGGCACGCACAAGCTCACCACACAGACGCTGCCGGTGCTGACCTACCTGAAGAACTGGGACAAGCTGTTCGAGTCGCCGTTCAAGAGTGACGTCTATTTTTTCAGCACGCGCCAGCAGGTCGATCAGAAATGGGGCACGCCTCAGCCGATCACGATCCGGGACAAGGACTTCGGCGCCGTGCGCCTGCGCGCCTTTGGCAACTACAGCTTCCGCGTCGCCGATCCCAAGCTGTTTCATACCGAGATCTCCGGCACGCGCGAGCGCTATCAGGTGGGCGATCTGGACGGCCAGTTGCGCGGCCTGGTGCTGCAGAACATCAGCAACGCGATTGCCGGCAGCGGCATCCCGTTTCTGGATCTGGCCTCGAACCAGCTGGCGTTTGCGCAGGCGCTCACGGCGCAGCTGGCACCAGAGTTTGCCAGGCTTGGCTTGAAGCTCGAAGGCATGACGGTGCAAAACGTCTCACTGCCCGAGGAACTGCAGAAGGTCATGGACCAGAAGATCGGCATGGGTATGGTCGGCAACGACATGGCCAGGTTCATGCAGTACCAGACCGCGCAGGCGATTCCAAAATTTGCCGAAGGCGCAGGCGGCGGCGGTGGTGGCATTGCCGGCGACGCGATGGGACTCGGTGCCGGCGTCGCGCTGGGCCAGGTGCTGGCGCAGAACCTGGTTTCCGGATTGCAGGGCGGCGCGAATGCCGCGCCGGCAGCGAATGCACCAGCGCCCGGCGTGAAGGCCGAAGATGTGATGGCGACGCTGGAAAAACTTGGCGATCTGAAATCCAAAGGGATACTGACGCAGGAAGAGTTTGATGCCAAGAAGGCGGAGTTGTTGAAGAAATTGGTCTAACTTTTTTTCGTTTGATCTGTTGCTGTTCACTTTTTGAATGGTCTTGCCCCCCCTTTTCCCCCCCTCCCCTTTTCACCCCCCGCCGGGGCGAAAAGGGGAGCCTACATATGGCCGCGTCTTTAAAGCAGTCACGTTCCATTCCACTTTCTTTTGCGCGGGGCCTGTTGCTCTGGTCCGCACATCGACTTTTCAATCTTTGTTGGCCTGCGCATGCAACGTGCTTTGGCGCGTGTACTTCGCTTGTTTCGCACGCGGCCAAATGGGGCTCCCCGCTTCCGCCCGGCGGGGCGGGAGAGGGGCGGGGGGGAGTGAGTGGGGGAAAAATAGCAAAGAACAAAATACAACACGCCGGCCACGACAAGTAGCATATAGCCTGGGTTATTGGAATTCTGCGTTTGCCAGCTAGCAACACAATGGCGACCGAATCACCTCAGCGCAACTACCGGGCTCCCTGCCCGGGCTGCGGCGCGCCGGTCGAGTTTCGCAGCGCGCAGTCGACCCACGCCGTGTGTGCGTATTGCCAGAGCATGGTGGCTCGCCAGGGCGAGACGCTGTCGCGGCTGGGCAAGATGGCCGAGCTGTTTGACGACCACAGCCCGCTGCAGTTGCAGGCCTCGGGCCGCTGGAAGAGCAAGTCCTTCACGTTGGTCGGACGTCTGCAGTACAAGTATGCCGAGGGCATCTGGACCGAATGGCATGCGGTGTTCGAGGATGGCTCCAGCGCCTACCTGAGCGAAGACAACGGCGCCTACGTCTTTGCCACGCCGGTGGCCAGCCGCGGCGAGCTGCCCGATGCCGGGCATTTCCGGGTTGGCGCCACGACCGCGATCAGCGGCAAGTCCTTCAGCGTCGCCTCCAACAGTCAGGTGGCGCTGCTTTCTGCGCAGGGCGAACTGCCGCGCCTGCCCGCTCTGGGCCAGCCGTTTGCGATGGTCGAACTGCGCAGCCAGGGCGGTGGCGCGATCGGGCGCGCTGCCGGTGAGGTGCTCAGCATCGACTACAGCAGCCAACCCCCTGAAATGACGCTCGGTCAGTCAGTCCTGCTCGAGGAACTTCAGCTCAGCGGTCTGCAGAGCGAGTCCGTGAAGAACGAGACCGGTCGCCAGTTCAGCTGCCCGAACTGCGGCGCGCAACTGGCCGCGCTGCTGGCCAGCAGCAAGAGCCTGACCTGCGCCTCCTGCAACAGCATCATCGATCTGTCGCAGGGCATCGGCGCGGAACTCAGGCACGCCGCGCAGGACGAACCGATAGCGCCGCTGATTCCGCTGGGCAGCCAGGGGCCGTTGCAGGGTGCGCTGTGGCAGGTGGTGGGTTTCCAGCATCGCATGGGCACGGAGCCGAGCGACCCCGACGAGCATTTCGGCTGGGAAGAGTACCTGCTCTACAACGCCCAGCGCGGTTTCATATTTCTGGTCGATTCGACCGAAGGCTGGAGCCTGGTGCAACCCTGTACCGGGGCGCCGGAATTGAGCGACGGCCAGCAAAGCGCCAGCTACCGTGGCAGCCGCTACCAGCTCAAGGAAAGCTACAACGCCGAAACGACCTACGTGGCCGGCGAGTTCTACTGGCAGGTCAGCCGCGGCCAGAAGACCTGGAACCGTGATTTTGTCAGCGGCAAGAGCCTGCTGTCGATGGAGCAGTCGACAAACGAAGTCACCTGGTCGGCGGGCAGCCAGATCGACAGCGATCTGGTCGCCAAGGCGTTCAAGCTCGAAGACCGAAAGAACCTGCTCAAGCGCAGCGATGTCGGACCCTTCAGTGCCGCCAGGAGTGTCGGCATTGGCACCGTCATCGTGCTTGTGCTGGTCCTGCTGCTTTTCCTCGTGGTTTTGAGCCGCTGTTCCAGTTGCAATCCGGCGACCGAAAACTGCGGCTCCAGCAACAATTCACGCAGTTCCGGCGGCTCGTTCGGCGGCTACTCGAGCGGCGGCGGGCACAAATGAAGCAATTATCTTGAAGGAGATCACCATGGAATGGATAAAAAACGGGGCCTTGATCGGTTCCATCGTGTATGCGCTGCTGGGCGTGATCATTTTCTGGATCTGCTTTGTGCTCATTGACAAGCTCACGCCCTACAACCTGTGGGAAGAAATCGTCGGGAAGCAGAACCGGGCGCTGGCGCTGGTGGTGGCCGCCATGTCGCTGGGCATCTGCATCATCATTGCGGCCGCCATCCACTGATGGGCGACCCGCAGTCGGGCCCGCGCCCGGTTGAAGTCGCGCTGCTGGCTTCGGTCTTCATTGTCTCGGCCTGCGGCCTGGTCTATGAGCTCGCGGCTGGCGCGCTGGCCTCCTATCTGTTGGGCGACTCTGTCCTGCAGTTCTCCACCGTCATCGGCAGCTATCTGTTTGCGATGGGCGTGGGCTCCTACCTGTCGCGCCACTTCGAACGCCAGTTGCCGGCGCATTTCCTGCGCATCGAGCTGATGGTGGCGCTGGTGGGCGGCACGCTGCCCGCCCTGCTTTTTGCGGCACATGCATGGCTGCCAGGCTCGTTTCGCTTTGTTCTGTACGCGCTGGTGCTGCTGGTGGGCACGCTGGTCGGGCTGGAGATCCCGCTGGTCATGCGCATTCTCAAGCGCAATGTGGCGCTGAAAGACCTGGTGTCGCAGGTGCTGACCTTTGACTATCTTGGAGCGCTGGCGGTGTCTCTGGCTTTTCCGCTGCTGCTGGTGCCCCAACTCGGCCTGATCCGCACCGGACTGCTGTTCGGCCTGATGAATGCAGCCGTGGCGCTGTGGGCGCTTTGGCTTTTTCGCCATGAACTGCGCCGGTTCCGCTCCCACGCGCTGGCCTGCGTCGCGACGTTGGCGGCGCTGGCAGGTGGCATGGCCGCGGCCGAACAGGTCACGACCTGGGCCGAGGACCGGATGTACCAGGACCCGGTGGTGGTCGCGGTCAGCTCACCCTACCAGCGCATTGTGGTCACCCGCAGTGGCAACGAGGGTCACGCCGGTTACCGGCTGTTCCTGAACGGAAACCTGCAATTTGCAGAACGCGACGAGTACCGCTACCACGAGGCGCTGGTGCACCCGGCGATGGCGGCGCACGGCGGCGCCAGGAAGGTCGCCGTGCTGGGCGGTGGCGACGGCATGGCTGTGCGTGAAGTTCTCAAATACCCGGGAGTGCAAAGCGTGACCCTGGTCGAACTCGACCCGGCCATGACCGGACTGTTCTCGCAGCAGCCGGCACTGCTTGAGCTCAACGGCGGCGCGCTGCGCTCGCCCAGGGTCAGGATCATCAACGCCGATGCCTTCAGCTGGCTCGAGACCAGCAGCGAGACCTTCGATGTGATCGTTGTCGACTTCCCCGATCCGACCAATTTCTCGATCGGCAAGCTCTACACCAACTCCTTCTATGCGATGCTCGACAAGCATCTGGCGGCCAGCGGCTACGCCGTCATCCAGACCACTTCGCCGCTGGTGGCGCGCAGGAGTTTCTGGACCGTGGTCGGCACCATCGAGTCGGTCGGACTCACGGCCACGCCCTACCATGCCCACGTACCGAGCTTTGGCGAATGGGGCTACGTGCTGGCCAGTCGGCGGCCCTATCGACTGCCGGACGCGCTGCCGCAAGGTCTGCGTTTCCTGAGCCTGCAAAGCTTGCCGCCGCTGTTTGATTTTCCGCTCGACATGGCACGGGTTCCAACCGAGATCCATCGTCTGTCGAATCAGATTCTGGTGACGACCTACGAGGCGGAGTGGGGAAAGGTGAGTCGGTGACCTGTCCGGCTTCAGTGGTCAAAGGTTGTCATGCGCGCTGCTCGGGTTGGCCCACAGAGGCAGCGTTATTGGTTTACGCAGCATGTCTTGATGCTCGCGAAGGACAAGTCCGCTGCGTAAACCGACTATCACGAAGGGCAGGTTACTGGAGGTCCAGCTTCCAAGTATTTTCAACTTCTCCACGCTCATTAGCGCCGTGGTTCGCGACCACGAGTCGCACGGCGCAGCGTTTGTTTTGAATCTGCCGTTTAGGCAGTGTCGCTTATCATTCCCGCAGGACCTTGCGTTTGCTCTCAAAATTGAGAGTATTTGAGAGCCAAAAATTCTGACGGGAATCTATATTTGGGCCACTCTCTTCCGAAAGGCCCGTCATGTCTTTAACAGCACGCCCCATTTCAGCTGCACCAGCCCATCGCTCTTTCACGCTGGTACCGGCCTTACATCCTCGCTCTGCGTGCGCAATGGGCCAGATGCAAGCATGTTCGACCGTTTCGCGCAACGCTGAAGCCGCAAATTCCGAGTCCTGCCATCTCAGCGGTGGGATCGACTCCATCGCTCTGCTATTCCAGACTATCTTGCAGGAGGACCGCCTCACGCCTCTGCTTCGCGTCTGGATTGCCCGGCTGCAAACGCCTGTCATGCAGCAGGCCCTGTCAGACCCGGATTCATTCGAGCATCAGACGCACCCGGTCCGTCGCTTGCTGGCTCACCTCGGCTCCTCTGCGATGGCACACAGTGGCGATGCTCTTCCCTGTGGTGCACTTGAGCAGGAAATCAAACGGCTCGTGCTATTCATCGAGGAGTACCCCGATAGCGGCCGGCAGGCTTACGAGCAAGCGGCCGAAGAGTTCGGTCGATTTCTGGCCGGATTTCAAGCCGACCCGGCAGCAGCGCAAAAAGTAGACTGCATTATTTGCCAAAAGGACCAGAAACAAGCGTTCATCGTCCAGTACTCCATCGCCCTGCGCGACGCGCTCAAGCTGCAGGCGGTGCCGCATGAAATACGCGATTTTCTCTTTAAGGTTTGGACTGAGGTGCTGGCTGTGGCTGCGGTTCGTCACGGTCTGCAGCACGTCGACACCCTTTCGCTCAAAAAATCGGCGATGGACCTGATATCTGCCCACGGCGCAATGACCGGGCAGGACGGTCACTCCTACGCAATCCGGAAAATGCCTTTGCTATTGCAGCGGCTGCGTACCGGCATGAGCTTGGCGGGCGTGTCAGTTGACGATCAGGATGCGCACATCAAAACCATCCGTGACGCTCTGGGCGGTGCATTGCTGGTCAGGTCCGGGGACATTATGTCCCCTGACGATCCATTGAGCGGACTGGAGAGCGTCGAGGACGACCCCGAAACAACGTGGCGGCTGTGGGATTGCGCTCTAGCGGAACAGGACTTGAATTCCATTGCATTGTCGGTCAAGGGGCCAGTCATACCTGCTGGGTCACCCAGGAATGGCGCCCTGAAGACCATCGATCAGCACCACCATCGGGTCGCCAATGCGATACGCAATCTTTGGACTCAAAATGAATGCGGTTCCTACATCAACAGGCTGATCATGGACGGTGGAGATGGAATGGGGAACGAACGCATCGGATTCAAGCACAGCGCGCTTGACGCCTTGATGACACTGGCGGAATCGCACGATGGAACCACCAGGAATGCCCGCGTTCAACGCGCGTTGTATGTGCCCCTGTCCTAAGCTCAACCGTCACGATCAGTGCCCATTGCAACGCTTTGAAAGCACTCCACGGTCATGACCAGCTTGAGGTACAGGATCTCAGTCAATCTGATCGGATTCGGGGGTTGATCCCATGTGAATGGTCCTCAGAGATCCAGGCTGTAGCCGACCCCGCGCACCGAATGCAATGGCAGGCTCAGACCACTT
>JBMOJJ010000410.1:0-3013 GCA_049315845.1 Rhodoferax sp.
CTCTGCTGGAGATGGCGGCGCTGGCTGCGTCTCGTTTCGGCATGAAAAATACAAGGAATTCGGCGGTCCCAACGGCGGTGACGGTGGCCGTGGCGGTCATGTCTTTGCCGTCGCCGACCCTAATCTCAATACGCTGGTGGACTATCGCTTTTCCAGAAGGCATGACGCCAAACGCGGAGAACATGGCATGGGCTCCGACATGTTCGGGGCTGCCGGCGATGACGTCACGCTGAAAATGCCGGTCGGCACCATTATTTCGGATGCTGAAACGGGCGAGGTGCTGTTCGAGTTGTTGACGCCCGGCGAGGTCATTACGATCGCCAAAGGTGGGGATGGCGGCTTTGGCAACATGCGCTTCAAGAGCGCCATCAACCGGGCGCCACGGCAAAAGACGCCGGGTTGGCCGGGCGAGAAGCGCAATCTCAAGCTTGAACTCAAGGTGCTGGCCGACGTCGGATTGCTGGGCTTGCCCAACGCTGGGAAATCGACCCTGATTTCAGCCATTTCCAATGCGCGACCGAGGATTGCCGACTACCCATTCACCACGCTGCACCCCAATCTGGGCGTTGTGCGCGTTGGGCCAGAGCAGAGTTTCGTGGTGGCTGACTTGCCTGGATTGATCGAGGGAGCATCGGAAGGCGCAGGTTTGGGCCATCTCTTTCTGCGTCACCTGCAACGCACACGGCTCCTGCTCCATGTGATCGATATGGCGCCGTTTGACGATTCTGTCGATATCGCGGCCCGGGCCAAGGGTATCGTGAACGAACTCAAGAAATACGATCCCGCGCTGTACGCCAAGCCGCGCTGGTTGGTGCTCAACAAGCTTGATATGGTGCCGGTCGATGAGCGGGAAGCGCTGGTCAGAGACTTTGTCAAGCGTCTCAAATTCAAGGGTCCGGTGTTTCAGATCTCGGCACTGACGCGCGAAGGGTGCGAGTCGATGGTCAAGACCATTTACCAGCACGTGAAGGCACAGCAAAAAGCGGAGCAGACGCCTGAAGCGGTGGATCCACGATTTGCGATTGATCCGGAATGACAATCGCCGATCTGTCGCTCGCGCTGCGCGATGCCAGGCGCATTGTCGTCAAGGTCGGCTCCAGCCTGGTCACTGACGAGGGCCGCGGCCTGGATGAGGCTGCGATCGGCGAATGGTGCCGCCAGATGTCGCTGTTGGTGCAAAGCCAGCGTGAACTCATCATGGTCTCTAGCGGCGCCATAGCCGAGGGCATGAAACGCCTGGGCTGGGCCAACCGACCGCACGAGATCCACGAACTGCAGGCCGCCGCCGCGGTCGGCCAGATGGGTCTGGCCCAGATGTACGAGAGCAAACTGCGTGAGAATGGCTTGCGAAGTGCCCAGGTCTTGCTGACTCACGCCGATCTGGCGGATCGGGAACGATATCTCAATGCGCGCTCAACCCTGCTGACGCTTCTCAAACTCGGAGTCGTGCCCGTGATCAACGAGAACGACACCGTCGTCAACGACGAAATCAAGTTCGGTGACAACGATACGCTGGGTGCGCTGGTCGCCAACCTGGTCGAGGCGGATGTCTTGGTGATTCTGACGGATCAGAAGGGTTTGTACGATTCCGATCCGCGCAAGAATTCTGCGGCCCGGCTGGTTCATCAAGCCAAGGCAGGCGACGTTTCGCTGGAACTGATGGCGGGCGGCGCTGGCTCCAGCCTGGGGCGTGGCGGCATGATCACCAAGATATTGGCGGCCAAGCGGGCGGCCGGTTCCGGCGCTTCGACCGTGATCGCCTGGGGGCGTGAGCCCAACGTGCTGTTGCGGTTGGCTGAGGGCGAGCCGATTGGGACGCTGCTGCTGGCCCAGACACAAAAAAATCAGGCGCGCAAACAGTGGATAGCCGACCATCTGCAGTTGCGGGGCTCGGTCATGGTGGATGCGGGCGCGGTGTCGAAACTGCGTGATGAAGGCAAGAGTTTGTTGCCGATCGGCATGACCGCCGTGGAGGGAGATTTTTCACGCGGAGACGTGATTGCCGTTCGTGATTCAGACGGGGTCGAGATGGCGCGCGGCTTGGCCAATTACGCCAGCGCCGAGGCTCGTCTGATTTGTCGCAAACCCTCGAGCGAATTTGAAAGACTGCTGGGCTATGCCGCCGAGCCTGAAATGGTGCATCGGGACAATCTGGTGTTGACCCGCTGAATCAGCCGCGCAGCCTGACTCGCAACGCGTCCTTTTCAGAAGCGGTTTTGTGACGGCGTCAATGCCTTGATAAGGTCCGGCACCGAGCGCACTGCAGTGGATCGGCCTTCGCAGAGCCCCTGTTGGGCCAGGGCGAGCGCATGCTTGGACGGAAGGTTGTCGTTGAGCCTCTGCCATTGCGGGTCGGCTACGGCAGACCAGTTTGCGGCAGAGGTGTTATAGCGGGCAAAGGTCTTCACTTCCGCGGCAGAGCATCGAATCCCCTCGTACATGGCGGTGACCGATCCGGTTGGACTGATGGCCACCACCACATAGCGGACGATGCCATCAGGTGCGATTGACAGCGTCGCCGGATCGACCCCAAAACGCAGGGAAACGTATTTCGGCATGTCGATCGGGATCAGTCGCTTCACTTCGAACGCAGGCGGGGGTGGCGTCGGGGGGGCCTGCAAGTCAGGTCCGGTGGCGGTCTGGGCGGCAATGCCGAGCGCAGCGAGCGCCATTCCAAGCCCGACGAGTCTATTGTGTGCCATGCGTTTCCTGCGGGAGGTCAGGCCGATAACCGGTTTGCGGGTCCGGTTCGAAAGTGCCGCCCGGCGGCAGTGCAAAACCGGTCCCCGGCGCGCCTTCGTGTTCCGATATCAGGTCCTGTTCATGCGGGCGCATGCCCTGGCGCAGAAATCGGTTTCGATACTCATTGCGTGGCAAATGTCGGGCCAGTTCGGTCAGAGCCAATTCGTAAACGCCGCGCTTGAACTCCACGACGGCATCGAGCGGCACCCAGTAATCATTCCAGCGCCAGGCGTCGAATTCCGGATGGTCAGTGGCGCGCAGGTTCAAATCC
>JBMOJJ010000411.1:0-2999 GCA_049315845.1 Rhodoferax sp.
GCCAGGCGCAGGCCGCCGGGCTGACCCTGTTGCACAAGCCGGTGCGACCGGCCAAACTGCGCAGCCTGCTGCGGCATCTGGCGCATGAAAGAACGCCCGGTCATTGAAAGAAGGCGCCCCGGGACAGTCTTGCCGGCAGCGCAATGATCAGGACCGGCGCTATCGCTGCCGGATCGGCGCCTGCACGCTAGGCCGGGACAGCGCCTGAGCGCCGGCAAAGCTCAGCGCCAGCAGCGCGATCACGGCGACGCCGAGTCCAATTTCCTTGCCTTCGTACCAGAGCGCCAGGTCGGCGTGCAGCCAGCGCAGCAAGCCCAGCGCGGCGACGCCCAGGCTGATCATCGCGACCATCAGCCCCATCACTCGGGACGCGGTCCGCGCGCGCTGGTCGCAGCGGCGCAGCAGGCGCGCGATCCACAGGCCGTTGATGCCGTCCATCACCAGCATGCCCAAGGTAAAGGCCAGACCGAGCCCCAGCGCGTGCAGCACTCCGCCATGCCGGGTCGCGGTCACGGCGAACAGCGCCGCCT
This sequence comes from Rhodoferax sp., assembly GCA_049315845.1. Lineage (GTDB taxonomy): Bacteria > Pseudomonadota > Gammaproteobacteria > Burkholderiales > Burkholderiaceae_C > Rhodoferax. The sequence continues at coordinate 531 of JBMOJJ010000411.1, forward strand.
GGCTGATGGTGTCAAAGGACAGCGCGAACAGCGCGCCGACCGAGGCGATCGCGAGCGGATGCGAAGCCGACTGCAAATGCTTCAGCAAACCGGCCTTGAGACCGACCGGCGCCACCACCGCGTCCGGCGCGGCGCTGAACACCGCACGCAAATTGAGCACGCCCAGCAACGTCAGAAAACCAATCGAGACCCAGGTGCCGACGTCCTCCATCCAGGGCGGCACCTGCCAGCGGGTCGACGCCAGACCGACGCTGAGCGCGATCAGCATCACGATGCTGCCGTGGCCCAGAGAAAACAGCGCGCCGCACCAGCGCGCCCGCCCCGGCGCCTGGCGCAGGTTGTAGCGCGTCAGGCCATCGATGGTCGCCAGATGGTCTGGATCGAGACCATGCCTGGCGCCAAAGACAAACACCAGGGTCAACAGGGCGATCCAGTCGTTGGGCAATTCCATGCGTGATCTCCATACAAGAACCGTGCCTGAAGCCGGACACGCGGGATGGCCAGTCGAACAGCAATGGTTGACGGTTGGCTGACAGTCCGCACTCGATCCAAACCGGATAGCGCGCTGATTATTTTCTAACCATCGGCACCTCAAGCTGCTGCAGCGCAACATCGATTCGCCATTGTCAGAAGCCTGCCCGAAAGCCGTTCAAACACTACAAATATACATGGCTCGCTATTTGCTTTGAGCACCTTATCAGACCCGGAACGAGGTCTGTTCCAGGAGATGACATGGGCGAAATGACTGACATTTTCAAGCTGGGTCGCGAGGCCCTGAACGGCATTGAACAGCGTCTTGGCATGTCCAGACGCGACTATCTGCAGTTTTGCGCCACGCTGGCGGTGACCATGGGGCTGCCCAAGGGGGCCGACGCCGCGGTCGCCAAAGCGATCGAATCCGCCAAGCGCCCCTCGGTGATCTGGCTGCATTTTCAGGAATGCACCGGTTGCACCGAATCGCTGTTGCGGGCCGAGCATCCGACGCTTGAGAAACTGATTCTGGACGTGATCTCGCTGGACTACCACGAGACCCTGATGGCCGCCGCCGGGCACCAGGCCGAGGCCGCGCGCAAGGACGCGATGAAAGCCAACAAGGGCAAGTATGTGCTGGTGGTCGAGGGCGCGATACCGGTCAAGGAGAACGGCAACTACTGCAAGATCGGCGGCCATACCGCGATCGACCTGCTGAAGGAATGCGCGGCCGATGCGGCGGCTGTGATCGCGATCGGCTCCTGCGCCTCCTGGGGCGGGATGCCTTCCACCGGCCCCAACCCGTCCGGCGCCTCCAGCGTGGCCGAGATTCTGGGCAAGACGGTCGCCAACATCCCCGGCTGCCCGCCCAACCCCTACAACTTCCTGGCCACCGTGGTCCACTTCCTGACCTTTGGCAAACTGCCCGACGTCGACAAGCTGGGCCGACCCAAGTTTGCCTACTCAAGGCTGATCCACGAAAACTGCGAGCGCCGCGCACACTTCGATGCCGGGCGCTTTGCGATGGAATTTGGCGACGCCGGCCATCGCCAGGGCTACTGCCTGTACAAGCTTGGCTGCAAGGGACCGGAGACCTACGCCAACTGCCCGACGCTGGGCTTTGGCGACGCCGGCGAGAACAACTGGCCGGTCGGCTGCGGCCATCCCTGCATCGGCTGCACGGAAAAAGGCGTGGGCTTTGCCAAACCGATCCACCAACTGGCGAAGATGGTCAATGTGGCGCCACCGCTGCAATATGCGCGCATTGTCGAAGAGCAGGGAAAGGGAGCGTCGTTTGCATCGGCAGCGGCGCTGGCGGCGCTGGCCGGCGCTGCCGCCGGCGCGGCGGTGATGCTGACCCGCAACCTCGGCTTGTCGCACGCCGCAGAAGAAGCGGAGCGCGCCAAGGGCGGCAGCAAGCCGCAAGACAAGGCGCAGGTGTGATCATGGACTCTCGTCGCGATTTCCTCAAAGGGGTTCTCGCAGGCGGCGCCGCCCTCACGGCGGCCGCTGTTGCGCCCCCGGCTTGCGCCCGGGAGACACTGGGCCTGCCGGCCCAGGGCCTGGGCCTGCTGTACGACGCCACGCTCTGCATAGGCTGCAAGGCCTGCGTTGCCGCCTGCAAGGAGGTGAACGAAAATCCACCGGAGTTTTCCACCGAGGACCACCTGTGGGACACACCGCTGGACACTTCAGGCTATACCTTCAACCTGATCAAGATGTACCGCAACGGCACGATGGAAACGAAAGACGCCGAGGTCAACGGCTTCGCTTTCATGAAGACATCGTGCATGCATTGCGCCGACCCCTCCTGCGTGTCGGCCTGCCCGGTCTCGGCCATGATCAAGGATCCGGTCACCGGCATTGTTGCCTACGATCCGGGCGCCTGCGTCGGCTGCCGTTACTGCGTCGTGGCCTGCCCGTTCGGCATCCCCAAATTCCAGTACGACTCGCCGACCGGCAAGATCGGCAAATGCGAGCTGTGCCGGCACCGCTACA
>JBMOJJ010000412.1:0-2983 GCA_049315845.1 Rhodoferax sp.
AACGCCTGACCAGGGCGCCAGTGGCCACACCGATGCTGCTGCCCCAGTGGATCAAGCGCTCTGGCGTCCATTCCAGATGCGCCCGGTGGGCCGCCGACAGGTGTTCGGCCACCGTGGTGAAGCCGCCTTTGTGCGCACAGCGCAGGTGCGACGCCACACGCTGGCCCCTGTGTAGCAACTCCACCGTGCGCGCCGTGACACGGGCCTCCAGCGCCTGTCCCACCAGGGCCTGGGGCACGCTGTAGCGGTGGCCCTCAAACTCGATGTGCTGGTCAATGTGAACCCGTACGGTCTTGTAGACCGCCAACTCCCAGGTCTGCGCTGGCAGCGGCTTCAAGGCCGGGGCATCCAACTGCGCAAAGGCAGTGGCACGGCTGCCGGGTAGCTTCTGAAACGCCTTGGCATTGAGCTGCTCCAGCAAGGGCGCAATGGCCTCGTTGACTTCATCCACCGTGGCGAATTGCTGATGCCGCAGGCGCATCAGGATCCAGCGTTCCACCACTTGAACGGCTGACTCGACCTTGCCCTTCTCGTAGGTCCAGAACTGCACGCCATGCAGAAGATCAAACATCCATAGAGTTTGAAGTCACCCATCCATTCCACCCCTGGCGGGGCCGGCGCTTTGTGTTGGTCACGCGCAAGTTGAACTGGGGTGAGGACCGGGTGATGTTCTTCGGAGACGAGGGGCGCCTGCGATCGCTTCCCACATCATGGACAAACGTTTACGAAGCCGATGCATTTGCCCAATGCGCCGGTGACCGTTCGTGGCTGCGTGTGGACGATCTTGTGCATTTGCGGGCGCTTGTGCAGGAGATTGCCGATGTCCGTCGGGCATCGTCTGAGTGTTAATGGAATTACGCCGCATGTGTAAAACACATAACGCCGCATTCAAAGTTCTCAATGATTTAATTCAACCAGATAATTTAAGGAAATGAAGGGCCGTAAACCCGAATTAGGCATTCAAATGATACTTGACATGTTTTTACTAGCGGCGTATAGTGATTTACATATTCGCTGGTGCATCACCCATGACCAAACTACCGACCAAGATCGATCGATTGCGCGAGAGGGGCATGCTCAATACACATCCAGAGCGTGTGCGCGCACCCCAGTTCGTGACCACGGGCTTCTTCGACGCCAACGACTTGCTACAGGTGAAGTACGAGATGCTGCGACACGCCCGACAGGACGGCGTCACCAAGGCCGAAGCGGCCGAGTTGTTTGGCATGTCGCGCCCGACCTTCTACCAGGCCGAGGCCGCGTTCGAACGAGCCGGCCTGGCGGGGTTGCTGCCGCTGCCGCGCGGACCGAAATCTGCGCACAAGCTAACCCCCCAGGTGATGACCCTTATCCACGAGCATCACCAAGAGGGCGAGCCGATTCAGGCGCGCACGCTGGCTCAACTCGTGCAGGCGCAACTTGGCCTAACGGTGCACCCGCGCAGCATCGAACGTGCGTTCGCGCGCAAAAAAAAACACTGACCCAACCTCAATCGTCGCCGCTGCTGGCGAACGCCGTCCAAGCCTACGAGGCGCTACGCGTAGAAGTCGTGCAAGGACAGGCACGACCCGAAGGGTTGGGGGCCATCGTGTTCCATGGTTTGTGGTGTGGCTTGCTCGTGCTGATGCAAGCACCGCCAGCGCCAACTTCGCCTTCGGCAAGCCCATATTGCTTGCCAAGCCTGGCACCGCACGATCCGCAGCTCGTGCGCCTACTTGCCAATATGGTGCTGCTCACTCAGTCGAAGGAAGAATATGCCTACTGATCTTGCTATGAAGGTTGGCGCAGATCATCTGCGCCGCGATGCATTCTTGTACGTGCGCCAATCCTCGCTGCGCCAGGTATTCGAGAACTCCGAAAGCACCAAACGACAGTACGCATTGCGCGAGCGCGCTGTTGCACTGGGTTGGCCAATTGAGCGCATTCACGTCATTGACAGCGACCTGGGGCTGTCCGGCGCACAGTCCGCAGGTCGCGATGGCTTCCAGCATCTGGTTACTGAGGTGGCAATGGGCCACGCCGGCATAGTGCTTGGGTTGGAAGTCTCTCGGCTGGCACGCAACAACGCCGACTGGCATCGGCTACTGGAGCTGGCGGCGCTGTCGCACACGCTGATATGCGACGAAGACGGTGTATACGACCCAGCGCACTTCAATGATCGGCTGTTGCTGGGTCTCAAGGGCGCGATGAGCGAGGCCGAACTACACATTCTGAAGTCGCGACTGCAGGGAGGAATCCTTAACAAGGCTCGCCGCGGCGAGCTAGAGATACCTTTGCCGGTGGGGCTTGTGTACGGCCCCGACGCGCGTGTTTGCCTTGACCCCGATCGCCAAATCCAGGACACCGTTCGCCTGCTGTTCGACACGTTTCGCGAGACTGGCTCGGCATGTGCCGTGCTGCGTCGAATGCGTGCGCAGCACATCGTGTTTCCACGGCGAATCGCCCGTGGCATCGGCAAAGGTGATGTCCTGTGGGGTGAATTGGACCACTCTCGCGTACTGGAGGTCTTACACAATCCCCGCTACGCTGGCGCCTTCGTTTATGGACGCCGGCGCACTGCATACAACGCCGAACTAAAGCAGGTGCAATTGATGCTCAAGCGCGAGAACTGGCAGGTGCTGATCCGTGATGCCCACCCAGGCTACATCTCGTGGGAGGAGTTCGAGCGCAACGAACTGACATTGCAACGTAACGCGGTGAGCTTCTCGACAAACCTGCGGGGTGGGGCCCCGCGCGAGGGAATCGCCTTGTTGCAAGGTCGGGTGCTGTGCGGGCACTGCGGTTCGCGCATGCGGGTGAGGTATGACTTCCGCAGTGGACAGCAACGACCTTACTACTGCTGCAACAATGGCACGGTGCGCCGAGCAGAGAGCAAGAATTGCCAATGGGTGCTAGGCACCGAGATCGATGCGGCTATCGGTGCGTTGTTGCTACAGACGGTGGCGCCTGCGGCCATTGAGGTGGCCTTGGACGTACAACAGGA
>JBMOJJ010000413.1:0-2957 GCA_049315845.1 Rhodoferax sp.
GGCACACCAGGTCAATCACCTTGATGCCGGTTTCCAGCAGTTCCTGCGACGGGCTCAGCTCGTCATAGATCGGCGCCTTGCGATGGATCGAGGAGTGCAGCTTCGAGTTGATCGGGCCGCGCTCGTCGATCGGCGTGCCAAGCACATCCATGATGCGTCCGAGGGTCTCTTTGCCAACCGGCACCATGATCGGATGCCCGGTGTTGGACACTGTCAGTCCGCGACGAAGGCCGTCGCTTGAACCCAATGCGATGGTGCGAACAATGCCGTCACCAAGTTGCTGCTGGACTTCCAGCGTCAATGTGGTCCCTTCGAGCTTGAGGGCATCGTAGATTCTGGGCATCCGGTCGCGCGGAAACTCCACGTCTACCACCGCGCCAATACACTGAACAATTTTTCCTAGGGCTTGAGCCATCACGTTTGCTCCAATAAATTAAATCTTGCTTGCTGTCTGCACCTGCCGGGTCTAAGCCCCGATTGCCGCAGCCCCGGAGACGATCTCCGACAATTCCTTGGTAATTGCCGCTTGACGGGTCTTGTTGTAGACCAGCTTCAACTCGCCAATCACATTGCCCGCATTGTCCGTGGCAGCCTTCATGGCCACCATGCGCGCCGCATGCTCGGAAGCCATGTTTTCGGCCACAGACTGGTAGACGATGGCCTCCGCATAGCGCACCAGCAATTCATCGATCACGGTCTGTGCATCGGGCTCATAGATGTAGTCCCAGCCATGCTTGGCGCCGCTGGCGGTCTCGCTGGCCCGCGTTTCCGCCTGCATCCTGGCCGCCGACAAAGGCAGCAACTGCTCGAGCACCACTTCCTGATTCATGGTGTTGACGAAGCGCGTGTAGGACAGGTAGACGGCGTTGATCTCGCCCTTGGCATAGGCCTGAAACAAGACCCTGACCGGGCCAATCAGGCGATCCAGATGCGGCTTGTCGCCCAAGTGCGTCACATGCGACACCACCTTGGCGCCGATGCGGTTCAGAAATCCCAGACCCTTGCTGCCGATGGCCACTGCCTGCACCGAGACGCCGATCGCCTGCAGTTCCCGCAACTTGTTGGTCACGCTGCGCAGCACATTGGTGTTGAGACCACCGCACAACCCCTTGTCGGTCGTGACCACGATCATGCCAGCGACTTTGGCATCGTTGGTCTTCATGAAGGCGTTGACGTACTCCGGATTCGCCTGACCCAGATTGGTGACGATGTTGCGCACTCGCTCCGCATAGGGCCGCGCGGCACGCATGCGGTCCTGTGACTTGCGCATCTTGGACACGGAGATCATCTCCATCGCCTTGGTGATCTTCTTCGTGCTCTCGAAGTTCGCGATCTTGCCGCGTATTTCCTTGCCGGTTGCCATGAGGATTTCCTTCGCTGTTAGCGCCGGCGCGTCTAGGCGAACGACTTCTTGAAGGCCGCGATCGCGCCATTCAATTCAGCTTCGGCTTCCTTGCTCATGGCCCTTTCCGCTTCCAGCTGGGTCAGCAACGCTGCGTGCTTGTCGCGCAAATAGCCGTGCATGCCATGCTCGAACGGCAGCACCTTGTTGATCGCGACATCATCCAGATAACCCTTGTTCACCGCAAACAGCGTGGCCGCCATCAGCGAGATCGGCAGCGGCGCGTACTGCGCCTGCTTGAGCAGTTCAGTGACGCGGGCGCCACGGTCGAGCTGCTTGCGCGTGGCCTCGTCCAGGTCGGATGCAAACTGCGAAAAGGCGGCCAATTCGCGGTATTGCGCCAGATCGGTGCGGATACCGCCGGACTGGCCCTTGATCAGCTTGGTCTGCGCGGCGCCGCCGACGCGCGACACCGAAATACCGGCATTGATGGCGGGACGAACACCGGCATTGAAGAGCGAGGTCTCCAGGAAGATCTGACCGTCGGTGATCGAGATCACGTTGGTGGGCACGAAGGCCGAAACGTCACCTGCCTGGGTCTCGATGATAGGCAACGCGGTCAAGGAACCGGTCTTGCCCTTGACCGCACCCTTGGTGAAGTCCTCGACGTATTTTTCATTGACACGGGCGGCGCGCTCGAGCAGACGGCTGTGCAGGTAGAACACGTCGCCAGGGTAGGCCTCGCGACCCGGCGGACGGCGCAGCAGCAAGGACACCTGGCGGTAGGCAACCGCCTGTTTGGACAGGTCGTCATAAACGATCATCGCGTCTTCGCCGCGGTCACGGAAGTATTCGCCCATCGTGCAGCCCGAGTAGGGGCTGACATACTGCATGGCCGCAGATTCAGAGGCTGTGGCGGCCACCACGATCGTGTAGGCCATCGCTCCGGCCTTCTCCAGAGCACGCACCACGTTCTTGACGCTCGAAGCCTTCTGGCCGATCGCGACATAAACGCAGGTCATGTCCTGACCCTTCTGGTTGATGATGGCGTCGATCGCGACTGCGGTCTTGCCGGTCTGGCGGTCCCCGATGATCAACTCGCGCTGACCGCGACCCACCGGCACCATCGAGTCGATCGACTTCAGGCCGGTCTGCATCGGCTGGCTGACCGACTGGCGCGCGATCACGCCTGGCGCGACTTTTTCAATCACGTCGGTCATCTTGGCGTTGATCGGGCCCTTGCCGTCGATCGGCTGGCCGAGCGCATTGACGACGCGGCCCTTGAGTTCAGGGCCTACCGGAACTTCCAGAATGCGGCCCGTGCACTTGACGGTGTCGCCTTCCGAAATATGCTCGTACTCGCCCAGAATCACCGAGCCAACCGAGTCGCGCTCCAGGTTCAGGGCCAGGCCAAAGGTTGGCAATCCATCGCTGCCAGCCGGGAATTCGAGCATTTCGCCCTGCATCACGTCCGACAGACCATGAATGCGGCAGATGCCGTCCGTCACCGAGACAACGGTACCCTGATTGCGAATGTCGGCGCTGGCAGAAAGGCCTTCGATACGACTCTTGATCAGTTCAGAAATTTCTGCGGGATTGAGTTGCATGACTCTTT
>JBMOJJ010000075.1:0-13202 GCA_049315845.1 Rhodoferax sp.
GACAAAAGATATAAGGTAATATCAAAGCCGTATTTAAAAAATGCATGGTATGTACCCAAGAATTTGCTCAGATCGCCTTGCAAACCTGGCCCGTCAGTTTCCGGCGGTGCTGATACTCGGAGCTCGTCAAGTCGGCAAGACCACGCTTGCCAGGCAGGCTTTTCCGACCTATTCTTATTTTGATCTGGAAGATACAGCGACCAACGTCTTGTTTGCGGAAGATCCGCGATTCCAGTTGGATGCACGCTCTGGCCAAGGCATGATTCTGGATGAAGCGCAGCGCTTGCCGGCCCTGTTTGACGCCCTGCGTGGTGCGATTGATGCTGATCGGCAGCGCATGGGCCGCTTTGTGATTCTGGGGTCCTCCCAGCCAAGTCTGGTACGCCAAGTGGCTGAGAGCTTGGCGGGCCGTGTTGGCATCCTCGAACTCTCGCCCCTGACCGTGAAGGAAACCGCCTGCGGTGATTCACCCATTGCCGATTACCGTCAAGTGTGGCTCTGCGGAGGCTACCCGGACGCACTGGGGGCAGCAGGCCGGGGAGGGACCTTTCGGGACTGGTGGGAGGCTTACTTGCGCACCTACGTGGAGCGCGACCTGCCCGCCTTGGGCGTGAGCGCCGATCCGATGGTGATGCGCAAGCTGCTCACCATGCTGGCACATGCACAAGGCGGCCTTGCCAACCTCAACCAGTTCGCCGGCGCCTTGGGTCTGTCGCAGCCGACGGTTGCGCGCTACGTGGATATTCTGGAGCAAAGCTTCTTGCTACGACGACTGCCCCCCTATTTTCGCAACATCGGCAAACGCATGGTCAAAGCGCCCAAGTTGTACCTGCGCGATACGGGATTGGTTCATCATTTGCTGAACATCGACTCGTTGGACGTTCTGGGCAGCCACCCGATCCGGGGTGCGAGTTGGGAAACCTTTGTACTGGAGGATCTGCTGCGCCGCGAGGTTGTTGCGAACCCGCACAGCGTGGCGCACTTCTGGCGAACGGCCGGCGGAGCAGAGGTCGATCTGCTGCTGGAGCGCGCTGGACAGTTGCATGCTGTTGAAGTCAAGACCGCCCGCGCCACTTCCCCGTACCTGGCGCGCGGTCTGCGCGCCATTATGCAAGACACGGGTGCATTGAGCGCCACCATCATTGATCAGGGAGCGGGGACCGATCCGTTGGCAAACGGCGTTACACGCCGCGGCTTTGTCGAATCGACCTCCTGGTTACCGGGCGGCAAGCGCTTGACCTAAGCGGGTGTCGGGATTCCCTCAGGTTGCGCGCCACGCCGGCATAAAGGCGGGCAGGTGTATGCGCAGACCACGATAGGGCGGGGCAGGGCCGCCGGCCAGGGCGCACCCCACTGATTTCCTGCACAAAGCGTCTATTATCGACATTTAAGTAGTTCTGACAGCGTCATGATTATCCTTATAATCATTACAGAAGATTTAATGCCCTAAACCACCCCTTTGAAAAAGTTCGCTTCCTTTGGAGGTCCCGCATGACGGCTTTTGCCTCTGTCGCGCACGCGCCGCTGTTTCATGCGCCGGCGCCGGCACGTCGGGGTCGCCCGCCTGGATCCAAAGCGCTCGTGGTGCAAGACGCCCGCTCTTTGGGCGTTCACCACTTCGCCTTCGTGCGCTCGAGCCTTCTGGGCCTGGATCTGCGCGAGGCCTTCAACCGCTATCTGGCCTGGTCGGAGACCACGACCGATCTGCGCTACATCCACAACCGCCGGGACGCGCTGCTCAAGCACATCATCGACTCCGCACGGCACCTCGATGCAACGCTGAGCCAGGACGCCAGGATCACGCGTCAGATCGAGATTTTGCGAAGTGAGGCCGCGGTCAAACCCGCCGTGACCCTGCCGACACTGCAGGACTGGGTGGATTCCGAGGGCATGGATCCGGACGCCTGGAGCGAAGCCGACCTCATTGCCGAGTACAAGGCCGCCTTTGGTCTTGACAATGTTGATGCGATTGAGGCCGCCGATGGGCTGAGGGATCCGGCCGGCGAGCGGGTCAGGGCGCTCAACCATCTGGAGAGCCTTCTGTCGGTGGCGCCAACAGCGGCCGACCGGCTGCAATCCTGGTTTGCACGACCTACTTCGAAGTGCCTGCGCAATGTGGGTCTGTTGACCCTGGGCGATCTTATTCGCTTCATCAACGTCTACGGTCACCGCTGGCATGGCCGCGTCAAGGGCTTTGGCGTGCAGCGCGCGGATCAGGTGGTGCAGTGGCTTCGGATGCAGTACGAGCATCTGAACATGGCGGTGAGCGACGCCGTCAGAGAGCCAAAATCAAAACTGGCGCTGTTCAAGAGCGCTCAAGGCTCTTTGACACTTGCAAGTGCCGAAGCACACCTGGGTCAGTTCGGGCATGGCACTCTTGCGCAGATGGGGCTGAGCCGGATTCAGAGTTCAACAGTGCTGGCAGGCAGCAACGGAGAGTTTCGCTCGCACATGGCCAACACCCTGGGGGCCAGCAACGACGTGCAAGCGGTCAACGCCTGGCTGGGTTATTACAAGGACAAGCCTTCGACGCAGCGCAGCTACCGCAAAGAGGTCGAGCGTTTTTTACTATGGTGCGCGCAGGAACTCAAAAAGCCGCTGTCCTCGGTGACCTCGCCCGACTGCTTGCAGTACCGCCAATTCCTGGCAGCCGTGCCGTCGATCTGGATCCATCCGGCGCCGGTGGCGCGCACCGACCCGATGTGGCGAGCCTTTAGAGGCCAGCCGGCCCCGTCGTCACAGAAGCAGGCGCTGGTCATCATTCAGACGATGTTCGGGGCCCTGTGTGATGCCGGCTATCTGGTGGCCAACCCCATGCGCGCGCTCATGAAGGGCTTTGACCTGCCGGCCTCCAAAGTGGACATCCGCAGGTCCTTTACCGAGGCCGAATGGATGCACGTGCTGCAGTGCCTGGACGACCTGCCTCCCGGGCCCGAGCGGCTGCGCCTGAAATGCATACTGGAATTGTTGGTGAGCTCCGGAATTCGCCTGGATGAACTGGCCCGCGCGCGCCAAGGTGACTTGCGCCTCGAATCGTTGCCGGACCTTCCTGCAGCCTGGGTCCTTACCGTGACCGGAAAACGCAACAAGACGCGCGAGGTGCCGCTCAACGACGATGTGGTGCGCCTTCTGGCAACCCATGGCAAAGACTTCATGGGCGAGGATGATCATCTTGGCGACCCGTTCGTCCTGCCGCTGATCCGCACCCTTCACTCCTCAGTGGCGCAGTGGGGCAGGGCGCAGGAGGGCTCCGTGGTCGCCAGCGCCGTGTCGCCAAACCCGGGCAGTGCGCTCTCGGCGGCCGGCATCTATGCCGTGCTCAAGCGCTTCTTCAACCAGGCGGCCAAGAGCGCAGCCAGCGCTGGTCTGGATCCAGTGCGGTTGGAGAAAGCATCGACACACTGGATGCGCCACACCTTTGTGCGACAGGCGCTGGTCGATGGTGTGCCGATCGAGGTGGCCAGTGAACTCGCCGGGCACGCCAGTATTGATACGACGTCCATCTACTCAACCCAGGAACTTGCAAGGAAGATCAAGGCAGTGCAGGGCATGCGCCGCAGAGTGCTGGCGTGAAGCTGGTGCCAGAATGCGGGATATGGAGCATTCGTCGATCGGGATCAGTTTATGAAACTTCTCACCAGCCCAGCATCCTGGAAGCAATGGATCAAGGAAGAGGAGGGCAGGTTTGCCGATGTCGAACATCCGCCGCCAAGGAAGTTTCCCTGCTTTGCCTACATGCAACTGGAGAGTTGGGGTCAGGAGACGCTGCGACCGGTCTATCTGTTTCAGCATGACCTCGATGCCATGTCGATCGAACTGATGTCCATGGCCCAGAAAATGTAGCAATTGCACTTTTCTCTGAAAAATTCCCGATGCTTGACACGACCCCCGCACCGACTGGACTCTTTACCGATGACAGCCAGGTCACGCGCTGTGTCTCTGGTGCCGCGCAACACCGACTTACCAGCAATACCACGACCATGAGTGGGGAATGCCCGTCAGTGATGACAGGCGTCTTTTTGAGAAGATTTGTCTGGAAGGGTTTCAAGCCGGGCTGAGCTGGTTGACTATGTTGAACAAGCGCGAAGCTTTCCGACTGCCCTTTTGTCGGCTTCGACTTCGAGAAGATTGCTGAATTTGATGACTCAGATGTCAAGCGTCTGCTGCTCGATGCAGGCATTGTTCGCCGCCGCGGCAAGATCGCTTCGACCATTAATCATATGAAGCGCTACAAAAAATTAGCGCACTAGGGGGAATTGATGGTGATTGTTTCTTCATGCATCCATTGCCAACGGGGCAATCTCTTTGGAAATGACTTTTGCACTCCGCTTTTCAGCTACCCGCAGGTCATATGTGGTTTGGAGATTCAGCCATCCTTGCGCCTCGCTGCCGAAATACCGTTCGAGACGCAGGGCCGTATCAGCAGACACTCCGCGATTTTCATCGACGATCTCCCGCAGCCGAGAGTACGGCACATGCAGTGCCAGCGACAGGGCGCGAACGCTGATGCCCATGGGTTTGATGTAGTCCTCCAGCAGGATTTCTCCTGGGTGGACGGGACGCATGCCATTTCTAAACATGATGCACTCCAAAACTTTCAAATCAAAAAACATTGGTCCTAGTGCGGGTCTTCAATCAGCACGTCAAATGGGCCGTTGTCGCCCCACTTGAACGTCAATCTCCACTGACCGTTGATTCGCACATGCCACGCTCCGTCGTACTCTTTGAGGTCGTTGCCGGGCGGCGCCTTCATGAAGTTCAACGAAGGGGCCGCGTCTAGCTGGACCAGCTTGCGTTCCACGACCATCTTTATGTTTGCGAACCTCGCACTCTTGCCTGTTTCAAACAATGCTTGCGTATCAACGCACGAAAAACCTTGAATCGACATGGGTCCATATTACCTGTTAACCGGCTAACGGTCAATATGCTTAAACTCTATGCTTAAACTCTATCGGGGATGGCACCAGCGAACATCGCTTCAAGCGTGGCCGGATCGACATCAAAGTACCTTTGCGAGCAATCCAGCGACTGATTCCCGAGTAGGACGCGAACCGCCTCCATATCGCCCGTACTGCCACGCCATCGCATTCATCCAGAGATATCCTTGCCACAACAACCCCACAGTCGCCTCAGATCAAGTTGTACGGGATGCGTTTGAGCGCTGGGAAGCCATTTGCCAGCGGCTGATCGGTGAATCACCATCGCAGACCTATATGGACATTGAGAACGCCCGCTGCCTGGCTGAATCGGACTACTACGCGACGCCACCTCCGCCGTTTCCAAGCCGGGCACACCTCAAGTTTGGTAATCAGAACTGATTTAGGCGTTTGGCCGATGTGCTCGGTCGGCGCTATGGCCGCGACCGAGGCGCCATATAGACAGGCACCATCGAACGCCGGTGCAACTAAAATGCGCGGATGGTTGCCCGCTGGGCAGTCCCTGCCCCTCATCGGACGCCAGCCGTTCCAAACAGCCACAGTCCAATCGCCGCATGAAAGACCACTACACCGCCCTGGGACTTGGTAGCTCCGCCACGCTGGGCGACATCAAGAAGGCGTTTCGCCAGAAGGCGTCGCAATACCACCCGGACCGAAACTCGGATGCCGATGCTCCGGCGCGCTTCCGCGCTGTGCAAGAGGCCTACGAAGTGCTGTCGGACGACGCCAGACGCCTGGCCTACGACGACAACCGTCGGCGCAACCTGCTGGACAACCCCGCAGAAACCGCGCGTGAGATCTGGCAAGCCTACTTTCAACCGCTGAGTCAGACCGCGCGTTAACCCACTTTCACCGGCCTTCAGCCTACCGTCACCAGAGCAGATCTTCCCATTAGTACATCCTCCTTTTTTCTCAATCTGCGCTCGGCCTACCAGTCAGAACTCGACGATCTCCGAACGGACACCGAGGGCCACGACGTGCTGCGCAAACGCCTCGCTGATAAGCGCTGCGAACTGGATTTCTTGGTCAAGATGATGGAACCCAACCCCGAGATGGTGGCTGTTGTCCTACACCAGGCCTTTCGTTTTACCAGTCCCGTGGTGATGGATCATCTGGTGGCGCAGGACGCGGATGAGTTGCCCGAGTGGGACAGCATCAGCGGCACCGTTGAAGTCGCCTCCTGGGCGGCTGAGATCGTGCAAACCATTCTCGAAGCACCTGCGGGAGATTGGTTCATGACCATTGCCACGGCACTCGAATACATGCATCACAAGCCGCTGACGGCAGCAGAGCGTATGCAGGTCGAAGACAACGATGGGGAAGGCCGGGAAGACCGTGACGCCGTTCGCGACGAGCGCCACGAAGACAACCGCACCGAGGACCATGACGAGGAAGAAGCGGAAGCCCGGGCCCGCGAAGAGGCAGGTAACGACTGGATGGTTGAACAAGGATTTGACCGCAAGGACTGAAAAAACGGCACCCCGAGAAAGACACCCCATGAACGCACTGGCCCTGATTGCCAAAACCCAAAGTCTGATTGCCGCAGGCGACATCGTGGCCGCTGAAGCCGCGTTGGTAGAACTGGCCGACACCGAAGGCGACAACGCCCTGATGGTGGTTCTGGCGCAGTTGCCTCCCAAAGACATTCTGGCCGTGATCCGAGAATACGACAACTCCAAGGAATCGGTCATCAACCTGCTGGTCACGCCCGAGCAATTTGCCCGCGCCGTGGTCATCGAGAAGCAATACAAAGACTTGAGCCGAACCCACCTGCGCGGCATGGTCAACTCGATCATCTTCCGTGAGGACTGCGATCCGGTGGAGTTCTTGACTGCCATTGGCGACTTGGAAGGCGGGGCCGAGGCGCTGGCCGACTATTTCACCGAAAAATGGAGTCGCATCGAAGCCTTTGCCCGTAGCGGTACCTTTGAAGCGGTGGAAGACGATGGCGGCATCATCTCCGAGACTGCGTTGCTGGCCAATGCCTACGTGAAGCCCCGCGTGGACGAGGACGAAGTGGCCGACCATGACTGGATGCAGCTGGCCTGGCTCTTGCGCCACGATTGCCCCGACCTGTTCGTCGAAATGCTGCTGGTGCTGCGCGCCAAAGCCCGCGCCCACGACTTGGACCAGAGCGAAGAAGCGCAAGCCGAGGAAGACGACGGCAAGGTGGATATCAGCGACACCGACCGCGGCAAGGCCACGCCTGTGGCGCTCGAGGCTGACGAAGAGTCGGCCATTTAGGACGAAGCAGCAGGCCATGTCCGATTCACGATCGCACGACTCTGCAGCAGGCCAGACGGTTGCCCTGTTTGATGCACGTCCGTTCTTTGAAAAGGTTCTGGCCTACGGACTGCAGCACGACATCATCGATCAGGCCAAATTGGAGGCCATACAAACCGAGGCGCCCAAAGGCATGGTGCAGATCGCGCGCTACTTCGGCAGCGAGTTCCTGCGTCCCGAGTTGGAGAAGGCCCGCGAGCGCATCGTCAATCTGGTCAGCCTGAACCTGGAGCACAGCAGCGCTGGCGACCTGCGCAAAGCGGCCCAAGCACTGCGCGACAACAGTTTTCTGTCTAGATCCAAGGGCGCCTCCGACATGCTCAAGGCCCTGATTGCCATGCCGCAGAGCAGTCACTTCGGCATGAACGAGCATCGCGGCTTTACTGACGATCACATCCCGCAACTGGCCAAATGGTCCCTGCGCAGTCTGGCGGACTACCAGAGCGAACTTGCCAAGCGCAGCCAGGTCGCGCAAGTTATCAAGGCGGCTCTCTGGTTCGCAGAGCAACTGGGCATGGACGCTGAAGAACTGGAAGACGCAGGTTGCGATGCGGAAGCGGTAATTCGTACTGCCCTGTTGGTGCTGACTACCCGCCAGACCCGGCTTCCTGACTGGGTGGCGTTTCAAAGGACGATTGCCGCCCTGCGCAAGAAGGCCGTGGCATCCAAAGCCACCAGTCTGATCATTCCCCTGCCCAAGGACCTGCCTGCCGAATTCAAGGCGGCAGTAGATGATGTGCGCAAAACCATGATCTCTGACATGCCCAAGATTCTGGACAGAACCCTGCCGGCCAGGAGGCTCTTTGACCAGACTCCGGCTTTCATGGGCCGCTATTTTTGGGTCGAAGACGCCCTGAACGAAGTGGATGACTTTGACCGCTCGGCATCTGAATCCTGGAGCAAGGCCACTGGCGGCCACAGTGACGACGGCTCGCTGCTCACGCTCTTCTTGTGCGTAGCATCAGGCAGCGCCCACAAGACCCTTCTTACCGCCAGGACCGCCGCCACGCTGGTGCGAAAAATCCGCAAGTCCGGCATGAGATCTGAGTTGGTGTCGAGCTACATTTTGGGTAACGCCCCTGCGCATCACCAGAACGCCTACCTGCAGATGTGGCAAGACTTTTTGGAAGATGCACAAGGCTGTTTGCTCAATGAAAGCGACGGCGAATTGCGCGCTGTCATGGCACTGTTGCGGCGCAACTGCAATATCGCACCGGGCTGACGCCAGGAGCACCTCTATCCGGTTAGCCTAGACAGACAGACAGAAGTTGCCAACGCCAGCCCAAAGAACCAGTGATCGAGGGAGTCGGCCGGGGCAATGTTGTGGCTACAAAATAGAAACCCCGGCACTTGACCGGGGTTGTGAGCCTCTTAGTTGTTGAACACAAGGCTCCCGCTTAACGATGTAAGCGGAGAGACGCAATCGCGTCTGGGTTCACTGTATCACCGACACAGTATGTGATTGGCGCGAACAGAGAGGCGTTGGTGCAGCAGATGCAGCATTTGACTACCCGACCAAGGTGGTATGCCCAACTTGTCCATCCAGAGGCCCATTCGAGGCCGGTCTATCGCCGAATCTGCCATATCTATCTCGTCGTGGTGCAGTCTGTCGCAATGGGGGTGAAATCCAGATCAGTCGCCCCTACATTCTCTTCAACAGGCCACAGTGGCCTCAAATTGGAGAGAGCAAATGAACACAAATCGCACAACCCACTTCGCCGGACTTTTGGGTGCAGTGCTGATGACGGTCGCCATCAATGGGGCTATGCTCTGGAAGTTCGATTCTGTGGCGCAGGAAGGAGCAGTTGCCAACGGTGGGCAGACTCCAACCCTGGCAACCTTGGCAACGCTGGAATCGGTCAATGTTGTGGCTCGGAAGGTCTGAGTCGATGCACACGCTACTCTTCCTGGTCGGCTGGTTCATCCTGTTCGTGCTGTGCTGGCCGCTGGCCCTGCTGGCGCTAATCGTCTGGCCCATCGTCTGGCTGATCTCAATCCCGCTGAAACTGATCGGGATCAGCATCGGTGCGGTTCTGGCGCTGATCAAGACCGTTCTGTTTCTTCCGGCCCGGATGCTTGGCTATCGGGGATAGCCTCCCAGTTTCATTTAGAGAGGGGAGACTGCCGGCGGTGCGACAAAACCCTGCTGAAAGGTTGCTACACCTGAAGGAATGATCACCCAAGGAAGTTTTGACTGAACCCAAATATGCCGGTCAATAGTAAACCAGTCCGGGGTGTCAAATGTTCCACCCGTGACGGTTCGTATGCCGGGTCGAATCTCGGCGGTATGGAAGACTGTCGCTCCACATTTCGGGCAGAAGTTCATTCGCAGCCATCTGCCGCTTTCGTCGGATCGATGTTCGTATTCGGTAAGTTGACCTTGAAGCAACTCGACAGCTGCCTGCGGGAAGGAGGCTAGAACCGCGAACGCACTTGCCAGTCGTCGCTGGCAAAAGGTGCAGTGACAGACCGTGCCGACGGTAGGATTTCCGTGAACACTGTATCTGACAGCCCCGCAGACGCAGCCACCAGAGTGAGTTTCAGACATGATGGTCTCCAAAGGGTGAGATGATGTGGCGAGTTTAGGTGCCGGGCAATCTAGTCCACTGCCGACGATGGCAGCCGACTACTTTGAAGTGCGTTCCTTCTCGTATTCCTCATGCTTCTTCCTGTTGAGTCGCGACAGGCAGTCCGCAACGGCACCAGGCGGCTGCTTGTAGAACTCGTTCTCCGCACCCACCTTGAACCCCTCGTACCATGCCTGCGTGGTGCATCCACTCACCAAAAGCAAGAGGGGTAATGCAATTTGGTGGCGCATGATCTGAATCTGTTTCATTTCAAGGTCAATGTTAGCGCCGTCACAGGCTCAAGTTGTCCCCACATCAAGTGGCTAGGAGTTGATTGGCAACAGCCACTGATTGACAGACACTACCAACTGACCGACTATCATCGACGATGGGCGGTGCCTACAACTTTTTTTGCGCTCTACTTGGGCCTTGCTTCAGCCGTGCACATGGGATAAGTTTGCCATGTGTAAATTAGGGTCGCTACCAGAGAAGGGAAACTGACATGCCAACAGCATTCGGACAGGCAATGCTTGCTTCAGTCGCGGGTCATCCGCAAAGATTCAGCATGAAGATGGGCCATGACCCGGCGATGGCAATGTCATGCCGTGAATTCATGCATCTGCGCCCGGATGAGGAACAATTGCTGGAATCCATTTCGTTGCCTCATTCTGCCAACGTGCTCGACTATGGCTGTGGGATCGGGCGTCATTTTTCCTATGTTCGACAAGCAAATGCTACAGCTCGTCTCGTTGGAATAGAGATCTGTGATTTGATGCTCGATCATTGCCGACGGATTTTTACGGCTCCGGCGACGTTTGTTAGTTCGTTTGCCGAGGTGTCTGTTGATCAGTTTGATCTCATTATGCTGATGGGGAACGGTCTTGGAGTTCTGGGTGGCGAGCAGCAGGCCACTGCTGGCCTTGAGCTTCTGATCAGTTCGCTTCGTCCAGGTGGCCGTATAGTGATTGAAACCGGTAATCCATTTGGAGCGGGGTATTTATCACGCAATTTCACCATTGATTATCATGGGCAAACAGATGGCCCGTTCACCTGGGGCTACTCCGACCGCACTTGGATCTCGGAAACTTTGGCTCGACTCGGTTGCACCGTCGCGATCAGTGAGAGCTGCGCCCCAGGCGGTAGTTTCTTCTTCGTAGTGGCTCAAAAATCGTAAGTCGATCTGTCATCGGGACATTCGATTGAAAGGTGTCTGAAAATGGAAGATCTGATAAAGAAACCCAAGAAAAGTGGCTCTAGCGCTGATGGAAAGATCTCCCCGACGGTGAAGAAGAAGGCGCTTGTGCAGGCCAAGACCATCAAAACTGTGGCTCGCCTGCTTGAGATTCTTTCGGTGCCTCCGAATCTAGCCCTTTCTAACGAAGAGTTGTGTCGAAAGTTTTACCATCGGTCAGGTAGCAACTGGCACAAAGAAGGCGGAGAACTATCGGAATCTGAACTGCGTAATATCCAACGCTATACCAAGGCACTGTCACAAGAAACCGATGAAGGGCCAGCCTTAATCGAAAACACGGTGAAGGACCAGAAAGGCAGGACGCACAAGTTTTACCATAAACCATCCCGGGTGACCCACTGGCTGATGACTGAAGAAACTGCTCTCAATATTCTGCTGACGAGACAGATACTGGGCAGTACGTTCGATTCAATTGAAGGGATTGGCTTGAAGGAAGTCAGCAGCATGGCAGACCAGGTGGCCGGCGCCAACGCCCAGACGCAAAGGATTCGGCAACGACTTCGTGTGGTTCCAGACTGGATTGGGCGGGAACCCGCACCCATCCTCCCCGAAGTTCTGAAGGAGACGTTTGATGCTGTGGCTAATGACAGGCAGTTGCGGTTTCGCTATAGGCACAGCACGGGTGAAGTCATTGAGAGGACCGTTAGTGTCCAAGGGCTCGTTGCCAAGGACGGTTCACTTTATCTTCTGGGAACGGAAGGATTTAGTGACATGCCCAGTAGAGGGCTACCACTGCACAGGTTCATTTATGCGGCATGCACAAATTTGCAAGCCCAAAACAGATCAGATTTTGACCTCGATCGATATATTGACGACAGTCACAAACTGAGCCACGCGCTTGATGTCGATGCATTACCGATAGAGTTAAGACTTCGGGTAGCACCCGAGACGATCTACCACTTTGACGAGCGTCCCCTGGCAAAAGGGCAAGAGATTGACCTGCCGAGTCAAACCGACGGTTGGTCTCTTGTGACCGTTACGCTTCCCTACACCATCCTGCTCGTGCCATTCCTGCTTAGCATGGGTGGTTGGATCGAGGTTCTGGAGCCCCAAAGCGTGCGCAATGAGATGGCAAAAAGAGTTCGTGAAATGGCCGCACATAACGTGAAAGCCAAACCAGTTTGACGACTGGTTTTGACGTCTTCTCAAAATACTCTCAAGACTCATTCTTATGAAGGAGTCCTATGCGAAAAACTGCGACTGCCGATCTTGTCACCAAACCGCTCAGCGAAAGCCAGGCTGCCGAGGCCATGTGGGCCTTCTACCGCGACAACGAGGCAACACTGATAACGGGCATCAGGGAATGCCGAGATTTCATTCTTGCCGAATTGGTCAAGAGCGTCCCCGCTGCACAAGTCTTTGCACAATTCGTTGCGGTCCCAGCACCTGCAACGCCTGTGCGCCGCAATCGCTAAGCGCCAACCTACAAGCCGCCTGCAACGCTGAGTAATTGCAGTAAATGTTTTGGGTTGCGGGCACTGTGTCGGGTGAAAAGGCGTCCACATGGTACGCTGTTCAGCAAGATCCAGGGAGGAGACTCATAATGAATTCAGTTGTTAGTCCGCGTTATCTGACCAAGAGTCGGTTCAAGATAGCCATCGAGTGCGCAACCAAGCTCTACTACACCGGCAAACCCAGGGTTTACGCCGATACCAAGCAAGAAGACGACTTTTTGATGGCATTGGCAGAAGGGGGTTTTCAGGTCGGGGAACTGGCCGAGATCATGTTCCCCGGCGGTCATGAAGTTGCGTCCAAGGTCCATGCGGAGGCGGTCGAGCAGACCCGCCAATTGCTGGCGCAGGACGAAGTCACACTCTTTGAATCCGCCATCTGCCATGGCAACCTGTTTGCCCGGGTCGACATCCTGCGCAAGTCAGGCAACAAGGTTGAGCTCATCGAGGTCAAGGCCAAGTCGTTTGACTCGGCAAATGCCACCGCATTCCAACAAAAGGGCGGCGGCATCAAGAAAGAGATGCTGCCTTACCTGCAGGACGTCGCCTTTCAGCGTCACGTATTGAGCCTTGCATATCCGCATTTGCAGATCAGCAGCTTCCTGATGCTGGCCGACAAGTCTAAAACTTGCACGGTTGACGGCCTGAACCAGAAGTTCAAGATCAGTCGCGCGGTGGATGGCAGAACCAAAGTTCAGGTCGCGCCCGGCAC
>JBMOJJ010000076.1:0-13045 GCA_049315845.1 Rhodoferax sp.
GGGATTGCGACCTGGTGATCGAGGCGATCGCCGAGCGAATGGACTGGAAACTTGATCTGTACAGGAAGATCGCCCCCTTTCTGGCGCCGCACGCGATCGTAGCGTCCAACACCTCCGGCTTGTCGATCAGCAAATTGAGTGAAGCGCTGCCCGCTGCGATCAAGCCGCGCTTTTGCGGCATCCATTTCTTCAACCCGCCGCGCTACATGATGCTGGTGGAACTGATCAACACGCCCACCACGGAGCCGCAAATCCTGGACGACCTGGAGACCTTTGTCACCAGCAACCTCGGCAAGGGCGTGGTGCGGGCCAAAGACTCGCCCAATTTCATTGCGAACCGGATTGGCATTGCCGGCATGCTGGCGACCATGAAAGAGGTCGCTAATTTCGGCCTCAGCTATGACGTGGTCGACGACCTCACCGGCAAGAAACTCGGACGCGCCAGTTCGGGTACTTTCCGCACCGCCGACATCGTCGGTCTGGACACGATGGCGCATGTGATCAAGACCCTGCAGGACACGCTGAGTCTGGACGCCGATCCTTTCTACCAGAGCTTTGCCACGCCTGAAGTGCTCAAGACCCTGCTGGAGATGGGCAACCTCGGGCAAAAGACCAAGGCGGGATTTTTCAAGAAGGTCGGGCGCGATGTGTTTCGCTTCGACCTGCAGTCCAAAGAGTATGTGCCCGCGGGCCAGAAGGCCGATGAAGTCTATGCCCGGATGCTGAAGAAACCCGCTGCCGAGCGGCTCAGGCTGCTGCGCGACAGCGAGGGTGCGCAGGGACAATTCCTGTGGGCGATTCTGCGCAACAGCTTCCATTATTCGGCCGTGCACCTGGCGTCGATTGCCGACAACGCGCGCGACATCGACTTCGCGATGCGCTGGGGCTTCGGCATGAAGCAGGGCCCGTTCGAGCTCTGGCAGGAAGCCGGTTGGCTGGCGGTGGCCAACATGATCAAGGAGGACATCGCCGCCGGCAAGGCGCTGTGCAGGGCGCCGCTGCCGGATTGGGTCTTCACGGGCCCGGTGGCCGATGCGACGGGCGTGCACACGGCGCAAGGCTCCTGGAATCCGACCACCGGCCGCTTTGTGCAGCCGCGCAGCCTGCCGGTCTATGCGCGACAGCACTTCCCCGAGAGCGTGCTCGGCGCCAACGCGCCCAGGGCCGAGAGCGCCGGCAAGACACTGCATGAGGACCAGGCGATTCGCCTGTGGACGATGGACGATGAAATTGTGATCGCCAGCATCAAGACCAAGATGCACGCGATCAGCGCGGGTGTGGTTGAAGGATTGATACAGGGTCTGGAACTGGTCGAGGCCGGGTACAAGGGTCTGGTGATCTGGTCGCCTGACGACATGTTCTCGGTCGGCGCCGACCTGCAGGCCATGCTGCCGGCCTTCGTGATGGGTGGCACCAAGGCGATCGACGGCGCCGAGGCCGAGATGCAGCAAGCGATGCTGAGGCTGCGTTACGCGAATGTGCCGGTGGTATCGGCGGTCCGCGGCCTGGCGCTGGGCGGCGGCTGCGAACTGGCCGCGTATTCGGCCAAGCGCGTTGTCGCGATGGAAAGCTACATCGGCCTGGTGGAGGTCGGTGTGGGATTGGTGCCCGGTGCCGGCGGCCTGACCTATATTGCCAGGCGCGCCGCCGAGAACGCAGCGGCTTGCACCGGCAAGGACTTGCTGCCTTTCCTGACAGAAGGCTTCACCGCTGCGGCCATGGCCAAAGTCGGAACCAGCGCACTGGAGTCGCGCAAACTGGGCTACCTGCTCGATAGCGATGTGATCGTGCCGCACAAGGACGAACTGCTGTTTGTCGCCATCAACGAGGCCAAGGCCATGTTCGATTCCGGCTACCGCGCGCCGCACAAGCGCCTGTTCGCGGTCGCCGGGCGCAGCGGCGTGGCCACCATCAAGGGCTCGCTGATCAATATGCGCGACGGCGGCTTTGTCAGCGCGCACGATTTCCATATCGCCGGTCTGATCGCCGAGGTGGTCTGCGGCGGCGACGTCGATGCCGGCAGCCTGGTGACGGAAGAGTATGTGATGGCGCTGGAGCGCAAGGCCTTCTGCTCGCTGCTGACGCATCCCAAGACGCAGGAGCGCATCATGGGCATGATGTCCACCGGCAAACCGGTTCGCAATTGATAAAGCAGCTGCGCAAACCTCATGCGTCGTTGGGCGGTGCTCACAATCCTCACGTACAGGAAGTACGTTCCGGTTGCTGCGCTCCGTCCGCCTAGCTGAGGCTTGCTCGCTACGCTTTCTCAGCAGCAACCCCCCATACACAGCATTAGATGAGTGATCTGTTGAAAGGATCGGTATGAAACAAATTCAAGAAGCCTACATCGTTGCCGCCACGCGCACGCCGATTGGCCGCTCGCACCGCGGCATGTTCCGCAACACACGGCCGGACGAACTGCTGGTCAAGGTCCTGCATGCCGCGCTGGCGCAGGTGCCCGGCCTGGACCCGAAAGCGATCGAGGACCTGGTCTGCGGTTGCGCCATTCCGGAAGGCCAGCAGGGCCTCAACATTGCGCGCATCGGCGCCGTGTTGGCCGGGCTGCCGACCAGCGTTGGTGGCATCACGGTGAACCGTTTTTGCGCTTCGGGTCTGTCTGCGGTGCAGATGGCCGCCGACCGGATCCGGGTTGGCGAAGCCGACGTGATGATCGCCGCCGGCGTCGAGAGCATGAGCATGGTGCCGATGATGGGCAACGCGCCATCGCTGTCGCCGGCCATGTTCAATAACGACGAGAACATCGGCATCGCCTACGGCATGGGCCTGACCGCCGAAAAAGTAGCCACGCAATGGAAGATCAGCCGGCAGGCGCAGGACGAGTTTGCCGTCGCTTCGCACCAGAGAGCCTTGGCGGCGATGGCGGCGGGCCACTTTGCCGATGAGATCACGCCGGTCGAGGTGACCGACAGATCGCCCGATTTGCAGACCGGTGGCGTGATCGAGAAGAAGCGCATCGTCAGTCTGGACGAGGGGGCGAGGGCCGACACCACGCTCGAAGGGCTGGCCAAGCTCAAGACCGTGTTCGCCGCGCGCGGATCCGTGACCGCCGGCAACAGCTCGCAGACCTCGGACGGCGCCGGTGCGCTGATTCTGGCCAGCGAAGCGGCCATCAAGCGGTTCGGTCTGAAGCCGCTGGCGCGCTTCGTCAGCTTTGCCGCCAAGGGCGTGCCGCCGCACATCATGGGCATCGGTCCGATCGAGGCCATTCCCGCCGCCCTGCGCTATGCCGGCCTGAAGCAGGATGACATCGACTGGATCGAACTCAACGAGGCCTTTGCCGCGCAGTCGCTGGCCGTCATCAACACACTGGGGCTGGACCCGGCCAAGGTCAATCCGATGGGCGGCGCCATCGCGCTCGGTCACCCGCTGGGCGCCACCGGCGCGATCCGCTCCGCCACCGCGATCCACGCGCTGCGTCGGAACAAGTTGCGCTACAGCATGGTCTCGATGTGCGTGGGCATGGGGCAGGGGGCGGCCGGTATTTTTGAGCGCGTGTAGGAATTTCCCCGAGGTCACAAACAGGACAGCCGCAGTCGCGCTCTGGCGTCACACTGCGGCCATGACCGACCACCCGTTTGACCTCGCGTGCAGCCTGACCCCGCTTGAGCCTGGGGTTTACTCCGGCGTCAGCGCGCCTGCCTACTGGAACATGGTAGGCCCGTTTGGCGGCATGACCGCCGCCACCGCATTGAATGCCGTGCTGCAGCATCCTGATCTGCTGGGCGAGCCGATTGCACTGACCGTGAACTACGCCGGTGCGCTGGCGGCCGGGCCGTTCCGGGTCACGGCCTCACCGCGGCGCACCAACCGCTCGACCCAGCACTGGCTGATCGAGTTGGTGCAAACCGACGCATCCGGTGCGCAAGAGGTGATGCTGACCGCCACCGCGATGACCGCCGTCCGGCGTCCAACCTGGGGCAGCGAGGACACCCCGATGCCGGCTGTGCCGCGCGCGCAGGACTTGCCGGAGGAGAAGCCGATGACTGGCGTCGAGTGGGTCCATCGCTATGACATGCGATTTGTCCAGGGCGCGTTTCCAGGCGTATGGGATGGTCGCGCGGATGCCAGTCTGTCGCAGCTCTGGATGCGCGACATGCCGGCCCGCGTGCTCGACTTCTGCTCGCTGACGGCGATGGCGGACATCTTCTATCCGCGCATCTACCTGCGTCGCGCGCTGCGCGTTCCCGCAGGCACGGTCTCAATGACAGTCTATTTCCATGCCGGCGGTCAGCAGTTGACCGAATCGGGCGCCGGGTATCTGCTCGGGCAGGCGCACGCGCAGGTGTTTCGGAACGGTTTTTTCGACCAGAGCTCGCAATTGTGGAACGAGGCCGGACTGCTGCTGGCAACGACGAACCAGATCGTCTACTACAAAAACTGATCATGAACAAGGTTGCACTGGTGATTGGTGCTGGCGACGCCACCGGCGGCGCCATTGCGCGACGTTTCGCACGCGAAGGTTTCACCGCCTGCGTCACAAGGCGAAGCCTGGACAAATTGCAGCCTCTGCTCGATGCGATCAGCGCCCAAGGCGGCACAGCGCATGGGTTCGCCAGCGACGCGCGCAAGGAAGAAGATGTCGTCGCGCTGGTCGAGCGCATCGAGTCGGCGATGGGCCCGATCGAGGTGCTGGTCTTCAACATCGGCGCCAATGCGCCGAGCAGCATCCTGCAGGAGACGGCGCGCAAGTACTTCAAGATCTGGGAAATGGCCTGCTTCGGCGGCTTTCTGAATGGCCGCGAAGTGGCCAAGCGGATGGTCACGCGCGCCACGCCGCAGCGCCGGCAAACGATCATCTTCACCGGTGCGACCGCCTCGCTGCGCGGTACCGCCAATTTTGCCGCCTTTGCCGGCGCCAAGCATGCGTTGCGCGCTTTGGCTCAGAGCATGGCGCGTGAACTCGGTCCGCAAGGCATCCATGTCGCGCACGTCGTGATCGATGGTGCGATCGACACCGCGTTCATCCGCGATAATTTTCCGGATCGCTATGCCTTGAAGGCGCAGGATGGTATTCTGAACCCGGATCACATTGCCGATCAGTACTGGCTGCTGCACTGCCAGCCGCGCGACGCCTGGACGCACGAACTGGACCTGCGCCCCTGGCTGGAAAAATTCTGAATTCCTGTAACTGACTGGAGACATCACCATGAGCAAGACCGTGGAGTACTACTTTGACTTCGGCAGCCCGGCTGCCTACCTCGCTTCCACCCAGTTGAAGGCGCTTGCCGCCGACACCGGCGCGACCGTGCTCTGGCGGCCGATGCTGCTGGGCGGCGTCTTCGTCGCGACCGGCAACGCCTCGCCGGCCAGCGTGCCAGCCAAGGGCAAGTACATCTTCCGCGACTTCGCCCGCTTTGCCCGGCGTTATGGCGTGCCTTTGAAAACCAATCCATTCTTCCCGATCAACACGATCACGCTGATGCGCATCGCGGTCGGGCTGCAGATGAGGGACGATCCGCGCTTCATGGATTACTGCCAAGCCATGTTCCGTGCGATCTGGGTCGAGGCGCAGAACATGAACGATCCCGCCACCGTGGCCGGCGTGCTGCAGGCCTCGGGTTTCGACGCACCGGCCCTGCTGGCGCTGGCCAGCGAACAGGCGGTCAAGGACAGCTTGAAGGCGGCCACTGAAACCGCGGTCGCGCGCGGAATCTTTGGTGCGCCCACGTTTTTTGTCGGCGACCAGATGTTCTGGGGCCAGGACAGGCTCGATTTCGTGCGCGAAGCACTGGCTGGCTAGGGAGGACGCACGATGACCGAAATACTGCTGGACCGCAGCGCCGGTGTGCTGACCATCACCCTGAACCGGCTGGACAAGAAAAACTCTCTGACCAGGGCGATGTACGCGGCCATGGCCGATGCGCTGGCGCAAGCCGATACCGACGCCAGCCTTCGCGCGCTGGTGATCCAGGGCCATGAGACCATCTTCTGCGCTGGCAACGACATTGGCGATTTCCTCAGCCGAACGGCCGCCGCGCAGGAGTCGCCTGCATTTCGCTTTCTGCGCGCGATCAGCACCTTCTCTAAGCCGCTGGTGGCCGCAGTCTGCGGTCCGGCCGTCGGCATCGGCACCACGATGCTGTTTCACTGCGACCTAGTCTACGCCGGCGACAATGCCGCGTTTTCGATGCCGTTTGTCAACCTGGGACTCTGTCCTGAAGCGGCATCGAGTTATCTGGCGCCGCGCTTGATGGGCCATGGACGGGCTGCCGAGGCGCTGCTGCTGGGTGAACCGTTTTCAGCCGAGACCGGATTGGAAATGGGCCTGGTCAGCCGCATCGTGCCACCCGCCGAGGCGGCGGCGTTGGCGCAGCGTCAAGCGCAGAAACTGGCGACCAAGCCGCTGGCCGCCCTGATCGAGACCAAGCGGCTGATGAAGCAAAGTCAGGCCGGCATCGTCGCTGAGCGCATGGTGGAAGAAGGAGTCAGTTTCGCCCGCCTGTTGCAGGAACCGGCAGCCCGCGAGGCGTTCACGGCATTCCTGGAAAAACGCAAGCCGGATTTTTCAACAGTGTAAATGGGCGGTGCGCCCCGGCCTGTTGCTTTATTTATACAAAGCAACCGCTTGCCAAAAATAGACATTCTGGCTATGCTGCGGGGCAATGATGTCGTCTGCACTGTCGCTTCCAAAGCCTTCCAAGCGTCCACGTGGTCGTCCATGCAAGACCGAAGATGAGCGCGACGACGGCAATCGGCGTCAGGCCCTGCTGGCCGCCGCCGCCCGCCTGTTCCGTGTCCAGGGCTTCGATGCGACCAGTACGCGCGACATCGCGGCGGCCGTCGGCATGCACAGCGGCTCGCCGTTCTACCACTTCAAGAGCAAGGGAGACCTGCTTTGCGCGGTTATGGAAGAGGGCATGCGACGCGCGCTTGATCGGCAGTCCGACGCCTTGCAGGGCGCTGCGGCGGCGAACACGCCGGCGTTGAAGCTCAGGCGCCTGATCCGCGTCCACTTTGAAATCCTGCTTGGGTCGGGCAATGATTTTGTGCCGGTGATGCTGTACGAGCACCGCTCCCTGAACGCCTGTCAGCGTGCGCTGCTGGCCGCGCTGCAGGCCGACTATGAAGCGGCCTGGACACCGGTGCTGGAGGCCTTGCATGCGAGCGGCCATTTGCGCGCACCGGTGAAGTGGTCACGCTTGTTGATTCTGGGGGCGCTGAATTGGTCGGTGCAGTGGTTTGACCGGAAGAAGGATGCGTCGCTCGATGAATTGACCGACGCTGCAATGGCTTTGTTTCTGAAGGAGTGCTGATGCGCTACGGTTCTGTGTTTGCGCCGGCCCTGTTTGCCGGCAAGGTGGTGCTGATTACTGGCGGCGGCTCCGGCATTGGCCGCTGCACCGCCCATGAACTCGCCGCTTTGGGCGCACACGTCGTGCTGATCGGCCGAAAGGCCGAGAAATTGCAGGCGGTGGTGGCTGAAATCAGGCAGGACGGTGGTGCGGTCAACTATCATGTCTGTGACATCCGCGACGAGGATGCGGTCAAGCAGACCGTGGCGGCCGTGATCGCCGCACATGGGCGCATCGACGGCCTGGTCAACAATGCCGGCGGCCAGTACATGACGCCGCTGGAGGCGATCAGCGCCAAGGGATGGGAGGCGGTGCTCAACACCAACCTGACCGGCGGTTTTCTGATGGCGCGCGAGTGCTTTTTGCAGAGCATGAACAAGCATGGCGGTGCCATCGTCAACATCGTCGCCGACATCTGGGGCTCGATGCCGGGCATGGGCCACAGCGGCGCGGCGCGTGCCGGCATGGTCAGCTTCACCGAGACCGCCGCGATCGAGTGGGCCGGCCGCGGCGTGCGCGTGAATGCGGTGGCGCCCGGCTACATCGCCTCCAGTGGGATGGACAAGTACCCGCCGGAACTGCGCCCGATGTTGCGTGAAATGACCAACACCGTGCCGCTGGGCCGTTTTGGCACAGAGGCTGAAACCTCAGCCGGCATTGTTTTTCTGCTCAGTCCGGCCGCCGCCTTCATCAGCGGCAGCACCTTGCGCATCGACGGCGCGCGACCGCAGGTCCGCATGGGCTGGCCGATGCGGGTGGCGTCGAAGGAAGTCCGGGAGCGTGCCGCCATCAGGCCGTTCGAGGGCTTTCACCGCGCCCAGACACCCCAGGCGTTTCAAGTCGAAGTACCGGAGTCAAAGAAATGAACATGTCATCGACGGAAGATCTTCAGGCGGATGCGCAATTGCTGGTGGACGGCGTGCGCCGTTTCGTGCAGACCGAGGTCGCAGAGCACCTGGATGCCTGGGAGCAGGCCGGTGAATTTCCGCGCCGCCTGTACCGGCGTGTTGCCGAACTGGGCTGGCTGGCGATGGGCTATCCCGAGGCTTTGGGCGGCACGCCGAGCCCGTGGGTGCTGCGCAACGCGATGACGGTGGCGCTGGCGCGCTTTGGCGGCAGCGGCGGCTTGATGGCCAGTCTGTTCAGCCACAACATCGGCTTGCCACCGGTGATTCGCCATGGCAGCGCGGCGCTGCAGCAGGAGGTGGTGCCGGCCATACTGCGGGGCGAGAAGATATCGGCGCTGGCGATTACCGAGCCCGGCGGCGGCACCGATGTGATGTCGCTGCGCACCAGCGCCCGGCTCGAGGGCGACGAGTACGTGGTGGACGGCGAAAAGGTGTTCATCACCTCGGGCATGCGCGCCGACTGGTTCACGGCTGCGGTGCGCACCAATCCGAAGGACAAAGGCCCGGGCGGCATCTCGATGCTGATGGTGCCGGGGGACGCGAACGGAATCTCGCGCACGGCGTTGAAGAAGATGGGATGGCTCTGCTCCGACACCGCGCAGCTGCGCTTTGACGGCGTGCGCGTGCCGGCCCGCTATCTGATTGGGGAGGAAGGGACCGGCTTCAAGATGATCCTGACCAACTTCAATGGCGAGCGTCTGTCCATGGCCGCCATGGCGCTGGGTTTTAGCGAGTGCTGCTTTGATGAGGCATTGGCCTGGGCGCGCCAGCGCAAGACCTTTGGCACCGCGCTGGTCGATCATCAGGTGATCCGCCACAAGCTGATGGACATGAAGATGCGGATTGAATCGACGCGCGCCTGGCTCAACTCGGTTTCGCAGCGCTCCGATGCCGGGATCAAAGGGCCGGATTGGGTGGCCGAGGTCTGCCTGCTGAAGAACCATGCGACGCAGGCGATGCAGTTCTGCGCCGACCAGGGCGTGCAGATTCTGGGCGGCATGGGTTTCATGCGCGGCACGGCCTGCGAGCGCATCTACCGCGAGGTCAAGGTCATGACGATTGGCGGCGGCACCGAGGAGATCATGAAGGAGTTGGCCTCGCGTCAGCTCGGTCTGTGAGAATGACGCCATGATCAAAAAAACTGCTGCGCCGGAACCGATCGAGTTCGAAGACGAATTTGTCGCCGGTCTGAAGAAAATCTTCGAGGAAATGATTGTCTTCAACCAGGTTCTGGGCTTGAAGATTACTTCGCTCAAACCGAACGATGTCAGAGGCCGCATCGACATGAAGCGCGACTTGATCGGGCACTTCAGTTTCAACCGGCTTCACGGTGGCGTCGTCAGCGCTGGGCTCGACGCGATGGCAGGGCTTGCCGTCATGGCCGCGATTGGCGCGCGCCACATGGACGAGCCGCCCTTGCAGCGTTTGCATCGCTTCAGCAAGATCGGCACGATTGATCTGCGAATCGACTATCTGCGTCCCGCCATCAGTGAGCACTTTGTGCTGCAGGCCGAGGTCTTGCGTCTGGGCTCGCGCGTGGCCACAGCCCGCATGGAGTTCCGGGGCGCCGACGGCGAGTTGCTGTCCACCGGAACTGCTGCCTACATTGTTTCCTGAGGAGCGTGTGCGGCCGGTGCGGCAATGTCAACACCAGTGATGTAGACGGTACCTGTGAAGCTTGAGATCACGGTGTCGTCGGCGCGACTCACGTCGACCCGGTAGACCGCCAGTTTGCGCGACCTCGAAACTTCCACGGCTCGGGCTGTCAGGACGTCGCCGGTGCGCGCGGCCTGCTGGTACGTGATGTGCGCATCGATACCGGCTGCCACTTTGCCATAGGAGTTCGAAGCCAGACCGAAAGCCGTGTCTGCCAGCGTGAAGATGACGCCGCCATGGCAGCTGCCGTTGAAATTGAGATGCGGCTGTGCCAGGGTCAGGGTCACGTTCGCACTGCCTTTGCCAGCTTCGGTGCAGATGATGCCAAGCTGGCGCGCGAATGGATCGATATTTGCCAGGTGCTTGACCAGAGAGGTGGCCTCCAATGCCAGCGCAGCCTTAGGCGGGTGTCGCGTCTTCAGGCGCTGGCCAACACCTGCGACGCTGGCATGCTGGGCCACGGCATCCAGCACGCCTGCCACACCTTCTGCCGTATTGGCGCAGGATTTGAGAACCGGAACTTCCCAGGTGCTAGGACCTGGCGGCGCGCGCAGATGCAGCATGTCCTTGAGGTCGCGCGCCGTGGCGTCAGACCCTGCGAGGTCTGACTTGGTCACGACCAGCAGGTCCGCGATTTCCAGAATGCCGGCCTTGATCGCCTGCACGTTGTCGCCCATGCCCGGTGCGCAGGCGACCAGCCGGGTATCTGCCACGCGCATGATTTCGACTTCGGACTGCCCGGCGCCGACGGTTTCGATGATGATGGTGTCGAACCCGGCCGCATCAAGCACGTCTACAATTTCTTCGGTGCTGCGTGACAGGCCGCCCAAATGCCCGCGTGTGGCCAGCGAACGGATGAAGACATCGGGATGGGCGCCGTGCTCGCCCATGCGCACCCGGTCACCCAGCACGGCGCCGCCACTGATCGGGCTCGACGGATCAATCGCTACCACAGCGATGTGTCGGCCGCGCGCCAGCAGTTCACCCAGCATGGCATGAACCAGCGTTGATTTTCCGGCGCCGGGTGCGCCGGTGATGCCCAGCACATGGGCGCGTCCCAGATGCGGCGCCAGTGCACTGGAGGCGCTGCCCGAGGGCAGTTCGCCATGCTCGATCTGGCTGATGCTGCGTGCCACTACACGCCGATCACCCGCCAGCAGAGCTTCCGGTACCGTCCAATGGTGATGCGCGTCCTTGCGCTGGCTCACACGATCGCCTGTACGTGACCGAAACCCATCTCGCGGCGCAGCGTCTGGCAAATCTCGCCATGCGTGCAGCCTGCCTCGGC
The DNA here is from genome assembly GCA_049315845.1 of Rhodoferax sp. Taxonomy (GTDB): domain Bacteria; phylum Pseudomonadota; class Gammaproteobacteria; order Burkholderiales; family Burkholderiaceae_C; genus Rhodoferax. The sequence continues at coordinate 11,166 of JBMOJJ010000076.1, forward strand.
GGCTTCGACCACACGGCCAAAGACGTTGTCCCGCACGTCGCCAGCCGATCGCGCCAGCGCATCCAGCGCTGTTTTTACCGCAGACTGCGAGCGCTCCGCCTTGAAGGCCTTGAACTCATCGATCAGCGTCTGCATGCTGGCGCGATCCGGACGTGCGTTGATGGGGCGCGCACTGCTGTCTTCTTCGACCTGGTAGGCGTTCACGCCCACCACCGTCTGTTGGCCGGAGTCGATTCTCTGTTGGAACTTGCGCGCCGACTCGCCGATCATGCCCTGCACCAGGCCGCACTCCACCGCCTTGTACATGCCACCGGCGTCCTGCACCCGTTGCATCACGCTCTCTATCTGAGCCTGCATCTGGTCCGTCAGTGTTTCGACGTAATAACTGCCACCCAGAGGATCAATCACGTCGGTCAGGTGGGCCTCTTCGCGCAGCACGTTTTGCGTGGCAATCGCAATGCGAGCGCCAAACTCGCTCGGGCAGGACAGTGCCTCGTCATAGGCGTCGGTGTGCAACGACTGCAGGCCACCCAGAATGCCGGCCATGGCCTGCACCGTGACGCGGGAGATGTTGTTCAGCGGTTGCTGGCGCGTCAGATCCACACCCGAGGTCTGGGCATGGAATTTGAAGCGCCAGGAACGTGGGTCCTTGGCACCGAGCCGATCACGCGCCAGGCTGGCCCAGATGCGCCGGGCCGCGCGGAACTTGGCTATTTCCTCAAAGAAGCTGATCGAGACATCAAAGAAGAAGGTAAAGCGCGGCAGAAACTGGTCCGGGTCCATGCCGCGTGCCATGCAATCCTCGGCGTTCTGGATCGCGCTGCAGAGCGTGAAGGCCATCGATTCGGCCGGTGTGGCGCCGGCTTGCTGCGTGTGCTGGCCCACCACCGACATCGGGTTCCATTTGGGTAGAAAACGGTTGCAGAACTCGATGTGGTCGGAGAGGATGCGTCTGGCACCCGGCAGCGCGATGCGAAAGAACATGTGGTTGGCGACATAGTGGCTGAGGTAATCGCTCTGGTTGGAGGTGCCGCTGATGCTCTTCCAGTCGGTGCCGCGCCGGCGTGCTGCGCCCAGCATGAAGGCCAGCAGCGTAAACGGTGTCGGGTCGTTCTGGGCACAGGAGATTCTGGACAGATCGACACCCTGCAAAGCACGGTCCATGTGCGCCGTGGTGTTGATCACGGTGCCGCAGGTGCCCAGCAATTCGATGTGGGACTCGTCCATGTCATAGCCGCGAAACACCGAGTTGCACGGAATCAGTGATACTGCCGTTGCGCCCTGCGCCAGAACATCCAGCAGACGCGCGTTGTATTCGCTGGGCGTGCCCATTCCCGTGAGTTGGCGCTGCGACCAGGTCTTGCCCCGGTGCATGGTGGCGTAAATGCCGCGTGTGTAGGGTGCCTGTCCCGGCATGCCGAGATCGGCTGTGTGCTCGGCAGCGTTCCAGTCACGCTGGGTATAAATCGGCTGGATCGAGACGCCGGAGCGGTTCACCACCTGCTTGTCCACACCGATGGCGGCCGCGTAATCCTGTTGCCATGCGCCATAGGCGTCGGCTTCAGACAGCAAGGTGTTGTCGATGGCTTTGTTCATGATGAGCTCTCCTTTGTCAGACTGCTTCAAACGGCGACATGACGAACGCGCCCGGCCTCGGCTAGCTCGCGCACATACGCAGCAATGTCGGCCATGGAACTGCCCGGGTGAAAGACGCGGGCCACGCCGGCTTCAAGCAAGGTCGCCTCGTCGGCATCGGGCACGATGCCGCCCACAATCACGGCGACATCGGTCAGACCGGCTTCGCGCAGGGCGATCATGAGCTTGGGCACGATCAGGTGATCCGTGGCCAGAGAGGAAATACCGATGACGTCAACGTCTTC
>JBMOJJ010000414.1:0-2904 GCA_049315845.1 Rhodoferax sp.
GCGGCAACGGCCATGACGCGCTGGTGGCGGCGCGCAACCAGTTGCTCGGCATGGCGGCGCAAAGCAAGCTGCTGACCGCTGTGCGACCGGACGGCCTGGAAGACGCGTCACAGTTGCAGCTCAACATCGACCGCGACAAGGCCAGCGCGCTGGGCGTGAGTTTTTCCGCCATCAACACCTCGCTCTCGACCGCGCTGGGGTCGTCCTACGTCAATGACTTTCCGAATGCCGGTCGCGTGCAGCGCGTGGTGGTGCAGGCCCAGGCGCAGGCGCGCATGCAGCCCGACGACCTGCTGAAGATCAATGCGCCAAATGCGGCCGGCCAGCCGGTGCCGCTGTCGGCCTTTGCCAGCACGCAGTGGGTGACCGGGCCGATGCAGACCATCCGCTACAACGGCTATCCGACCATGCGCATTGCGGGCGAACCCGCACCTGGCCAAAGCACCGGCGCGGCGATGGACGAGATGGAAAAGCTGGCGAGCCAGCTGCCGGCGGGCTTCGCGTTCGAGTGGACCGGCCAGTCGCGTGAGGAAAAACTCTCGGGCTCGACCGCCATCATCCTGTTCGCCTTTTCGCTGCTGGCCGTGTTCCTGTGCCTGGCGGCGCTGTACGAGAGCTGGTCGATTCCGTTTGCCGTGATCCTGGTGGTGCCACTGGGCGTGCTGGGCGTCACGCTGGCGACCGGTTTGCGCGGGCTGGAAAACGACGTCTACTTCAAGGTCGGCCTGATCACGATCATCGGCCTGTCGGCCAAGAATGCGGTGCTGATCATCGAGTTCGCCAAAGACCTGCACGCGCAGGGCAGGAGCTTGGTCGACGCGGTGCTGGAGGCGGCCCACATCCGCTTTCGGCCGATCCTGATGACCTCGATGGCCTTCATCCTGGGCGTGCTGCCGCTGGTGGTGGCCTCTGGCGCCGGCTCGGCCAGCCAGCATGCGATCGGCACCGGCGTGATGGGCGGCATGATCTCCGCCACCACGCTGTCGGTCTTTTTCGTGCCGCTGTTCTTTGTCGTGGTGCGGCGCATCTTCAAGGGCAGCGAGCGCCAGCGCCGCAAGTATGCGCACCAGAGCGACGACGGCAGTCCCGCCGCGCCCACTGCGCCGGAGGTCAGGCCATGAGCCTCGGAAAGATCAGAAAGACCCGGTCGGCGCAGGCAGGCGCACTGCTGCTGGCTTCTGTACTGGGCGGCTGCAGTTCGATGGCGCCGACGCTGGAGCGACCCGCGGCGCCGGTGGCTGCCACCTTTCCGGGTGAAACCGGCGCAGCGCAGGTTGCGGTGCCGGCTGCGGATATCGAGTGGCAGAAGTTCTTTGTCGATGCGCGCCTGAAGCGCCTGATTGCGCTGGCGCTCGAAAACAACCGCGACCTGCGGCTCGCGGTGCTCAACATCGAGCAGGCGCGCGCGCAGTTCGACATCCGTCGCGCCGACCAGTGGCCCGGCGTCAACGCCGGCTTGAGCGGTTTACGTCAGCCGACCTCTGCCGGCGGCATTTCCAGCAGCTACTCGGCCGGCGTGCTGGTCACGTCCTACGAGCTCGATCTGTTCGGACGCGTGAAGAGCCTGGCCGACGCGGCGCTGGCCCAGTACCTGGCCAGCGAGGAGGCGCGCAAGGCGGTGCAGATCAGCCTGGTGGCGGCGGTCGCCAACGGCTACCTGGCGCTGCAGGGTGACGAGGAACTGCTGCGCGTGACACGCCAGACGCTGGACACGCGCGAAGCGTCTTACCGCCTGATCAAGCTGCGCTTTGACAACGGGGCGAGTTCGCAGATCGACCTGCGCCAGTCGGAGTCTCTGCTGGAGTCGGCTCGCGTGGCGCTGACAGTGGCCACGCGACAGCGCTCGCTCGCCGAGAATGCGCTGGTCTTGCTGATCGGGCAGGCGCTGCCCAAGGATCTGCCGCAAGGCCTGGCGATCACAGCGGCTGCCACGGTGCCGGAACTGCCGGTGGGCTTGGCCTCGGAGGTGCTGGTGCGCCGGCCTGATGTGCGCCAGGCCGAGCAGCAATTGGTCGCCGCCAACGCCAACATCGGCGCGGCGCGCGCCGCCTTCTTCCCCAGAATCACGCTGACCGGCAGCGTTGGCAGCGTCAGCAGCGAACTCAGCGGCCTGTTCAGCAACGGCCTGGCCTGGAGTTTTGCACCGCAGTTGCTGCAACCGGTGTTCGACGCCGGGCGCAACCAGGCTAATGAGCGGCTGTCCGAGGTGAATCGCGACATCGCGGTGGCCCAGTACGAGCGCGCGATCCAGTCCGCCTTCAGGGAGGTGGCCGACGCGCTGGCGGGGCGCGCGACGCTGGGTGAGCAATTGCGCACTCTGCAGGCGCTCGTGCGGGTCGAACAGGACCGTTACCGGCTCGCAGACCTGCGCTACCGCAACGGCGCCAGCAGCTTTCTCGATGTGCTCGAAGCCCAGCGCGCCTTGTTCACGGCGCAACTGCTGCAGTTGCAGACTCAGACCCAGTACAGCCAGAACCTGGTGACGCTGTACCGCGTGCTGGGCGGCGGCTGGACAGCGAACGCCGGCAGCTGATCGACTGCTGCGCCAGTCCGAACAAGTAACATTGCCGGCTACGGGCTGACGGTCGGCAACAGCGCGCCAGCCCCGCAGCGCTTGACATTTCTCATTGACACTCGCCGTTTACTCGGTGTATTGTGACCAATGGGGAGGTCCACATTCTTGGAAGCCGTGCGCGCATGCAGCGTGAAACAATCACTACTTCCGAGCGAACTGCCGAATTTGTTCTATGACCATGGATGGCCATCCAGACCTGCTTACTGCACCCAAGTTCGCCGCGGCCCTGGCGGGCGCTCTGGCGCTGCTGACGGGCGCCATGGTCCTGGTGGGCTGGGCGCTCGATATCACGGCGCTCAAGAGCATCCTGCCGGGTTGGGTTTCGGTGA
>JBMOJJ010000415.1:0-2901 GCA_049315845.1 Rhodoferax sp.
TTTTGCCGAAGCCATTGTGTTTCTGGACATCCCTTCCCCGATCAACGTGCAATCTTTGACCGACAGCCTGCTGTTGAGCGTGAGCAAGAAAACCGTGTTCATGGAAATTGAGCGGGACCATCGCTTTTCCCTGCACATGCTGGCAGGCATTTCTCGGCGCCTGCATGGCTTGGTGCAGGATGTTGAAGGCTATGCGCTGCGCAGCGGTATGCAGCGCCTGATCGGTTTCCTGCTGCGAGATGTGGAGCAGGGCGGGCAACTGCAGGCTGGTGTCGTGACCGTTTCCTTGCTGGTGAGCAAGGCGACCATCGCCTCTCGACTTTCATTGACACCTGAGTACTTTTCCCGGGTGTTGCACGAACTGGAGGCCGAGCACCTGATCGAAATTGACAAACGCGAGATCCGCATCCTGGATGTGCGGCGCCTGGCTGGCTACGGCTCGCAATAAGCAGTTTCGACCACAGTCGTCCCAAGCCGGATGCACTGATGAAACCAGCCGGTTCTTTTGAGGAAGTTACTGTCGCCACGTAGCCCCTAATGCTCAATCAATTTGGGTACTGCACATCCGATGGCGGCACGGTCGTCTTCTATTCGGGTGGCCCGGCGTATCGAGTCAGCGCCGCTTAACTTGCTGCCAGTGGGCGGAGCCAGCAACTGCTCTAGCACCTGATCGACGCTGAAGCTGCCCGACTTTTGGCTAGGCGGGAACTACTCGAAGGTGGCGATGAACTGCCCGACGATTGCCTGTGCGGGCACGAAGAACCACAACTTATCGCCGGCCCACCGGAAATACATCTGCGCCTCGATGGGGAACCGCTCGAACGGGTCCTGCCGCAAGTTGACGATCCGGGTCCGAAGGACTCACGTTGTGGGCTCAGCGCAGCGCCGTGAGAAGGCGCTGGACCAGAGGGTGCTGCACCTTCTTTTCGGTACCAATCGCGAAGAAGTTCTCTTCCACACCATCGCACGGCCCGACCATTTTTACCGAATCGTCGGCGAGCAGTTCCAAGCGAACCCTCTCCACCGCCGGAAAGACACCCATGCCGCCGGCGCCAAAGGTCTTGAGCAGTGCGCTGTCCTCGAATTCACCAACAATGCGGGGTCGGATGCCGCGACGTTCAAACCAGTGGTCGATCCGGGCACGAACGTCGGTGTGGCCAGTTGGAAGCAGGACAGGCACATCCGCGAGGCAATACGGAAAGTTTTTCTTGGCCGACTTGTAAAGCTCGGCGCTTGCGTACCAGGACAGGGGTGACGAACCCATGGAGTGAGAGTAAAGCTTGATGTTCGGGTTGGGGGGGGCGGGACGATCAGCCAGAATGATGTCCAGGCGGTGCAAGGCCAAATCGCCCAACAGGTCATCGAACTCGCCCTCGTTGCACAACAGGCGCAAATGGGGCTCCATCAAGACCGGCTGCAGCAATCGGCGCACCGCCAGTTTGGGCAGACCATCCGATATGCCCACAGCCAGCCTGACCGAGGGAGAGCTCATCGCGTCTCGCACTACGGTAGGCAGGTTCTCACCGAGTTGAAATATCAGATCAGCCTGTTGCATGGCTGCAATACCGGCATCGGTCAGCACCAGGCCCCTGCCTGCGGGCTTGAGCAAAGCGTACCCCAGGGAGCGCTCCAGTTCCCTCACCTGCGCGCTGATGGTTTGCACTGCCATATCCAGCCGGTCTGCGGCGCGGGACATGCCGCCCTCCTTGGCCGCCACCCAAAAGTAGTACAAGTGCTTGTAGTTGAAGCCGGAACTCATTTCAGTATTTTCAGGAGTGTCGTTAAGTAATTATCTGCTTTTTCTTTACGGTGGAGACAACTAAGCTCAGCACACGAAAACTTTCCTAGATAGGGATCCCTGTGAAAACTCTTCTTTCAATCTTTGCGCTCTTGCTGACACTTGGATTGGGTCTTGGTGTCGGGGATGCTGAAGCAGCAAAGCGACTCGGCGGCGGCAAGTCTTCGGGGATGCAACGGCAGACGACCCCTGCCAACAAGGCGCCCGATGCCACATCAGCGCAAGCGCCTGGCGCTGCTGCGGCGGCTGCACAACCGAAGCGTTCGTGGATGGGGCCACTGGCTGGCCTGGCAGCAGGTCTTGGCCTGGCAGCGCTGGCTTCCCACTTCGGATTTGGCGAGGAACTGGCGTCCATGATGATGATTGGTTTGGCGATCATGGCTGCGCTCGCGGTTGTCGGCTTCATCATGCGCAAGCGCTCCGAGGGCCAGCGCCCGCTGGCAGCGCGCATCGGCGGTATGCAATATGCCGGCGCAGGCATGGAACGAGCCAACGCGCCGCAAGCGGGCTACGACATGTCAATGCCCGGCTCCAGCATAGGCACCCGACTCGCCGCCAGCAGCAGCATTCCTGCGGACTTTGATGTGGCCGGTTTTGAGCGCAATGCCAGAGCTCAGTTCATTCGCTTGCAGGCTTCCAACGACACCGGCAATCTGGACGACATCCGTGAGTTCACGACACCGGAGATGCTGGCCCAGATCGAGCTGGACATCGCCGAACGTGGCGCCGCCGCCCAGCAAACCGATGTTGTTAGCGTCGAGGCGAGGGTGATCGAAGTGGTTGAAGAGGACGCTCGCTATGTGGTCAGCGTGCGCTTTACCGGCATGATCCGCGAGAGCAGAGGAACTGCGGTCGAGTCATTTGATGAGACCTGGCATCTTGTCAAAGCCCGGGCCGGCCAAGGTGGTTGGGTCCTGTGCGGAATTCAGCAGATGCAGGCTTGAGTTGAGCAGCCCGATTTGACATAGGCGCCGGCTACAGGCAACCTGAGAAATTTGAGATATGGACATCTTTACCATTGAATTTGCGACCGCATTGGCAGCAATCGTTGCCATTGATCTGGTCCTGGCCGGTGACAATGCCATTGTGATTGCACTGGCGGC
>JBMOJJ010000416.1:0-2894 GCA_049315845.1 Rhodoferax sp.
CTGCTTGCCGCCGGCGGGGCGGTGTCGCCCGAACTGGCGCTGCCGCTGTACATCCGCGACCGGGTGGCCCAGACCACGCTCGAGCGGGCGGCGCAGAAGGCGGCGCCATGAAAGCCGCGGCGCGCCCGGTCGAAGTGCGTTTTGAGCCGCTGACCGCGCATCATCTGGATGCGGTGCTGCGGCTTGAGCAGCAGGCCTACGCCCATCCCTGGCTGCGCGTCAACTTCCTTGATTCGTTGGTCTCCGGTTACCAGATCCAGCTGCTGCTGGCCGGTGACACGCTGCTGGGCTACTTCGTCGCGATGAAGGGCGTGGACGAGGTCCATCTGCTCAACATCACCGTCGCGCCGGCGCACCAGCGCCAGGGCTGGGCCCGTGTGATGCTCGACGCGATCGGGATCTGGGCCAGAGGGCAGGGCGCGCAGTGGCTGTGGCTGGAGGTGCGCGTGGGCAACCAGCGGGCGATCGAGGTCTATCAGGCGCACGGCTTTCGCCGCGTCGGCCAGCGCAAGAGCTACTACCCTGGCGCAGCGGGCCAGCGCGAGGACGCGGCGGTGATGAACCTGCGCCTGTGAGTCAGGGACAATGCGGTGATGAACCTCGATCTCGACACCCGCCGGCGCGCCATGCTGCAGGAGATGGGCGTTCGGGTCTGGTGGCCTGAGGCGGTCACGCCGGCTCCAGCACCGCTGCCCGCCGGCGCTGGCGCTGCGGCCCGGCCTGCGGATGCGGTCGCCAGCGCGCCAGCGGCGCTCATTGCGCAGGCGCCGCAAAAGGGGCCGGAGCCGCCGGCAGCGCTGCCTGGAGACATCGCCGGCATGGACTGGCAGGCGCTGGCCCGGTCGGTGGCCGTATGCCAGGCCTGCAAGCTGTGCGCCGGCCGTCAGGCCCCGGTGTTTTCTGCCGTGGCGCCGGGACCGGCCGACTGGCTGGTGCTGGGCGAGCCGCCGGACGACGTCGAGGAGCGGCTTGGCGCGCCGTTCACCGGCCAGGCCGGCCAGCTGCTGGACAATATGCTGAAGGCGGTCGGTGTGCACCGGCGCGGTGCCGATGGCGGCGCGGCTAGCGTTGCCGACGCGGCTCGCGCGGCCTACCTGACTCACGTTGTCAAGTGCCGACCGGCCAGCGCGCGCAACCCGGAAGCGCAAGACCTTGCCAGCTGCGAAATGTACCTGCGCCGCGAAGTGGCGCTGGTGCAACCCAAGGTGATCCTGGCGCTTGGGCGCTTTGCCGCGCAGGCGCTGCTGCAGGGCAGCCTGCCCGACGTGGCCAGCATGCCGCTGGGCAAGCTGCGCGGGCAGGTCTATCGCTACCAGGGCATTGCGGTGGTCGTCAGCTATCACCCGGCCTATCTGCTGCGAACGCCGCAGGACAAGGCGCGCGCCTGGCAGGATCTGTGCCTGGCGAGGCAGCAGGTCGCCGCAGTCGGTCAGTGATTGGTGCCGCGCCGGGTGTACGGGGCCGCATGCCCTGACAGCGTGAGCGCCAGCAGGGTCACCGCGGAGTGCGTGGGCAAGGGCGGGATGTGCACCGGCGACAGCAGCACCCAGACGACGACCAGCGCAGACAACGAAGATCCGAGCGCAAGCCGTGGCAGGCTGGCGCCCGCGATCGCGGTCAGACTGGCTGCGCCGCCCAGCAGCAGGCCGGCCAGCACTTCCGAGTTCGAATGGGCTCCGACCTGCAGGCGCGAGAAGCCGACCGCCAGCGCGAGCGCAAAGCCGCCCGCCAGCGCGATCCGCTGGGCCGGCGGCGGCCATCGTGCCGCCAGCGCGCCCAGCAGGATCGGATAGACCGCGGCGGCGAACATCGCGTGGCCCGATATTCCGGTGAAGTCGTGCGCTGCGCTGCCCAGGCCCCAGCCAATGAAGGCCACCTTGCTCGCCAGTGTGGCCAGCGCGGCCAGCGCAAGACAGGCCAGCCACCGAAAGGCCAGCGCCCGCGCGTCCGGCCGCCTTGACAGCGCCAGCATGACCAGCAGCGCGGCCGGCAGCAGGATCTGCATTTCTCCCAAGCGCGTCAGCAAGCGCCAGAAGAATTGCAGGTCGGGGGGGTCGAACGCCATAGGGGTTCGATCATATAAGCATGGCGCGCGGTCGGTCCACGCTTCCTACAATGGCAGCATGACCTTCCTCGAAATGCTGGGCGCCGCCGAGCGCCAAAACGTGTCGCTGCTGTGTGTCGGACTCGACCCCGATCCGGCCCGATTTCCTGCCGGACTGCGCGGCGACGCCGGCAGGATCCTTGACTTTTGCAGCGCGATCGTCGACGCGACGGCCGATCTGGTGATCGCCTTCAAGCCGCAGATCGCCTATTTTTCCGCGCACCGCGCCGAGGACCAGCTGGAACGCCTGATGGCCCACATGCGCCGCGCGGCGCCCGGGGTTCCTATCATCCTGGACGCCAAGCGCGGCGACATCGGCAGCACCGCCGAGCAGTATGCGATCGAGGCCTTCGAGCGTTACGGCGCCGATGCGGTCACGCTATCGCCTTTCATGGGTTTCGATTCGGTGCAGCCCTATCTGAAGCGGCACGGAAAAGGGGCGTTCCTGCTGTGCCGGACCTCGAACCCGGGTGGCGACGATCTGCAGAATCAGCGCCTGTCCAGCGTCGAGGGCGCGCCGCTGCTGTACGAGCATGTGGCAAGGCTGGCGCAAGGTCCCTGGAATCTCAACGGCCAGCTCGGTCTGGTGGTGGGCGCAACCTACCCGGCCGAGATCGAACGCGTCCGGCTTGTCGCCCCCAGCCTGCCGCTGCTGATTCCCGGTGTCGGCGCGCAGGGCGGCGACGCGCTTGCCACGGTCAGGGCCGGCTGGCGCGCGGTGAACGGCCAAACGGTGGCGCCTATCATCGTCAACTCTTCGCGCGCGATCCTTTATGCCTCGGCGGGACAG
>JBMOJJ010000417.1:0-2887 GCA_049315845.1 Rhodoferax sp.
TGGCGCCCGGCAGCGGCGTGATCATGTGGCCGCCGGTCTCGGTCTGCCAGAAGGTATCGACAATCGGGCAACGCTCGCCACCGACGTGCTTGTAGTACCACATCCAGGCTTCCGGATTGATCGGTTCGCCGACCGAACCGAGAATGCGCAGACTGCTCAGGTCGGAGCGTGCCGGATGGACTTTTTCATTGCTCTCGGCGGCCTTGATCAGCGAGCGGATCGCAGTCGGTGCGGTGTAGAAGATGCTGCACTTGTGACGCTCGATCATCTGCCAGAAGCGACCGGCGTCAGGATAGGTCGGGACGCCTTCAAAAATGATCTGGGTCGCTCCGGCGGCCAGAGGGCCGTAAGCGACGTAGGAATGCCCGGTGATCCAGCCAATATCCGCCGTGCACCAGAAGATATCCGAGGGCTGCAGGTCAAAAGTCCAGTCCATGGTCAGTTTGGCCCACAGCAGGAATCCGCCGGTCGAATGCTGAACGCCCTTGGGTTTGCCGGTGGAACCGGAGGTGTAGAGAATGAACAGCGGATGTTCGGCACCGACAAATTCGGGTGCGCATTCGCTCGACTGGCCGCTGGTCGCGTCGGCAAATGTGATGTCCCGGCCGGCCACCATATTGCAGGCGCTTGCGGTGCGCTGGTAGACAAATACGGTCGTGATTGACTCGCAGCCACCGAGGGCCAGGCCCTCGTCCACAATGGCCTTCAATGGCAACTCCTTGCCACCGCGCATCTGAAAGTTCGCAGTGATCACGGCCACGGCGCCGGCGTCGATGATGCGCTCCTGCAGGGCCTTGGCGGAGAAGCCGCCAAAAACCACGCTGTGTGTGGCGCCAATGCGGGCGCAGGCCTGCATGGCGATCACGCCCTCCAGCGTCATCGGCATGTAGACCAGAACCCGATCCCCCTTCTTGACTCCCTTCGCCTTGAGCGCATTGGCGAACTGACTGACGCGCCCGAGCAATTCCCGGTAACTGGTCTTGGTGACGACGCCATCATCGGCTTCAAAGATCACGGCCGTCTTGTGCTCTACCGCTGTGCCCATGTGCTTGTCCAGGCAATTCGCCGATGCATTGAGTTCGCCATCCTCGAACCATTTGTAGAAAGGTGCGCCAGACTCGTCGAGCGTCTTGCTGAACGGCTTGCTCCAGACCACGTTTTCACGCGCCAAACGGGCCCAGAAGCCCTCGAAATCGCGCTCTGCTTCCGCGCACAAGGCCTGGTAGCCCTCCATGCCGGAAACCCGCGCCGCTTTCATCGTGGCCTGACTGGGCGCAAAGACGCGGTTTTCAACCAGCACAGACTCAATCGCATTCGATACTTCACTCATTGCAGTTTTCTCCTCATGTAATGTCAAACTGTCCGCGACTTTGGTGGTTCGCACTTACAAGCCACTGACTGGCCCGAAACTTACGGCCGTCCAGCTTTGCCGGCATCGGACGGGCGACCTACAATTCGATGCCACAACAACAAATTCAAAGCCCAAATGACCCCTGCTCCGATTGAAAAGGCACTGGTGCTGCGCACCCTGCCCCGCGTGATTTTCGCCAGCCGCTGGCTTCAGTTGCCGCTTTACCTGGGTCTGATCGCGGCGCAGGCCGTTTATGTGTATCTTTTCTGGATCGAGTTGCTGCACCTGCTGGAGGCTGTGTTCGGCAGCCAGACCGCCTTGCAGGCATTGGTCAACAGCGTAGGCTACAGCTCCGATGCCAAGATCACGACGCTGAACGAGACTATCATCATGCTGGTGGTGCTGGCGCTGATCGATGTCGTCATGATCTCGAACCTGCTGATCATGGTGATTGTGGGAGGCTACGAGACCTTTGTCAGCCGGATGGACCTCGAGAGTCACCCCGACCGGCCGGAGTGGCTGAGCCACGTGAACGCCTCGGTGCTCAAGGTCAAGCTGGCCACCGCCATCATCGGCATCAGTTCGATTCACCTGCTGAAGACCTTCATCAACGCGGCCAACTACCAGGACAGGGTCCTGATCGCCCAAACCCTGATCCACATCACTTTCCTGCTCTCGGCCATGGCGATCGCCTTCACCGATCGCCTGATGACCCGCACGCAGGATGAAGCGCACTGATTTTCAACCACCGAGGTAAACATCACCATGACTACCATCCGCCAGGCAGACCTGATCGAGTCCGTCGCCGCTGCCCTGCAGTACATCAGCTACTACCACCCGGCCGATTACATCGCCCACCTTGCCCGCGCCTACCAGCGCGAGCAGAGCCCGGCGGCCAAAGACGCGATCGCGCAAATCCTGACCAACAGCAAGATGAGCGCGGTCGGTCACCGGCCGATCTGCCAGGACACCGGCATCGTCAACGTATTCCTGAAAGTGGGCATGGAGGTGCGCTGGGAAGGCCTGTCGGGCAGTCTGGACGACGCCATCAACGAGGGCGTGCGCCGCGCCTACAACCACCCCGACAACACGCTGCGCGCCAGCGTGGTGGACGATCCCCAGTTCGAGCGCAAGAACACCAAGGACAACACGCCGGCGGTAATCCACACCGAGCTGGTTCCCGGCGACAAGCTGGAGATCACGGTGGCGGCCAAGGGCGGCGGATCCGAGAACAAGAGCAAGATGGTGATGCTTAACCCGGGCGACTCGGTGGTCGACTGGGTGCTCAAGACAGTCCCCACGATGGGCGCCGGGTGGTGCCCGCCGGGCATGCTGGGCATCGGCATTGGCGGCACGGCCGAAAAAGCCGTGCTGATGGCCAAGCAGAGCCTGATGGAAGACCTTGACATGTACGAGTTGCAGGCCAAGGCCGCGGCCGGGCAGGCGCTCAGCAAGACCGACGCGCTCCGGCTCGAACTGTTCGAGAAGGTCAACGCCCTGGGCATCGGCGCGCAGGGCCTGGGCGGCCTGACCACG
>JBMOJJ010000418.1:0-2884 GCA_049315845.1 Rhodoferax sp.
GATGTCCAACTGGCAGCGGGTTTTGATTGACTGGCGGCGTAGGATTTACCGATTTTGAGGGTCTTGCAGCGTCTGCCTTGGCAAATGCTGCCTGATCAGGCGGTATCCACAAGTTGGAGAACTTCATAAAGCCAGTCGTGCGAATTACTGGCCCTGGAAAACTCACGGGAGAGCCCCCACCAAAATGCATCGCCGAGCGGGTTCGCATCCTGTTCCAGGGGGCGATACTGCGGATCGTGCGGTTCAAAGGCCTATCCGTCGGGGTTTGGATGGGGGTAAGACATCGCTGACAGTCACTTCACGGCTAACCGCCTCAGCGCTGCAACTCGACCCGGTCCCGGAAGTAATCGAGTGCCTGCGGGTTGGCCAGCGCCTCGAGGTTCTTCACGGTACGGCCATGCACGACGTTGCGCACTGCGAGTTCGACGATCTTGCCGCTCTTGGTACGTGGAATATCGGCAACCTGCAGGACTTTGGCCGGCACATGGCGCGCCGTGGTGTTCTGGCGAACTTGCTGCTTGACGCGATCAATCAGCGCTTCATCCAGGCTCACGTTTTCACGCAGCTTGACAAAGAGAACCACCCTGACGTCATGCTCCCAATCCTGCCCGATGACCAGCGACTCAACGACCTCGTCCAACTGCTCGACTTGCCGGTAAATCTCCGCCGTGCCGATACGTACGCCCCCGGGGTTGAGCACAGCATCGGAGCGACCGTAGATGATCATACCTTCGTGCGCGGTCAGTTCGACGAAGTCACCATGACACCAGACATTGTCGAAACTCTCGAAATACGCTGCGCGGTATTTGCTACCGTCGGCATCGTTCCAGAAGCCAATCGGCATTGCCGGGAACGGTGCGGTGCATACGAGTTCGCCGCGCTCGCCGCCGTTTCCATCCCTGCCTCCGGCTGGAATCGGCTTACCCTCATCATCATAGACATTGACCGCCATGCCCAGGCCGCGACATTGCAGCTCGCCACGATAGACCGGCAAGATCGGGCTACCGAGCACGAAGCACGAGAGGATGTCAGTGCCCCCGGAGATCGAGGCGAGCAGGACGTCGGCCTTGATGTCGCGATAAACGTAATCGAAACTCTCGGGTGCGAGCGGACTACCGGTCGAAAAGATGGCGCGCAACGGTGTGAGTTGGTGCGTTTCGCGCGGCTTAAGGCCCATCTTGGCAGCGGCGTCGATGAACTTCGCTGAGGTGCCAAAATGCGTCATCCCTTCAGCGTCGGCGTAATCGAACAACACCTTGCCGTTGTCGGCAAACGGGCTGCCGTCATACAGTAGCAAGGTTGCCTTCGAGGCGAGGGCGCAGACCAGCCAGTTCCACATCATCCAGCCACAGGTGGTGAAGTAGAAGACCCGGTCACCGTGCTTCACATCACTGTGCAACTGGTGTTCCTTGAGGTGCTGCAGCAAGGCGCCGCCATGGCAATGGACGATGCATTTGGGCACGCCGGTGGTGCCCGAAGAGAACATGATGAATAGCGGATGATCGAAAGAGAGCGGCACGAAGTCGATCTCGGCCGCGTTAAAGGGCACGATGAAATCGGCGTAGTGCACGCTATTTTTGATCACGCTTCGATCAGGCGTCTCGCTCAGATAGGAAACGACAACGGTGCGCACAAGCGAGGGCATCTGTGCGGCGATCTCGGCGTTTTTGGCCAGACAATCGACTGGCTTGCCGTTGTACCAGTAGCCATCGACGCAAACGAGCACTTTCGGTTCGATCTGGCCAAAGCGCTCGAGCACACCCTGCACGCCGAAGTCGGGCGACGCTGACGACCAGATCGCCCCCAGCGATGCGCTGGCCAGCATGGCAATGATCGATTCGGGCATATTGGGCAGATAGCCAGCGACACGGTCGCCCTTACCCACACCGGCCGCCCGCAGCGCCTGCGCAAAGCGCGAAACCTGCGCATACAGTTCGTTGTTCGACAGGCGGCGTTTGACCTTGTGTTCGCCCCAGAAGACCAATGCATCGGTATCATCGCGCCGGCGCAACAGGTTCTGCGCGTAGTTCAACTGCGCCTGCGGGAACCAGCGTGCACCGGGCATGCGGTCGCCGTTTTCGAGAACGACCGTACCGCGCTCACCAAGCACGCCGCATTCGTCCCATACCGATGTCCAGAATGCTTGCGGCTGCGCCACCGACCAGCGCCACAGACTGGGGTAGTCGATGCAAGCGACGTTCCACCGCGCATTGACGGCACCGATGAAGGCCGTGACCTGGGCTGTTGCGATACGTTCAATGCTCGGGCACCAGAGTGCTTGTTGTTCCATGGCTTTGCTCCATCTGCTTCTATTTGCAATTCTCTATTTTCTATTGCCTGAGTTGTGCGCGCAGTTCATCGGGGATAGCGACCGAGCTTTCGCTGACCTGGTCCATCCTGACGGCGTTGTTGAAGTTCTCGAAAGTTGGGTAAATCGCCCTCCGTTTTCCGAATCTTTCTAGAGTTCCCCGTAGGGGATCCGTAACCCCCCGAGCCCTTAGGCGACTAGTTTAGACAATGCGGTCCCCTGACCGAGGGTAGTTCGGCCAGAAAGAGAATGGATCGAGAGAGCGAAATGCAGGAGGGATGCTGCTTAGGCGGGAGGCGGCTAAGAAACAGGCTCAATGTGGGGGATTGGGAAGGTGAATTTGGCTGACTTCGGTTCATAGCCCAGGCGAAAGGCAAGTCTGGGAAATTGCTTTCGCGTCCAGGCAGCGAACAACCTCACAGTGATCACAGGCTTGCTCAATCGCCAGGGGGCGATGTCGCCAGGCAGGTGCATCAATGCGTAGCCGGTAGAACGGATTTGCATCCACAATTTCAGGACGTGGCGCGATTGCTGCCAAAGATTGCCAACGCCGCTTTGTGGATTGCGGTGTCAGCT
>JBMOJJ010000419.1:0-2883 GCA_049315845.1 Rhodoferax sp.
GCGCATCAGGCGTTCATCGTCGGCAATCAGGGCAGTGGGCATCTCAGGTCTCCGTGCTGGCGTGCGCTACATAGGGCACCGTGATGGTGACCGAGGTACCGCCGGTGGCCGGTTCTGTCACCGTCAGACTGGCCTTGTTGCCATACAGCAGGGCCAGTCGCTCCCGGATGTTACTCAAACCGATGCCGGTGCCGGCGGTGTCGGACTTGCCGAAGCCCAGGCCGGTGTCGGCCACCGTGACCGCCAGATTGCCGTGCACGATCTCGGCGCTGACGCGCAGCATGCCGCCCTCCGCCTTCGGCTCGAGCCCGTGCTTGATCGCGTTTTCCACCAGGCTCTGCAGCATCATCGGCGGAAACTCCGCCGACATCAGGCCGTCGCTGACGTTCAGCTCGGTCTGCAGCCGGTCTTCCATGCGCACCTTCAGAATCTCCAGGTAGGGCCGAATCATCGCCAGTTCGCGCCCCAGATCGCGCGTGCTCTGCGCATTGGCCTCGCGCATGGTCGGCATGCTGGCGCGCAGCAGCGCGATCAGGTTTCTCTGCATCTTGCCGGCGCGTGCCGGGTCGGTCTCGATCAGATGCTCGATGCTGGCCAGCGTGTTGAACAGAAAGTGCGGCTCCACCTGCGCCTGCATCGCGGCCATGCGCGCCTCCACCACCTGGCGCTTCAGCGATTCCGATTCCGCCACTTCGGTCGCCTGCGCCGCCTTGGCTTCCGCCTGAACCTTGCCCTTGTAACTGACCTTGATGATGATGGACAGCAGGATGAACCACATCGTCAGCGGCATCAGCGGCTCACCATAGCTGTGCCGGATCACGCGCGGGTGCCGTGCATCTGCGGCAGCTTCGGCGGCGTCGGCGGCCTCCTGCTTGGCGTCCTCGATTGCTTCCATCAGGTCGCGGCGCGCCTCTTCGACCGCCTCCTTGACCGCCTGCGAGTCAGCGCCCGGCGGCAGCTTGATGGTCACGCCCTGATCGGCTGCCGCGCCGGCAGACGCTGCCGGGGAGGCGCTGGCCGGCGCGCTGGCGGGGGCCGAGGCCGCAGGCGCTGGCGGGGCGGCCGGCCGGGTGCTGATGTGAACACCGCGCTCGTCGATCGAGATGTCGACACCTTCGCCCGAGCCCTTTTTCTCGACGCCCGCTTTCGGCTTCGGGTTGATTCTGATGGTGCGTCTCGGAGCGTTGGATTCGACCACCGTCTCGGAATAGGTCCAGCTCAGCGGCGGTATGTCGTGCAGGATGCCGATCGCGATCAGCAGCAGCAGCGCCAGAAGGAAGAAGCGCTTCCATGAAATGCTGACCAGCCAGCCAGCGTAGGCGTGATAGGCCCCCAGGCAGGCCTCATAGGCGCGTGCCCAGCGGCTGGGCGTGCTCTGGTGGAGTGTTGGGTTTGTCATGGGTCTTGGCGCGGATCGGCGAGAGTCAATGCCGCTACTGTACGCAAACTGGCGAGCGCAGCGCCAGCCCGAGGCGACACAACGCATAAACAGCGGACAGACTGCAGCTACCCGGGCTGCGCGGCAGTCGCGCAAGCCGCGGGTCTGCCATGTACCATCATGCAATTTCGCTCCAACACCCGACCCCGCATTTTTGAGGACTGATCCATGACCGCCTACCCCCACATGCTGGCCCCGCTCGAGCTGGGCTTTGTCACCCTGCCCAACCGCGTGCTGATGGGCTCGATGCACGTCGGCCTGGAAGAGGCCAAGGACGGTTTTGCCCGGATGGCGGCGTTCTACGCCGAGCGCGCCAGCGGTGGTGTCGGCCTGATCGTGACCGGCGGCATCGCCCCCAACGACCTCGGCCGCCCGATGCCCGGCGGCGCCAGGATGACGACCCAGGAAGAGGCTGACAAGCACAGGGTGGTCACCGACGCGGTGCACCAGGCCGGCGGCAGGATCGCGATGCAGATCCTGCATTTCGGTCGCTACGCCTACCACCCCGAACTGGTGGCGCCCAGCGCGCTGCAGGCGCCGATCAACCCGTTTCGTCCCAAGCCGCTGAGTTCCGAAGAGGTGGAGCAGACGATTGAGGACTATGTACGCTGCGCCGCGCTGGCGCAGGGCGCCGGCTACGACGGCGTTGAGATCATGGGCTCCGAGGGCTATCTGCTCAACGAGTTCATCGCCGCGCGCACCAACCAGCGCGACGACCAGTGGGGCGGCAGCTATCAGAACCGCATCCGCTTTGCGGTCGAGATCGTGCGGCGCACCAGGCAGCGCGTCGGCACCAACTTCATCATCATCTACCGGCTGTCGATGCTGGACCTGGTGGAAGGCGGCTCGACGCTCGACGAAGTGGTGCAACTGGCGCAGGCGGTCGAGGCGGCCGGCGCGACCATCATCAACACCGGGATCGGCTGGCACGAGGCGCGCATCCCGACCATCGCCACCAAGGTGCCGCGCGCGGCCTTCGCCTGGGTCACGAAGAAGATCAAGGGCAAGGTCGGCATCCCGCTGGTGGCCACCAACCGCATCAACACGCCCGAAGTGGTCGAGCAATTGCTGGCCGACGGCTTTTGCGACATGGTGTCGATGGCGCGCCCCTTTCTGTCCGATCCGCTTTTCATGCGCAAGGCGGCACTGGGCAAGGCCGACGAGATCAACACCTGCATTGGCTGCAACCAGGCCTGCCTTGACCACACCTTCGGCGGCAAGATCACCTCCTGCCTGGTGAACCCGCGCGCCTGCCACGAAACCCTGCTCAATGCCGTGCCCTCGGCAAGCCGCGCGCGCATGGCGGTGGTCGGCGCCGGTCCGGCCGGTCTGGCTTTTGCCGTGACAGCGGCGCAGCGCGGCTTCGATGTCACGCTGTTCGACTCGGCGGCCGAGATCGGCGGCCAGTTCAACATCGCCAAGCAGGTGCCGGGCAAGGAAGAGTT
>JBMOJJ010000420.1:0-2874 GCA_049315845.1 Rhodoferax sp.
TTGCGCCGGCTGGCTGAACTGGTGCGGGAAGTCCAGGATGTTACGCACCGTGGCGCCGCGAAAGCTGTAGATGCTCTGGGCGTCGTCACCGACGACGGTCAAGCCCTTGCCGCTGGGCTTGAGGCCGAGCAGGATCGACGCCTGCAGCCGGTTGGTGTCCTGGTACTCATCGACCAGCACATGGTCAAAGCGAGAACCCACTTCAGCGCCGAGGTCCCGGTCCGCCATCATCTCGGACCAGAACAGCAGCAGGTCGTCGTAGTCGACCACGTTTTGTCTCTGCTTGAGTTCGACATAGGCAGCGAACAACTTTCTGAGTTCGCCCTCCCAATGGGCGCACCACGGGAACACCTGCTGAAGAACCTGCGGCAGCGGCTGCTGGCTGTTGACCACACGCGAGTAGATCGACAGGCAGGTGCCTTTTTGCGGAAACCGGTTCCGGCTGGAGGTCAGACCGAGGTCATGGCGCACCAGACCCAGCAGGTCTTCGGAGTCGCCGCGGTCGTGAATCGTGAACGACTCGTCCAAGCCGATGCGAGGCGCGTAGTCCCGCAGCAGCCGTGCGGCGATGCTGTGAAAGGTGCCGGACCAGGGCAATGACGGCAATTGACGGCTGCGCTGACCCAGCACCTGGTTGAGCACGCCACCGACCCGGCGTTCCATCTCGATCGCTGCGCGGCGCGAGAAGGTCAGCAACAGCAGGCGCTGCGGGTCAGCCTGGTGCAGGATCAGGTTGGCGACCCGGTAGGCCAGCGTGTTGGTCTTGCCGGAACCGGCGCCGGCGATGACGAGCAGCGGCCGCCCATCGCCGCCGCACTCGCCCAGTCCGTGCTCAACCGCCTGTCGCTGCCGGGTATTGAGCGACTCGAACGGATCGGTGCGGGTTGGCGCCTTGACGTCCATCCGTTCAACGCCCGATGAGCGTGATTTCGGCCGGCAAACCGACGGGGGCTCTCATAGACCGCGCTCCCATCCGGCGCGCAGGCCGGCCGAGTCGGGGCGGCCAATCGCATTCCTGACTTCCCCCAACAGCCGGTCCTTTTCCGCCCCCAATACCCCTTTGAGGACCAGCCAGTTCGACGCATGATCGCTTCGAAACACCGTGCGCTCCAGCTCCAGCGGCTGAAGGAACTGCTCCATCTCTACAAACAAGCCCGCTTGATCGAGCGGTTCCCATTCTGGATAACCCAGGCGAAACCGCTGCTCACCTTGCGGAAAGCTGACCACCAGCGTCGCCAGGAATTCAGGCTGGGTCAGATTGACCAGATGGGCCGAGTTTTCTGCATGCTGGCGTGACAGCAGGCGACCGCCGAGACCATTGAGCAGCATCACCGAGCGGCTGATTCCTGCGGCGCCGAGCTTGTCCAGGGCCACGCGGGTGGTCTCGAGCGTCTCGCCCTTGTTGACCTTGCGCAGAACCTCATCATCGCCTGATTCGGCCCCGACGTAGGCCAGCGTCAAACCGGCCTCGCGCAATTCCAGCAGTTCCGGGACCGACTTGCTGCGCAGGTTGCGCGGCAGGCAGTAGCTTGATATGCGGCGCACTCTGGGCAAATGCGCCCTGATCGCCGCCAGCACGGTCATCAGTCTGCGTGTTGACAGAACCATCGCATCGCCATCACCCAGAAAAACCCGCTGGATTTGACTGCCGAATTGTTCGCCGCAGGCGCGAATGGTGTCCAGTGTCTCCTGTTCATCGCGGGCGGCAAACTTCTTTTGCGCCGCGGTGTACATTTCGCAATAAGTGCACTTGTTCCACGAGCAGCCATTGGTGAGCGGCAGGATCAGCGAGTGGGCCTCGCTGGGCGGGCGAAAGACAGGATTGACGTAGCGGATCGGGAAACTTTGATTCACTTCGTCTCAGTTCATTGCGCAACCGCCCGCTGTGCCCCGGTGTTCGCACGAGCCACAGGGGCTCGGCATGACCGGCGTGGCGCTGCTCGACGCTGCCGTGGTCGAAAACACGGACAGCAACTTCTCGAGCTCGGTCGAATGGCAATGGGGGCATTGCGGGGCGGTGCCGGAGCGCACCAGTGCTTCAAATTTGTGACCGCAGTCACCGCAGGCGTATTCATAAATAGGCATTTCATCTCCTGTCTGGTGTGAATTATCAGACCAACCCGACGCAGCGAGCCGGATTGGACCGGCGCGACTGGCGCGCCGCATCGCCTCCAGAAACCGCTCGGCACTAGGCGCTGGCCTTCCTGAGGATGGTGTAGATCTGGTCCTTGATCCGCAGTTTTTCCTTCTTCAGTATTTCAATTTCTTCGTGCGTTCCCGGTTCGATGTGGGACTCGATGTTGATCACCTTCAGGTCCAGCGTGTGGTGCTGCTCCAGCAGCGCATTGAAATGAGGATCCGTCTTCTTCAGCTGTGCAATCAGGTTGCCGTATTCGGGAAACATGGAAACTCCTTGGGATGAACAAGCGCTTGCGCGTCTACTTCTCGTGAATCAGGCTACATGTTAAAGGAGAGTTTGCGCTTTGCGCCACCAGCCGTGCAAATGTCCTGTGTCCGCTTGGCGCCCGGAAAGCCATATCAGTGTTGCTGTTCAACGACAGTGAACTGATACATTCGGGGGTCTGAAAAGACCTGTCTTCACCAACTTCCAGGATCATTATGTACGTCCCCAAGCTGCTTGCAGCAGTCTTTTTGTCGCTTTTTCTGGGCTCGGCAATGGCCGGTCTGGTCAACGTGCCTATGAAAAAGCCTGTGATCACGGTTGAGATCCCGGATTCATGGAAACCGGAAGAAACTGAAAGAGGCGTGGCAAGCGAGTCGCCGGATCAGGTTGCGACCGTTTTTTTTGAGATCGCCAGGTCCGAAAAGGGGGTGAATTCGCTGCTGGATGAAAATATCGACTGGCTGGTGAAA
>JBMOJJ010000077.1:0-12877 GCA_049315845.1 Rhodoferax sp.
TTGGGGTTTTGCCAAATCAAGGAGGAGGCCGAAGGCCGGGGGACATTCGCGGAGCCACCCAGCGCGGCGCCCTCGGCCCACACCCGCCGTTACCGCGGACCCCGGTTCCTGACTTACGAATGCGATAGGCATCGTGCAGGCTTGAAGCCAATAGCAACTCAGCGCAAATGCTTGACCATCTTCGCCTTGAACGACTCGCTGATGCTCAGGCGCCGGGGGCCGGGCTGCAGTTCAAAGCTCTCACCGGCGCTCAAGGTCCCCGCCTGATCGACCGCCAGGTAGAAGCCGCAGCGACCCTGCACGGCCATGGTCTTCGAGGCGCCACTGAAGCCCATCGCCGCGTTGAACTTGTAGCAGGGCTGGCGCGGCTCGGTCACGCGCAAGACGCAGTGCGCAAACCTGAGCAGGTCACCGACCCAGACATCGGTTTCGAGCACGCCCTGCAACGTCAGGTTTTCACCGAGCGAGCCGAACTGCAAAGCATCGTCGATGCCGGTCAGGCCCGCCTTGCTGCGCGCTGCCAGCCAGAAAGGGTAATGCTCGGCCGGGTAGGCGCACACCGCTTTGGACAGGCCGCCGTGCACCGACAGATCCGCCTGCTCGTCACCGGCCAGTCCCATCGCGCAAACCGCAACCGGGCCTGCTACCGGCTGCTTGTGAATGGCCGTCAGGACGGAGCGCCCATCGATCTGGACGCGATGCGCTTGCGCGGTCTGGATGCCCAGTAGCCTGGGCATCACTTGCCGCCCAGGCCCATGGCCCGGGTGATCACCTCTTTCATGATCTCGTTGGTGCCGCCGTAGATACGCTGCACGCGCGCGTCGGCATAGGCGCGGGTGATCGGGTATTCCCACATGTAGCCGTAGCCGCCAAACAACTGGACGCACTCGTCCATCACCTTGCACTGCAGGTCAGAGCACCAGTACTTGGCCATGCTGGCGGTGGCGGTGTCGAGTGATTTGTCCAGCAACAGCTCGATGCATTTGTCGACGAAAACGCGCGCGACCTGGACCTCGGTCTGCAACTCCGCCAGCGTGAAGCGGGTGTTCTGAAACGAGGCCACGCTCTGGCCAAAGACCTTGCGCTCCTTCACATAGTCCACCGTCCAGTTGATCGCCGCCTGCGCTGCGGCAACGGCCCCGATCGCGATCTGCAGGCGCTCCCAGGGCAACTGCTCCATCAGGCAGACAAAGCCGCGGTTTTCTTGGGACGGTCCGCCCAGCAGATGCGTCGCCGGCACGCGCACGTTGTCGAAGAACAGCTCGGATGTGTCCTGCGCCTTCAGGCCCATCTTTTTCAGCCTCTTGCCCACCGAGTAGCCCGCCATGCCACGCTCGACCAGCAGCAGGCTGGTGCCCTTGGCGCCTGCCGCCGGATTGGTCTTGGCGACCACGATCACCAGATCCGCGTGCCAGCCGTTGGTGATGAAGGTCTTGCTGCCGCTCAGCAGATAGCTGCCGTCGGCTTGCGCCAGCGCGGTCGCCTTGATGCCCTGCAGGTCGGAGCCGGCCGCCGGTTCGCTCATCGCAATCGCCCCGATCAGCTCGCCGCTGGCCATCCGGGGCAGGAACTCCATCTTCTGCGCCTCGGTGCCGTAGTGCAGGATGTAGGGCGCCACGATTTCGTTGTGCAGCGAGTAGCCGATGCCGGAGAAACCCGCGCCGCTGAGCTCCTCGATCTGCGCCACCGAATAGAGCTTGTCGGCGCCGGCGCCGCCATACTGCTCGGGCATGGTCGGGCACAGGAAGCCGTTCGCGCCGGCCTTGTTCCAGACCGCGCGCTCGACATAGCCCTGCTCCTCCCATTGCGCGTGAAAAGGCGCGATTTCCTTCTCGACGAAACGGCGAAAGCTGTCACGGAAGGCCTGGTGCTCGGGGCTGAAAAGAGTTCTCTGGATCATGGCGTCACCTGCTTGACAGGAATAGGGCTATTTATACAAAGCGATTGCTTGCCTAAAAGAATATACTGCATTCCGAGTTTTTGATCGCAGTCCATCCCTCCAGGAGAACCCATGACCGAAGCATTTGTTTACGACGCCATCCGCACGCCGCGCGGCAAAGGCAAGAAAGACGGCAGCCTGTACGAGGTCAAACCGGTCAACCTGCTGGCCGGCGTGCTGACCGAACTGCAGCGGCGCAACGACTTCGACACCGCCAGGGTTGATGATGTGGTGATGGGTGTGGTCTCGCCGGTCGGCGAGCAGGGCGCGGTGCTGGCCAAGGTGGCCGCTCTCAAGGCCGGCTGGGACTTCACCTGCTCGGGCGTGCAGATCAACCGCTTCTGCGCCTCCGGCCTGGAGGCCGTGAATTTGGCGGCTCAGAAGGTGCGCTCCGGCTGGGAAGACCTGGTGGTGGCCGGCGGCGTCGAGAGCATGAGCCGCGTTCCAATCGGCTCAGACGGCGGCGCCTGGGCCATGGATCCGGAGACCAACTCGCAGACCGCCTTCGTGCCGCAGGGCATTGGCGCCGACCTGATTGCCACGCTGGAGGGCTTTTCGCGCCAGGATGTGGACCGCTTTGCGCTGGAGAGCCAGCGCCGCGCCAGCCAGGCCCGCGCGCAGGGTTTCTTTGACCGCTCGCTGGTCCCGGTGAAGGACTTTCTGGGCCAGGTCATTCTGGGCCAGGACGAGTTCATCAAGCCGCAGACCACGCTGGAAGGCCTGGCCTCGCTGAAACCCGCATTTGAGCAGATGGGCGCGATGGGCTTTGACCAGGTGGCGCTGACGCGCTACCCGCAGGTGGAGCGAATCAACCATGTGCACCACGCCGGCAACTCCAGCGGCATCGTCGATGGCGCGGCCGCGCTGCTGATCGGCTCCGAAGCGGCCGGCAAGTCGAACGGCTTCACGCCGCGCGCGCGCATCGTCGCCGCGGCCCTGAGCGGCGCCGACCCGACCATCATGCTGACCGGCCCGATGCCGGCCGCGCGCAAGGCGCTGGTCAAGGCCGGTCTGACGATTGACCAGATCGACCTGTTTGAAGTGAACGAAGCCTTTGCCGCGGTCGTGATGCGCTTCATGAAGGAAATGAAGGTGTCGCATGACAAGGTCAACGTCAATGGCGGCGCGATCGCGATGGGCCACCCGCTGGGCGCCACCGGCGCGATGATCCTGAGCATCCTGATCGACGAGCTGCACCGGCGCAAGCTGCGCTACGGCATGGCCACGCTGTGCGTCGGCGGCGGCATGGGGATTGCGACCATCGTTGAACGTTGCTGAAAGACAAAAATGAAGACCATCAAATACCAACTCGAAGACGGCATCGCCACGGTCACCTTTGACGAACCCGGCTCGCCGGTCAACACCATGTGCCTGCAGTGGCAGCAGGACCTGACGGCGCTGGCGGCGCAGGTGCTGCAGGACAAGGACGCAATCAAGGGCATCATCCTGGGCTCGGCCAAGTCGACCTTCTTTGCCGGCGCCGATCTGAAGGGCGCGATGCGCCTGCAGGCGACCGACGCGGCAGCCATCTTCACCGAAATCGAATTGGTGAAGAAGAATTTCCGCACGCTTGAGACGCTGGGAAAGCCGGTCGTCAGCTGCCTCAACGGCACCGCTCTGGGCGGTGGCTGGGAGGTGGCGCTGATCGGCCACCACCGTATCGCCGTGGATGACCAGAAGATTCAGTTTGGCCTGCCCGAGGTCACGCTGGGCTTGCTGCCCGGCGCCAGCGGCGTGACCAAGATGACGCGCCACCTGGGCCTGATGGGCGCACAACCCTATCTGGTCGAGGGCAAGACCTTCTCGCCCAGGGAGGCCAAGGCTCTGGGCCTGGTGCATGACCTGGTCGCACCCTCCGACACGGCAGCGGCCGAGATGAGAGCCAGGGCACTGGCCTGGATTGCCGCCAACCCGAGCGCCGAGCACCCATGGGAGGCCAAGGGCTACAAGGTGCCCGGCGGCCTGCCCTCGAGCCCGGCTGTGGCCCAGATGCTGGTGGTCGCGCCGGCCATGATCAAGAAGCAGACGCGCGGCCTCTACCCTGCCCCGGAGGCGATCATGGCCTGCATGGTCGAAGGCCTGCAGGTGGACCTGCCGACCGCGCTGCGCATCGAGAGCCGCCATCTCGCCAAGCTGATGACCGGAGCCAACGCCCGCGCCATGATCAACACCTTCTTTTTCAACCTGAACGCGATCAAGAGCGCACAGTCTCGCCCCGGCTCCGCGCCGCGTTTCAAGCCGGCCAAGGTCGGCGTGCTCGGTGCCGGCATGATGGGCGCCGGCATTGCCTTCGTGCAGGCCGGCAAGGGCATCGCCACCGTGCTCAAAGACGTGAACCAGCAGAAGGCCGAGGCCGGCAAGGCCTATAGCGCCAAGCTCACGCAGGCGCGCGTGGACAAGGGGCGCATGAGCACCGAGGACCAGCAGAAGCTCCTGGCGCGCATTGTCGCCACCGACAAAGCGACTGATCTGGCCGGCTGCGACCTGATCATCGAGGCGGTGTTCGAGAACCGCGAACTGAAGGCCAGGGTCACGCAGGAGGCCGAGCCGATGCTGGAGGCCGGCGGCTTCTTCGCCTCCAACACCTCGACGCTGCCGATCAGCGGCCTGGCCACGGCCAGCCGCGCACCGGAGAAGTTCATCGGCATCCATTTTTTCAGCCCGGTCGACAAGATGAAGCTGGTCGAGATCATTCGCGGCAAGCAGACCGACGATGAAACCGTGGCGCGCGCGTTCGACTACGTGCAGGCGATCGGCAAGATGCCGATCGTGGTGAACGATTCGCGCGGCTTCTTCACCAGCCGGGTCTTCGGCACCTTTGTGATGGAAGGCATTGCGATGCTGGGCGAAGGCATCCCGGCACCGGCGATAGAAAACGCGGCGATCCAGTGCGGCATGCCGGTGGGACCGCTGGCGGTGATGGATGAGGTGGCGCTGAACCTGAGCCTGCACGTGATGGAACAGACGCGCGCCGACTTCGAGGCCGAGGGCAAGACCTATGTCGCAAGCCCCGGCGAACTGCTGGTGGCTGACATGGTGCGAGAGCACAAGCGCCCGGGTCGCGCCGGCGGCGGCGGCTTCTACGACTACCCGACCGAGAAAGGCGCCCGCAAATACCTGTGGCCGCAGCTCAGACCGCTGTTCGAAAAGGCCGATGCCAGGTGGGACATCGCCGACATGAAGGATCGCCTGCTGTACCGCCAGGCGGTCGAGACCGCGCGCTGCCTGAGCGAGAACGTGCTGACCAGCGTGCACGATGCCAACATCGGCTCGATCTTTGGCATCGGTTTCCCGGCCTGGACCGGCGGCGCGATGCAGTTCGTCTACGGCATCAGCGTCGACGCCTTTGTCAAACGCGCCGATGAGCTGGCGCAACGTTTCGGCGCCGGCTTTGCGATGACCGACGAGGTCAAGGCAAGCATCCGGCGCTTGCAGCCGGTCTATTGAGGCCTTGGGCAAGTCGGTGATCCTGCGACCGCCCGAGGCCGGCGACATGGGCTGGGTGGTGCAGCAGCACGGCGAAATCTACGCCCGCGAGTACGGCTGGAACAGCGAGTTTGAGGCGCTTGTCGCCGACATCGTCGCCGGCTACCTGCGCAAGCAGCAGCCGCATTGGGAGCGCTGCTGGATTGCCGAAATCGACGGCCAGAAAGTGGGCTCTGTGTTCGTCGTGCGCAAGTCAAAAACGGTGGCGCAGCTGCGCATGCTGATCCTGACACCGCCGGCCCGCGGCCTGGGTCTGGGCGCGCGCCTGACCGACGAATGCATTGCCTTTGCACGCAGCAAGGGCTACCGCAAGATGGTGCTGTGGACCAACAGTTGCCTGGACGCGGCGCGCCATATCTATGCCGAGCGCGGCTTCCGGATCGTCAAGAGCGAGCCCTATCACGGCTTCGGCCACAACCTGGTGGGAGAGACCTGGGAGCTCAGACTTTGAATCTGGCGCTGCTGGCCGCTGCGGCCACCGGCGTGCAGGTCGGCGCGGCCATCGTTGCCTCGCGCATGGTGGTGTTCGAGGTGCCGCCTCTGACGCTCGCCATGCTGCGTTATGCAATCGGTTTTCTGTGCCTGTTGCCCTTTGTGCTGGAACCGCTTGGCAACGCGGCACGCAGGCGCCACGCCTGGAGCGCCCTGCGCGCGCTGCCGGCGGCGGACCTGATCTCGATGGCCGGCCTGGGGCTGGGCCAGTTTGCGCTGCTGATCGCGCTGCTCAACCTGGGGCTGCAGCACATCGGCGCGGCCCAGGCGGCGCTGATCTTCAGCCTGTTCCCCTTGCTGACGCTGCTGCTGTCGGCGCTGCTCGGACGCGAGCCTCTGAGCTCCCGACTGCTGCTGGCCGTGACGCTGTCGATCGCCGGCGTTGCGCTGTCGATCGCGCCAAAACTGACCGCTTTCGGTGGCGGCCCCTGGTGGGGCGAAATCGCGGTGCTGACCAGCGCCTGCGTCGGCGCCTGCTGCAGCGTCTTCTACCGTCCCTACCTGCAGCGCTATCCGACGCTCAATGTCAGCGCCTTCGCGATGCTGGCCTCGGTGCTGTTGCTGGCGCTGCTGGCCTTGCAGGAGGACTGGCCGTCACGTGTGCCCGCGCTGGCTGCGCAAACCTGGACCATCGTGGGCTTCATCGGCGCCTCCAGCGGCATCGGTTATTTCCTCTGGCTGTATGCGCTCAAGCACGAGTCGCCGACGCGAGTCACGGTCTTCCTGTCGCTCAATCCGGTGACGGCAGCGCTGCTCGGCACCCTGCTGCTGCACGAGGCGTTCGATGCCTGGCTGCTGGGCGCGATTGTGCTGATCGGCTCCGGCTTGTGGCTGGCGACATGGCCGACCGCAGGCGGCGCGCAGAGATAATTGACGCATGCCCGAGAGCGTCTCATCTTGCACCAGCGGCCCGGCGGTTGCGGATCACCCACGTCCGGCCTCAGCCTCCGATCTTTTCTGGTCATTCAACTGGCTGGCGCTGCAAGGCTTTGGCGGCGTGCTGGCGATCGTGCAGCGCGAACTGGTGGAAAAGAAGCAATGGCTGACGCCCGAGGAGTTCGCCGAGGACTGGGCGGTGGCGCAAATCCTGCCCGGTGCCAGTGTGGTCAACCTGTCGCTGATGCTGGGTGATCGCTATTATGGCTTGCGCGGCGCGCTGGCGGCCATGGCGGGCATGCTGACTTTTCCCTTGCTGATCCTGCTCGCGCTGGCGGCCGTGCTGGCGGGCATTGCGGACTCTGCCGCGATGCAGGGGGCGCTTCGCGGCATGAGTGCCGTCGCAGCCGGTCTGATCATTTCGACCGGACTCAAGCTGATTGGCGCGATGAAGGCCAATGCGATGGGCGCCCTTGCGTGCTGGTCGCTGGTGGCGATCACTTTCATCGCCACGGTGGCGCTGCGAGCGCCCCTGGCCTGGGTTCTCCTGGGTCTGGGCGGTCTGGCCTGCGGCTGGGCCTATCGCCAACTGGGCCGGCTGCGCACGCCGGGGCAGGCACAATGACGGTGAACTTTCTGGCGACCGACTGGCTGGCGCTGTTTGGCCAGTGCATGCTGCTGTCCTTGCTGTCGATCGGGGGCGCGATCACCACAGCGCCTGAAATGCACCGCTATCTGGTCAATGAGCGGCACTGGTTGTCCGACGGACAATTCACTTCTTCGCTGGCGCTGGCGCAGGCCGCACCCGGCCCCAACGTGCTTTTCTTTGCCATGCTGGGCTGGAATGTGGGCATGAACGCCGGCGGCGGCGCTGGCGCCGGTCGTTCTGCCTGGGCCTGCGCGCTGCTGGGTGTCGTGCTGGCCATGGTTGGCATCCTGCTGCCCAGCACCACCCTGACCTTCACAGCGACACGCTGGGCGCACCAGAACCGGCAGCGCCAGACCGTGCGCGCCTTCAAGCAGGGCATGGCACCGATCGGCATTGGCCTCGTCATGTCCACCGGCTGGGTGCTGGCCAAGGGACACGGCGACTTGAGCCACGACTGGTCACTGTGGCTCGTGACCCTGGCAACGACCCTGATCGTCTGGCTCACGCGTGTGCATCTGCTGTGGCTGCTGGCGGCCGGTGCGCTTCTGGGCTGCTTCGGCTGGATCTGAAATCGCCTTACTCGCC
Source organism: Rhodoferax sp. (assembly GCA_049315845.1). GTDB lineage: Bacteria > Pseudomonadota > Gammaproteobacteria > Burkholderiales > Burkholderiaceae_C > Rhodoferax. The sequence continues at coordinate 8,028 of JBMOJJ010000077.1, forward strand.
GACGTTCTTGGCGCCTGGCCTGCGATTCAGATAGGGATTGCCTTATTCGTTCTGCGGGCGTCTGTCCGCATACCCGTCACAGATGATCGCCTTGCGATGACACCCATCTTGCGCAACGTACTGGTCGTCATTGTGCCGCCCGATCACCCGTTTGCCGAGGCCGAATGAATTTTCCCGGCCGAGATGGCGAACATGCCGTTTGTGCTGCCTTCAAAGGAATCCGCGAGCGGTCGAGGTGGGGCTCGGGATCGGCATCATTTCGCGCCTGGCGGTGCTCAGGGAGCTGCAGGACGGGCACTTGAAATGTCTGCGCGTCTGGGGCAACCCGCTGGAGCGCCAGATGTGCTTGTGCTGGCACCATGGAAAGCCTTTTTCCAGGCTCACGACCATCTTCATCAACTTCATTCAAGAGTACGTGAAGTCCCTGCCTACTTAGCGTGCAGTTCCATCAGGGGATGCCGGGATCTTGATCCCGAAACTCCTGCATGATGGCCAGGAAATCCGCCTCCACCCGCTGGTAGGCATCCACGATGGACGGATCGAACTTGATTCCCTTCTGGCGCAGGATCTCCGCGCTCGCCAGTTCGTGCGACCAGGCCCGTTTGTAGACCCGCGGCGTGGTCAGCGCGTCGTACACGTCGGCCAGCGCCATCAAGCGGGCTTCGAGCGGAATGTCTTCGCCTTTCTGCCCGCGCGGGTAGCCGCTGCCGTCCCAATTCTCATGGTGACTGGCGGCCATTCTGGACGCCACCATCAACAGCGAATCGTCCGGCCCGGCGCCGCCGGCGGCCACCAGCAGGATCGATTCGCCGATGGTTGCGTGGGTCTGCACAACCCGCATTTCATCGGGCGTCAGATGACCCGGTTTCATCAGGATCTGATCGGGTACGCCCACCTTGCCCAGATCGTGCATTGGCGTGGCCTTGGCGATCAGGTCAACGCTGTGCTCGCTCAGCAGTTCGGTGTAGCAGCGTGCTTCAAGCAGCGCGCCTGCCAGTGCCTTCACGTACAGGCTGGTGCGCTTGATGTGCCGGCCGGTTTCATTGTCACGGTACAGCGACAGCCTGGTCAGGGCCGTGACCATCTGCTCCCGGCTGCGTTCCATCGCCCCCAGGCTCAACTCGTGGTATTCGTCGAGCACCCGCTTGAGCTGTTCCGCGTGCTTGCGCTTGGTGATGTCTTCGACAATGGTCCAGATGTATTGCCGGTCATCGCTGCCGGTGATCAGCACCGCGTTCAGCGACACCGGAACCAGGCAGCCGTCCTTGCGCAGGAATTCCTTTTCGTAAGGGCCAAAGTGCCCGCTGCTGCGGAGCTTTTCGATCTGCGCAGCCTCCGCCGCGGCGTATCGCTTCGGGGTCAGCGACCAGTGGTCAAGCGCCTTCATTTCCTCGCTGCTGTAGCCGCAGACGGTGCAGAACGCCTGGTTGAAATCGACAAAGTGGCCGTTCATGTCGGCCATCACGATGCCCAGCGGCGACATCTCGTAGAGACCGCGCAGCAGCTCTTCCTTTTCGCGCAGCGCCGACTGCGTCTGCTTGATCAGCGAGACATCCGTCACCATCGCGTAAAAACCCTGCACCTGACCGTCGACAAAGTCGGGAATATAGTGCGCCAGCGAGTGGCGCAGCTGCTTGCCGTCGGCTATCTGGATGGCAAGCTCGAACTGCTGCTCCTCGCCGCGCAGCGCGGCGTCGATGCGCGGCAGGTTCAGCCGGTAACGCTGCTCGCCAATCACTTCCCTGATGTGCATGCCGGCCATCCGGGCCGCGTCGACGCCGCACCACTGCGAATAGGTCTGATTGCCAAAACGGTTGCGCAGATCCTTGTCCCAGTAGGCCACCATTACCGGCACATGGTCGAGCACCGACTGCAGATCATGATCGCGCTGGCTCAGATTGCCTTCGGCGGTCCTGAGTTCTCCCACGATCGTGGTCTGACCGTAGGACAGCAGTTCGCCCAGGTGCTTGACCTCGGCGCGCAATCGTTGGTTCTCGGCTTCGAGCTGATGCGTGTCCACGTTCAGGATCTTTCGTTGACGTCCCTGGTGTGTTGATCTGAAACACTTCAGGGCGTGGCGCCCAGCCCGTAAAAAGTCCGGATCACGTCCCATCCGGCCTCGGGGTCGTCGACATAGGTGAACAGTGTCAGGTCTTTGGCCGATATAACGCCTTCCTCGATCATCACCTCCATGTTGACCAGGCGCTTCCAGTAGTCGGTGCCAAAAAGAAGAATCGGCACCGGCTTGGCTTTGCGCGTCTGCACCAGCGTGATGACCTCGAACAGTTCGTCCAGCGTTCCAAAACCGCCCGGAAAGGCCACCAGCGCCTTGGCGCGCATCATGAAATGCATCTTGCGAAGCGCAAAGTAGTGGAATTTGAAGCTCAGGTTGGGCGTGATGTAGGGGTTGGGGCGCTGCTCGTGCGGCAGCGCGATGTTCAGGCCGACGCTGGGCGCACCCATTTCGTGCGCGCCCCGGTTCGCCGCCTCCATGATGCCGGGACCGCCCCCGGTCGCAATGAACAAGCGTTCTTCACGCCGCCGGTGCGCGCTGTAGCCTGCAACCAGCCTTGCAAACAGGCGCGCCTGGTCATAGTAATGGGCGTTTCGGATCTGCCGGCGGGCCAGCGCCAGTTCGTTGGCGTCACCGCTGAGCAGCGCCTGCTCCAGGCTCAACTGAGCGTCCTCGGGCGAGGGAAAGCGCGCGCTGCCAAAGACCACGATGGTGTTCTCGACGCCCTGCTCGGCCTGGTCAATATCGGGCTTGAGCATTTCCAGCTGGAACCGGATGCCGCGCGTCTCGCGCCGGAACATGAATTCGGGGTCGGCAAAGGCCAGCCGGTAAGCGTCCGATTCAAGCGCCCTGCCCTGATCGGAGTGGCTCTGCAACTCCGCCCATGCGTCGGCCAGGCGGCTTTCGCCAAGGTGCTCGGTCTTCTTCATGCTCGCTCGCCTCTTAACGCGGATTCTCGAAGAAGATGTAGTTCGAGCCGAAATCGCTGATCTCGAAATACACCTTTTTCTCGCCCGGATCAACGACAAAATTCAGGTTCTCATCCAGCACGCCGTAGCCGAACCGGTACGAGCGCGGCTTGTTGTCCTCGGTTCCCATCGCCGTGCTGAGCTTGTCGATCTTCAGAAATCGGCGCACCAGTTTGTCGCCGGCATAGAACTCGAGCACGCCATTGGTGCCGGTCCAGTTCTGGATGTCGCGGCTGATCTTGTTCTGCTGTTCCTGCGTGCAGCTTGAAAGCGTCAAGGCGCCAGCAAGGACCAGCCACGGAAATGCGATACGGTTCATGCTTTCTCCAGTTCGGGGCCGCTGCGCTGGCGCACCGCTTCGTAGAGGCAGACGCCGCTGGCCACCGACACGTTCAGGCTCTCCACCGCGCCGCGCATCGGAATGCTGACCAGTTCGTCGCAGGTCTTGGCGGTCAGCGCCCGCATGCCGTCACCCTCGGCGCCCAGCACCAGCGCCACCGCTCCCCTGAGGTCGGCCTGGTAGAGGGTCCTGGGGGCCGTATCGCTGGTGCCTATGATCCAGATGTTGCGCTCCTTGAGCTCGTTGAGCGTGCGCGCCAGATTCGTCACCATGAAATACGGCACGGTCTCGGCCGCGCCGCTGGCCACCTTGGCCACGGTGGCATTGATGCCGGCGGCATGGTCCTTGGGAGCGATCACCGCATCCGCACCGGCGCCATCGGCGACCCGCAGGCAGGCGCCAAGGTTGTGGGGGTCGGTCACGCCGTCGAGCACCAGCAGCAGCGGCGCCCGGCGCTCGGCCGCTGGCAGCGCGGCCTGCGCGGCCTCCTGCTGTTCCAGCAGTTCATCGAGCGACTTCACGGCGGCCAGTTGCTGCACCCGCGCCGCCACGCCCTGGTGACCATGACCACCGCAGAGCCGGGCCAGCCGGACGCCATCAGCCTCGATCAGGCGCAGCCCGGCTTCATGGACTTTTTCGACGAACTGGCGCATCCGCGCATCGCGGCGCGACGGATCGACATAGACCTCGACGATCGATCCTGGCGCCGTCTTCAGGCGCACGCCGACCGCATGAAAGCCGAACAGGACTTTGGGAGTGGACATGGCGTGATTATGGCGGCATGAGCGTCGCCAGCAAAAAATCCAGGACCCCGCTACACTCGCGCCCCAAGCAGGCTGAATGGACCAGCCTGTGTTCACGAACCCATTTTTCAAAACGCATAGGACATTCAATGAAAGCAATTGCCGCATTTGTTCTGGCCGCCTCGGCTGCCACCCTGACCACGCCGGCGATGGCCCAGTTTGCCAAGCCCGAAGACGCGATCAAGTACCGTCAGAGCGCGATGACCGTCCTGGCAGCGCATTTCGGCCGCCTTGGCGCGATGGCCAACGGCAGGATTCCGTTCGACGCCAAGCAGGCGGCGGAGAACGCAGAGATCGTCGAGAACATGTCAAAGCTGCCCTGGGCCGCCTTCGGCGAAGGCACCGACAAGGGCGGCAAGACCAACGCCCTGGCCGATATCTGGAAAGATTCCGCCAAGTACAAGGAAGCAGTCGACAAAATGGTGTCCGAGGCAGCCAAGCTGAATGCAGCCGCAAAGGTCGGCACGCTCGAAAGCCTGAAGGGGGCCTTCGGCAATGCGGGCGGCGCCTGCAAGGGATGCCACGACAAGTTCAAGGCCAGTTAAGCCGCTATCCCGTCAATTGACCGGCTTCGACAAGGCACGCTGCCTTGTCGACCAGCGACCTGCCGCCGGCAACGGCATCGCGGACTTCCAGATCGAACGGGTCGGCGTGTTTGCCGCGCCTGCGGTGGCCAATCGGGTGCTGTGAGCCTGATCGCAGGCCTTGAGTAGGAATGTCGGACC
>JBMOJJ010000421.1:0-2860 GCA_049315845.1 Rhodoferax sp.
CAGCGCCTCTTCGACCACCTTGCCCGCGTACATCACGACCACCCGCTGTGCCACCTCCGCCACGACACCCATGGCGTGCGTGATCAGCAGAATGGCCATCCCGAGCTCGGCCTTGAGTTCGGCCAGCAGATCCAGAATCTGGGCCTGAATGGTGACATCGAGCGCTGTGGTTGGCTCGTCGGCAATCAGCAACTGCGGCTTGCACGACAAGGCCATGGCAATCATCACTCGCTGACGCATGCCGCCAGAAAACTGATGCGGAAAGTCGTGCACGCGCCGCTCCGGCGTCGGGATGCGCACCAGCTTGAGCATCTCCACCGCACGCTCCAGTGCCTGCTTGCGGTCCAGTCCTTCGTGCAAGCGCAGGCCCTCGGCAATCTGCTCGCCCACCGTATAAACCGGGTTGAGTGAGGTCATCGGCTCCTGGAAGACGATGGCAATCTCTTTCATCCGGATTTGCTGCATGGCATCTTCCTGCATCGGAACGATGTCGCGCCCCTGCCACAGGATCTGCCCGGCCACAATGCGACCCGGCGGCATGGGCAGCAGTTTGAGCACCGACATCGCCGTGACCGACTTGCCGCAACCCGACTCGCCCACCACGCACACGGTCTCGCCGCGGTCAATGCCGATGTCGACACCGTCGACCGCACGCAGCCAACCATCATCGGTCTTGAAATGCGTCTTCAGGCCACGAATATCGAGCAGGCGTTGCGTCACGTTCACATCACCTTGCGTGGATCAAGCGCATCACGCAGACCGTCACCAATGAAATTGATGGTGAGGACCGTGAGGAAGATCGCAATGCCGGGGAACATGGCCCAGTGGGGTGCCACGTCCATGTAGTCCTTGGCATCAAACAGGATGCGGCCCCAGGTCGGAATGTCGGGCGGAAAACCGAGACCCAGAAACGACAGTGTGGATTCGGCAATGATGGCTGCCGCCACGTCGATGGTGCCAGCGACGATCACCGGGCCCAGCGTGTTGGGCAGAATGTGCCGCACCACCTGGCGCAGCGTGGAAGCCCCCAGCGCCCGCGCCGCCTCCACGTACTCCTTCTCGCGCAGCGAGAAAAACTGGGCGCGCACCAGGCGTGCCACCGGCATCCAGCGAAAGCCGCCGATCACCAGCACAATCAGGAGGAAGACGCCCACCTCCGGCCCGAACAGGACCTTCAGGCCTTCCCGAAACAGATAGATCAGCAGCAGCAACAGCGGCAACTGCGGCAGCGAGAGAAAGAGATCGGTCAGCCACATCAGCGCCGCATCGACCGAGCCGCGCGAGATGCCGGCAATAGCACCTATGGTCACCCCCACCAGCAGCGCCATGCCCATCGCGGCCAGCCCCACCGCCAGCGAGATGCGCCCACCGTACAGAATGCGCGCCAACAGATCCTGACCCAGGTCGTCGGTACCCAGCGGGTGCGCGTAGGACGGAGGCTTCAGGCGTGCCGTGAAGTCAATGTCATTGATCGCCACCTTCCAGACCATCGGTCCCACGAAGACAAGCAACACCATGGTGAGCAGCAGTATCAGACTCAGCAGCGCCATCTTGTGCCGACCAAAGCGGCGCCAGGCCTCACGCGCCAGCGAGACCTGAGGACGGGGAGCCGCCGCACTAGCGGTAACTGATGCGGGGGTCAAGCCAGCCATAAAGCAAGTCGGCAATCAGGTTAAAGAGAATCACGAGACAGGCAAAGACAAAGGTCACCGCCATGATGACCGGCGTGTCGTTGCGCAGGATGGCATCGATCAGCAGCGAGCCGATGCCCGGAATGCGGAAAATCTGCTCGGTGACAATGGCACCGCCAAAGACCGCTGGCATCTGCATGGCCACCAGCGTCACCACCGGAATCAAGGCATTGCGCACCACGTGCTTCATCACCACCACACGCTCCTTGAGTCCCTTGCTGCGCGCGGTTGTCACGTAGTCAAGGCGGATCACATCGAGCATGGCCGAGCGCACATAGCGCGTCCAGCTGGCCGCCTGAAACAGCCCGAGCACCAGCACCGGCATGATGGACTGGCGCAGCTGTTCCCACCACCACTGCCACCCGGTGGCCGAGATGTCGGAGCTGTAGACAAAGGGCAACCATCCGAGCGTGATCGAAAACAGATAGATCAGCAGCAAGCCGGTAAAAAACGTTGGCAACGAGAAGCCGATAAAGGCCAGCGTGCTGGCGATGCGGTCGAACCAGGAGTAGGGCTTGGCTGCTGAATAAATACCCACCGGCAGCGCGATCAGCAAGGCCAGAATCTGCGAGGCGCCGATCACCGCCAGCGTCACCGGGACGCGTTGCAGAATCAACTTGTCGACATCGACCCGGCTGATGAAGGAAAAACCCCAGTCACCCTGCATCATCGCGCTCAGCCAGCGAAAGTAGCGCTGCCAGATCGGATCGTCCAGGCCAAACTTGGCGCGAAGGAGCAGGCGCACCTCGGCCGGCACATTGGGGTTGGTCGCCAGTTCCTCGAACGGATCGCCCGGCGCCAGCGCCAGCACGGTGAACAGCACGACGCTGATACCAAGCAAGCTGGGCAGGGCGATCAGCAGCCGCCGAAAAATGTAAGAACCCACGGCTGCGCCTTCTGCTTAAGCGATCAGGCTTCCCGGTACCAGTTCTGCAGCGTCGAGAAATCCAGATCCCAACCGGACAGGGTGGAGACCAGCTTCAGGTTGGCACCACGGGCGCGAGGCCGCGTGATCAGCGGAATCACCGCGTTGTCCTTGACCACCATGTCGTTCAGGCGAATGAACAGGGCCGCCCGCTTGACCGGGTCGAGTTCCTGTTCGCCAGCGCGGTAGGTCTTGTCGTATTCCTCGCTGCGGTAACGGCAGATGTTGCGACCCAGCCATTTGT
>JBMOJJ010000422.1:0-2858 GCA_049315845.1 Rhodoferax sp.
TGCGGACTGTGCGGATCATCGGGTTGCTCGCATTTGGCGTGGTGCTTGCGGTGAATGGACGCCCACTCCTTGGTCACCTGGCCGGTCGTCAGCCAGAGCCAGAAGCGGAACAGATGCGCGGCCAGCGGGTGCAGATCAAGCGCTCGGTGCGCCTGATGGCGGTGCAAGAACACCGTCACGCTGATCATGGTGACGTGGGTCATGGCCAGGGTCAGCAACATGATTTGCCACCAGGCCAGATCCCAGAACCCGTGCGCCAGCCAATCCAGCACAGCGCTCAGGATCGGGGAATCAGATAACAACATATTTCTCGAATCTTCCAAAAAAATCACACTTTTTGCCAGACCGCGGCAAAGAAGCCATCGGTCTGGTGCTGGTGCGGCCACAGCCGCAGATAGCGCTGCCCATTGTCGCCGCCACTGCACAGCGTGGCAGCGGCATCGACCTTCAGGGTGGACAGGAGCCCGCCAGCGTCCAGCGGCAGGAAATCCTTGTTCGACTCGGAGAAGGCCTGCGCAACCGCTTCGTTTTCCTGCACCAGCAGGCTGCAGGTCGCATAGACCAGACGACCGCCGGACTTCAGCAGACGCGATGCGCTTTGAAGAATGGCGGACTGGGCGACAGCCATCTGCTCCACCAGTCCCAGGCTCTGTCTCCATTTCAGATCAGGATTGCGCCGCAAAGTTCCCAGACCCGAACAGGGCGCATCGACCAGCACCCGGTCGATCTTGCCCGACAGACGCTTGATCCGGTCATCACGCTCATGCGCGATCGCGGCCGGATGCACATTGGACAGGCCGCTTCGCGCCAGGCGCGGCTTGAGCGCATCGAGCCGGTGCGCCGAGGTGTCGAATGCATACAGGCGACCGGTGTTGCGCATGCCGGCACCGATGGCCAGCGTCTTGCCGCCGGCGCCGGCGCAAAAATCGACCACCATCTCGCCGCGCTTGGCGTCCAGCAGCATCGCCAGCAACTGCGAGCCTTCGTCCTGAACTTCGAATGCGCCGCGCGTGAACGCATCGAGCTTGTTCAGCGTCGGCTTGCCGGCAATCCGCAGGCCCAGCGGTGAATAGGGCGTTGGCAGCGCCTTGATGCCGGCCTTTGCCAGTTCCTTCTGCACCTCGTCACGCTTGGCATTGAGCGCATTGACCCGCAGATCGAGCCCCGCGCCCTGGCTCAGGCTCTGCGCCAGCGGCCAGAATTGCGCGCCCAACTGCTCCTTCAAGGGCTGCACCAGCCACTCCGGCAGGTTGTGGCGATGGCGCTCCATCAAATCGGCCGGATCGATCTTCTCGCACTGATCGAGCCAGTTCTTTTCCTGTTCGCTCAGCGCACTGCGCAGAAAATCGCCGGGGCCGTAAAAGCCCAGTATCGCCAGTCGCCGCTCTTTCGGGCCGCTGCCGGAGGGCGCGCAGTGGTCATACAGGAGTTTCTTTCGCAGCACGTTGTAGACGGTGCCCGAAAGCGTGGCGCGCTCGCGCGGCCCCAGGCCCCGGTTGTCACGGAAGAAGCGCGACACAATGGCGTCGGTCGGGTGGTCAAATTTGAGGCTGAGCCGGACCAGTTCAGAACAGGCTTCAAGCAGGGCTTTGGGATGCATAGGCGCGGATTGTCCCATGGCGGGCGTCACGCCGCAGACTGGTGAGGCACTCAGCTCCGCGGCTGTCCCCCGTCCTTCCGGCAAGGTGGCTGCGGCAAGCGCAAGCCACCGACGCTCGTCGCCTCAAGAATGCCGCAACAAGTCTGCAATCGCCTGCGGATAGATCAAATGCTCCTGGGTCAAGACCCTCGCCGCCAGCGTGTCAGCCGTGTCGCCCGGCAAGACCGGTACAACCGCCTGCGCCAGGATGGATCCGTGATCGAGTTCGGCCGTCACCTGGTGTACCGTCGCGCCGACCACCTTGCAACCGGCATCGAGCGCTCTCTGGTGCGTGTGCAAACCCGGGAAGGCCGGCAGCAGCGAGGGGTGAATATTGAGCAGACGGCCCTCATAGCGACTGACAAAGCCGGGTGTCAGGATGCGCATAAAACCGGCCAGTACAAGCAGCAGCGGCTGCCCTGGGTCCTGGTAACGGGCAATCAATTCGGCCAGTGCGGCGTCGAAGGCTTCACGTGACGCAAATCCCTTGTGATCCAGCTCAGCCGTTGCAATACCCTGCTGCGCCGCAAAAGCCAGGCCTTTGGCGTCGGTGCGGTTGCTGATGACAGCAGCGACATGGGCTCCAAGTTTGTCCTTCCAGGCGTCGCGCCGGGCGGCGTTCACAATGGCCGCCATATTGGAGCCGCCTCCTGAGATCAAAATAACGATGTTTTTCATACCTGAGCGAATTATGACCCTGACCCCCGTAGAGGCCCGCGTGCTTGGCACCCTGATGGAAAAAGCCCGCACCGTGCCTGACAGCTATCCCTTGACACTGAACTCGCTGCTGCTGGGCTGCAACCAGAAGACCAGTCGCGAGCCACTGATGGAACTCGACGAGGCGCAGGTCGCCGGCGCGCTCGACACGCTGATCAGCGCCGGTCTGGCGCGCAGCGTGAGCGGTGGGCGCAGCGCCCGCTTCGAGCACAACTTCCAGCGCGGCGCCGGCGTCTTCGAGCAGGCGGCCGTGCTGCTCGGTCTGCTGATGCTGCGCGGTCCGCAGACCGCCGGTGAACTGCGGCTGAACACAGAACGCTGGTACAAGTTCGCCGATATCTCGTCGGTGGAGGGCTTTCTGGAAGAACTGCAGGACCGCCCGCCCGAAAAAGGCGGCCCGATGGTGGTCAAACTGGCCCGCGCGCCGGGCGCCCGCGAGCAGCGCTGGGCGCACCTGCTGTGCGGGGCCGTCGATCCGGGTCAGGCGGCGCCGGGCGCAACC